>DASSJS010000465.1:0-2417 GCA_035691085.1 Longimicrobium sp.
ATGCGTCACCCTCCCCCCGCGGAGCGCGGGGGAGGGCCGGGGAGGGGGGCCGCCGCGGCATGAGCCGCCAACCCCCGACGCGCAGCAGCGCCGAGGCCGCCCCCCTCTCCCGATACGGGGGAGGTGCGAGCCTGAGCGAGCGGAGGGGGCGCGGTGCCGCGGGAGCGACCCATCGCCTCCCTCGCGTCCGGTCCGAAGTCCGCGAAGGCGGACTGCGTGCCGTTGTAGCCGCGAGTTCACTCGCATTCCACGAGATACATCATCATCCCGCCGTGCTGTTATCGGCCACGGGTGAACAAAGGCATTCGATGCACATCGAATCATCCCCCCGCGTTTCCGTGGGCGTGGAGCAGGGGGCGGACGGCCACTGCTGGGCGTTCGCGCTCGACGGCGCCGGGTGCGCCGGAAGCGGCCCGTCGATGGAAGAGGCCGTGGAGGCGTTCCAGCGGCAGTACATCGACTGGCTGCGCTTCCTGCAGTCCGTCCGCGAGCCGGTGCCGCCCGCGGATGCGGAGCTGGAGATTGCGGTGGACGAGTGGATCTCCACCGAAGCGGCCGTCTCCGGCGGCGAGACGGTGGCGCTCTTCAAGGCCGAGTACCGCCCGCTGGCCGACGACGAGCTGCAGCGCGGCGTGCGGCTGCTGGGCGACCTGCGCGGGCGCGTGCTCGCCCGCATCCGCGCCATCCCGCGCCGCGAGGTCGACGCCGCGCTCGATGCGCCGGTGGAGGGCGGGCTGGCCGTGCGCGACGTGCTGGAAGAGCTGGCCCGCGCGCAGTGGTGGACACTCAGCCGCCTGGGCGCCACGCCGATGGCCGAAACGCCCGACGCCACGCTGGGCCGTCTGGACACGGCGATGGCGCTGGTCGTCCAGCACCTGGGCCACCTGGACCCCGCCCGCCGCGACCTGTGGCTGGAGCTGGACGGTGAGGAATGGACGCCCCGCAAGGTGCTGCGGCGCCTGCTGTGGCTGGAATGGACGCTGGGCCAGGCCGCGCTCCGCGGGTTGGACGCGGCAGCCCCCAACGGAGCGCGATGAAGATCTACACCAAGACCGGCGACCGGGGCGACACGGGCCTCTTCGGCGGCGGGCGCGTGCCCAAGGACCACGTGCGCGTGGAAGCCTACGGGGAGGTGGACGAGCTGAACTCCACCATCGGCCTGGTCATCCTCCACCTGCAGGCCGCGGGCGAGGCGGAGATGGCGAGCGGGCTGCGGCAGGTGCAGGCCGACCTCTTCACCATCGGCGCCAACCTGGCCACGCCGGCGGTGGAAGACGGCGGCCGCGAGAACCCGTACATCCCCGATCTCGACGCCACGCGGATCGCCACGCTCGAGGAGTGGATCGATGCGGCCGACGCGGAGCTGGAGCCGCTCAAGAGCTTCATCCTTCCCGGCGGGTCACCCGCCGCGTCGGTGCTGCACCTGGCGCGCACCGTCTGCCGCCGCGCGGAGCGCCGCGTGGTCACCCTGGCGCACCAGGCCACGGTGGCCGACGCCGTTGTCATCTACCTCAACCGCCTGTCGGACCTGCTCTTCACCCTCGCCCGCCTGGCCAACAGGCGCGCCGGCGTCGAAGACGTACCGTGGGTGCCCAACCCGCGGGATTGAAGAGCCATCGCGAGAACGCGCCGCCGCGCAGGAGGGTGTTGTACGCGGCTTGCGGGCGTTGTAGATTGGGAGAAAGGTACAGCGGTGAACGATCGGCCGGACAGGCCGTTTTGACCCACTACGAAGGAGAGGTGCCGGATGCCCTACGATGAACGTTTCATCACGCCGATGCGCCAGGAGCTCACCCGGTTGGGCGTGCAGGAGCTGCGCAGCGCCGAAGAGGTGGACCAGGCGCTGGCCGAGGCGAAGGAGCCCACGCTGCTGGTGGTGAACTCGATGTGCGGGTGCGCCGCCCGCAACGCGCGCCCCGGCATCGCCATGGCGCTGCAGCAGAGCGACAGGAAGCCGGGGAAGATGACCACCGTCTTCGCCGGGCAGGACCTGGAGGCCACCGCGCGGGCGCGGCAGTACATCACCGGCTACCCGCCCTCGTCCCCGTCCATCGCCCTGCTGAAGGACGGCGACGTGGCCTACATGATGGAGCGCCACCAGATCGAGGGCCGCACCGCCGACGCCATCGCCCAGGACCTGGTGCACGCCTTCGAGGCGTACTGCTGATCGGTTTTCGACGTCGCACGAGACGAGCGCCCCGTGGCTTCGGCCGCGGGGCGCTCCGTCGTTCGTAGGACGTTCCGGGGCAACGGCTGGATTCGGGCGTGTCCCTCCGCTGCGCTCCGGGCCGGGCTGCGCGCGCCGTAGGCAACGATACCACTGTTGCCAACGGCGCCGGGCCACCGCCGCCACGATACTGCCTGTGTCGTCGGCGTCCCGGCCCTCCGGGCGCGCATCCCTCACGCGACAGCTCCCG
>DASSJS010000466.1:0-19474 GCA_035691085.1 Longimicrobium sp.
GTGGCCGCCGGGGCGAGGGGGGCTCTCCAAAACCTTTCGATACTCAGCGCGAGCGCCACCTGCAGCCACTCGTCGATCGGATCGGCGCGAGCAGGAGACCTGCTGCATCGAAATCCGCGATGAACCTTTTTTCAACGCAGAGGGAGCAGAGGGAGCAGAGGAACTGCGATGAAGTTCCTCTGCTCCCTCTGCTCCCTCTGCGTTGAAAATCAGGAAGACGGCCCCTCGCTGAAGCTCAGGGTTCCACGCTCACCTCGACGCGTCGAAGGTGCGCTGCATCTCCTGGCCGAAGCGGTAGTCCAGGCCGTTGGGGTAGGCGGCCGGGTAGGCGCCGTACAGGTCGAAGTGGTCGCGCCCGGGAACGATCTCGCAGGTGGCGTCGCTCCCGGCGCCGCGCAGGTAGCCGCACAGGCGCCGGGTGGGGCCGTCCAGGTGGAAGGTGTCGGCGCCGCCAACCATCACGTGCAGCTTGCCGCGCAGCTTCGGTCCCAGTTCCGCCCAGCGCCGCTGCAGCAGCGCGCGGATGTCGTACGCGGCCCAGGCGCGCAGCACGGACTGGTTCAGCGCGCCCGTCTGCCGGTTGAACGCGTGCAGCGGGTGGCCATCGGCCCCGCGAGGGCTGAACACCGCCTCGAAGCTCTGCATCTGCCCGCCGGGGCCCATCACCAGCTCCAGGCGGGTGAAGTCCTCCACCGTGGCCAGGTCGCGCCCCTCCATCCTCAGGAACGGGTGCGGCGTGCCGCCGGCCGCGCGGTAGAGGTTGTCGCGCGAGCCCGGCCGCATGTCGATGCCGGTGAAGTCGGCGAAGTCCACCGGGTCGGGCGAGGTGGACCAGGTGCCGCCGAAGAAGTCGGGGTTGCTCACCTGCAGCCACAGCGTGGCCCATCCCCCCGACGAGTGCCCGGTCAGGAACCGCGCGCGCGCCTCGGGGATCAGCCGGTAGCGCCGCTCCAGGTACGGGATCAGCTCGCGGGTGAGCGCGTCGGCCCACGGGCCGTTGTTGGCCGAGTTGGCGAACACCGGGTGGCCGGTGGGAAACTGCGGGTCCAGGAAGACGTGCACGGTGCCGCGCTCGCCGCCCTGGCGCATGTAGCGGATCTGGTCGCGGCCGCGGGTGAACCCCTGCCGGTAGCCGCCGCTCCACCCGGGGATGTGATACACGGCGCGGAAGCGCGGCCCGGCCGGGGTGTGCGTGGCCTCGCTGTCGGGCGCCAGGGCCACCGCCATCCGCAGCACCACCGGCCGCTTCCAGAACGCCGACAGCCGGGGCGAGGTGAACTCCACCACCTCCATCCCCGGCGCCGAGGGAACGGGCGGCTCGGGGATGCGCGCGTTCAGCGCCAGCCGCGTGGGCGCGGCTCGGTTGCCCACGGCATCGAGCGAATCCACCGCGCTCACCAGGTCGCCCGGGGTGAAGGGGCGCCAGTTGGCGTTGTGGTCCACGTCCAGCAGCGCCATCACCCACCGCCGCCCGTTCGGAGACGCCGAGAACGGCCGCGGAAAGGCGAGCGAGTCGGCGTCGATGTCCACGCTGGCGCCGGGGGCCAGCCCCGCCACCTCGCGCGCGGCGACCCACACCTCCTTCGGGTCCAGCCCCGGCGCCAGCCGCGCGGTGGCGTCACGCGGGCGTGTGGCGGTCATGAACACGATCAGCCGCCCGCTCACCGGCGCGCCGTGCGTCAGCGAGGAGTCGGCCGGGAGCGTGACGCGGAATACGGCGCGCGGCGCGGCCGCCTGCGCGGCGCAGACGGCCGGCGCGGCGGCGGCGAGCGACAGCGCCGCGACGAAGGGAAAGCGCATCGGGGATCGGGATCGGATCGGGAAGGAGGACGGCGATGCCGCGCGAACGGATGTTTGGAACGCGGGAGCGCCGCGAAAGGTTGCAACGCCGCGGCATCAACACAATGCCGGAACTGTCCTCTTGCCCGGCGTGGCCGGTCCGGTGCACGTTTCAGCCGTCCGCCGGGCGCTTTGTCCACTCCGTGGCCGTCGCGCCCGTCACGGGCCGTCCCGCGCCCGAAAGGTTGCGCGTTCAGCGAGCGGCATCTACCTGACTGCGGTATCTACCTGACTGCAATCGTTCCGCCGCCGCCGGGCAGGGCGGCGCGCCACACCCGCCACACCAAGGGACCCGCCATGCAGTTCATCGTGCTGATCTACAACGACCCCACGCTGATGGACACGCTCCCCCAGGGCGAAGCGGATTCGATGCTGCGCACCTGCTTCGCGCACGCCGACGAGATGCAGCGCACCGGCCGCCTCACCGAATCGCGGATGCTGGCCGAGGCGAACACCGCCCGCTCCATCCGCGTCCGCAACGGGAAGATGACCACCTTCGACGGCCCGTACGCCGAGGCCAAGGAAGTGCTGGGCGGCTTCAACCTGATCGAGGCGCGCGACATGGACGAGGCCATCGAGATCGCCTCGCACTTCCCCTGGGCCAGCACCGGCTGCGTGGAGGTGCGCGCGGTGCAGGACCTGAACGCCGTCCGCCAGCGCGTGGGCGCGCCGCCGCTCCCCCGGGAAGCGGCCGTGGCGGCCTGAACGCCGCGGCTCCACCGCCCGTTCCCGTCACCCCGCGGAGGCGTGATGAGCACCCCACGGATCGACTGCGAGCAGGCCCACGCCGGGCTGGCGGTGAGCGACGTGCTCGCCGCGACGGACTTCTACACCACCCGGCTCGGGTTCAGCCCCGGGTTCACCTGGGGTGAGCCGCCCACCTTCGCGGGCGTGGACCTGGACCGCGTCCGGCTCTTCCTGCAGCAGGGCACGCCCAACCCCAGCGGGAGCTCGGTCTATTTCATGGTGGGCGACGCCGACGCGCTCTTCGAGTTCCAGCGCGGCAACGGCGTGGAGGTGGTGGTGCCGCCGGACGACCGGGAGTACGGGATCCGCGACTACACGGTGCGCGACCTTCACGGCTACCACCTCACCTTCGGGCACCCCCTGTTCAACATCGGCCCGCCCATCCCCATCGAGCGCGTGGACGTGCCGGTGCGGCTGGAGAAGCGGCTGGCGGCGCTGCTGCACGACCTTGCCGCGCACAAGCGGATGAGCGTGAACAGCCTTCTGGAGGAGATCCTGCTGCACACCTGCGAGCCGCTGGGCGACGGCGTGGCCAGCCCGCACACGCGCGGGCAGCTGGCCGTGATCCAGGAGCTGAAGAGGAAGCACGGCATCGACTACGACTCGCACGGCAGCTACCGCTTCGTGGAGGAAGCGCCACGCTGACCGTTACCGGAGAATCGGGATGAAGCCACGGATCACGGTGGTCACGCTGGGCGTGGACGACCTGGAGCGCTCGCTCGCCTTCTACCGCAACGGGCTGGGGCTGCCCACGAAGGGGATCGTGGGCACCGAGTTCGAGGATGGCGCCGTGGTGTTCGTGGAGATGAGCGGCGGGCTGATCCTGGCGCTGTATCCCCGCGCGTCGCTGGCGAAGGAGGCCGGCGTCCCCGTCTCGCCGCCCAGCCCGTCGGAGCTGGCGCTGGGCCACAACGTCGCTTCGAAGGACGAGGTGGACGCGGTGATGGCGCAGGCCGCCGCCGCCGGCGCGCGCGTCACCGATCCCGCGCGCACCCGCTTCTGGGGCGGCTACGGCGGCCACTTCCTGGACCCCGACGGCCACCTGTGGGAGGTCGCCTGGAACCCCGCGTGGGAGCTGCCGGAGTAGCAGCGCCGCCGCGCGTCCGCGGACCCTGGCCCGCCCCGGCGACGGAACGGGGCCGGCGCGGTAGATTCAATCGTTCCGCGGCGTATCTCCGCCGCCCACCCGTGAGAGACGCACACCCCGGGAGCACCTTCGCATGGCCGATTCGCCGGATCCGTTCACCGACGTGGAGGAGTTCCCGGACGACGACGCGGGCTACTCGTGGTGGCTGAACACGCACCCCGACGGCTTCGTGCTGGCGCTTCGCGCGCGGCACCCGCCCATGCTGCACCGCGCGCGCTGCAAGGACGTGGACCGCGACCGCCGCCCCGGCCGGCTGAAGGCCAAGGGCGCCCGCCAGCTCTGCGCCGAGATGAAGACCGCGCTGCGCGCCTGGGCCCAGCGCGAGGTCCCCGACGCCGCGCAGGTGCTGGCCCGCTGCCCCAAGTGCGAGCCGTGAGCGTCCTGAGGCCCCGGCACCGGGCTCCCCGCATCGCCGACTGAAGCCGCGGCAACAACGACGAAAAGCCTCGCCAACCGCGCGAGGCTCCAACAGCCTGGTCTTTTCGATAATGCCGATGACGGGACGTAAGCCGATCCTGCTGATTGCGCTGGCACTCTGCTGCGCCGCCGCGCACCCGCTCGCCACGCAGGCGGCTGCGGCCGACACGGGGCTGGCGCGGGCGGTGGCCACCGTGCTGGCCGACTCGCTGTTCAGGGGCGAGCGCGGCGAGGAACCGCGGGTGTGGGACCACTCCGGCATGCCGCTCGACTCGGCGCGGTGGCGCGTATCATCGCCCGCGACGCGCGGCTCGGCTTCCGCGAGCGCGGCTCGGACCTGTCGCTGCACATCGGCATCCCGCGCGCGACGGTGACCGCCGACAGCGCGCACGTGATGGTGGGGTACCGCCAGCAAATTACGCGGACGGGCGATCTCAACTTCTACATCGAAGAGAACCAGTACCTGTTCGCGCGCGATGCGGCCGGGTGGCGCTATGTGCGGCGCGTGTTCGTGCGCCACGGCGACGGCGGGTGCGTGCGCGGCCGCTAAGCCCGAAGATTCCGCGTCCGCGCGACGCGGCCCCATCCCATCAACGTTCCTGGCGCCATGACCTACTTCTGCAAGCTCCTGCCGCCTCGCGAAGACTTCGTCCAGACCATCACGCCCGACGAGATGCAGCTGATGCAGCAGCATGCCGCGCACTGGCAGCAGGGCATCGCCGATGGACACGTGGTGGCGTTCGGCCTGGTGGCCGACCCGCGCGGCGCGTACGGCATCGGCATCGTGAACTTCAGTGGCGAGGCCGAGGTCCGCGCGTTCACCGACGCGGACCCCACCATCCAGTCCGGCCGCGGGTTCTCGTTCGAGGTGGCGCCGATGCCGATGGGCGTCACGCGGGCCTGAGCCATGGCCACGCCCCCCGGCGCCGCCGCGCGACCCATGGTGGAAGAATTCCTCGCCACGCTCGACCACCCGTCCGTCGCGGCGATCCGCGCCGCGCGCGAGGCCATCCTCGGAGCGGACGCGGCGATCGGCGAGGGGATCAAGTGGAACGCACCCAGCTTCCGCACCGGCGAGTGGTTCGCCACCTTCCACCTGCGCGCGAAAGACGGCGTGCAGGTGATCCTCCACACCGGCGCGAAAAAGCGCGACGACCTGGCCGCGGGGATGGCGGTCGCCGACCCGGACGGCCTCCTGCAGTGGCTCTCCGCCGACCGCGCCACGGTGAAGTTCCGGGACCTGGATGATGTGAAAGCGAAGCGAGCCGCGTTCGCCGCCGTGATCCGCGAGTGGATCCGGTACGTGCAGCCAGGGAACTGGCCCATCATTCCTCAGCACGGATCAGGGGGGCGATGAACCACGACGCACTGACGCCGCCCGTGCTCAACGAAGCCACCGTCCAGCACCTGCGCGCCCTCTCCGAAGCGTTGGACGGGTTCACGGGCACGGAAGACGAAAAGCGGGGACTCGTGGCCGGTTTCAACCGGCTCGCCGGCACGGAGCTGTCGTTCGCCGACTTCCAGGGTGTGTGCGAGGGAGCCGGGCACGACAGCTGGGTGCGGACGCAGCTCGCGCGGCCGTCCGTCCGCCGCACTGCCGCCATCGGCCGCGACGAGCTGGCCGAGTTGGTACGGCGTATCCGCGCCGGCCTCGGCGCCGCGTGGGAGATCGAGTTCTGGCTGGAGCTGCTGATGGCCAACGTTCCCGATCCGACAGTGCCAGATCTCGGTTTCCATCCGGCTTCGCGGGGTTATCCGGACGACCTGCCGCCGGAGGAGGTGGCCGGCATCGCACTCCGGTATCAGCCGGTGCCGCTCGGCGCCATCATGAAACGCCACGCCGTGACCTGGCAGCCGGAATAACGCGGGGCTGGGCAATGTCACGATTGGATGTGGATCGCAATCATTCGATCGGGAGTCGCGACATCAGCAAGCCGGACCAGCGTAAGCAGCGCGGTGGCGTGTCGCAGTATTTCCACGTCCCCCGCTGCCGGCGGGCGGGCGTGGCGCGCGTGTACTCGGCCCACGCGCGCTACTGGGAGGCGCGCGGCCTGTACTCCACCGCGCGCGAGGTGATCGGCTACGCGGCGTACGCCGCCGGCGCACGGGATTGAGGGGATGATGGAGGATCAGTCGCTGGACACGCTATTTCGCGATGCCGTGGCCGCGATGGACACGGGCGACGTGGCGGCGCTGGAGCGGATGCTCGACGCGCATCCCCGGCTGGCGCGCGAGCGGCTGGAGGCGCCGGGCGAGTGGCTGCGCGGCCAGGTGGGGGGCGCGCTCGACTCCTTCTTCCAGCGCCCGTACCTGCTCTGGTTCGTCGCCGAAGACCCGGTGCGCACCGGCACGCTCCCGCCCAACGTGCTCGACGTGACGCGCGCCCTGGTGGCCGCCGTGCGCCGGTACGGCCCCGAGACGCTGCACGAGCAGACCAGCCATGCGCTGCAGCTGGTCTGCTGGTCGCCGGTCGCCGCGCGCTACACCGTGCAGCCGGAGTTGATCGACATCCTGCTCGACGCGGGCGCGCGGATGGAGCGCGCGGTGGACAACGCGCTGGTGAACGGGCACTTCCGCGCCGCGCGGCACCTGGTGGCCCGCGGCGCGCCGCTCACGCTGGGCAGCGCGCTGTGCCTGGGCCGGTGGGACGATGCCGCGCGGCTGGCCGAGGCCGCGGGAGACGATGAACGGCAGTACGCGCTGGTGCTGTCGGCGCTGAACGGCCGGGCCGACGGGGTGCGCCGCGCGCTGGCCGCGAGCGCCGACGCCGGCCGCCCAAGCGAGCACCTGTACCCGCACGCGTCGCCGTTGCACCACGCGGTCGCGTCGGGCTCGCTGGAGACGGTGCGGGTGCTGCTGGACGCCGGCGCGGACCCGGGCGCCGTGGACACCGCGTGGGGCGGCACGCCGCTTGGCTGGGCCGAGCACTACGTGCAAACCACCGAGGGCGACACCACCGCCGAGTCGCACCGCGCGGTCCTGGCGTACCTCCGCGAACGCTGACCGGCGGCTGAAGCCGCGGCAACCACACGACAAGCCTCGCAAACCGCACGAGGCTTCACCAGCCCGGCGTCCTTTCATGCCCTCCGGGCCGACGAAGCCGACCCCTCTCCCGATCGCGCTCCATCGCGTATCCACACCCCCGGCCCGCCTGACGCCCATGCTCTCCAACCGCTCCATCCCGAACACCACGGTGATCCCCGTGCTGGCCTACCCCGACGTGGCCGAGGCGGTGGAGTGGCTCTGCCGCGCGTTCGGGTTCGCGGAGCGGCTGCGCATCGGCGATCACCGCGCGCAGCTGATGGTGGGCGAGGGCGCGGTGGTGGCGGCGGAGGGAGACCCCGTGGCCGACACCCTGCCGCGCGGCGGATCGACCATGGTGCGGGTGGATGACGTGGACGCGCACCATGCCCGTGCCGTGGAGCACGGCGCCCGCATCCTTCAGCCGCCCGCCGACCACGCTTACGGCGAGCGGCAGTACACCGCGCTGGACCACGCCGGCCACGCGTGGACGTTCACCCAGTCCATCGCCGACGTGGACCCCGCGGAGTGGGGCGGCGTGCTCTCCCCAAACGCCGCATCCGCCTGATCTCGAGGATCGCCACGCCGCCGCGCATGCACCTGTCCGCACGCACGCCGTCGATCGGGCCAGGATTCGCTTCCGGCAACGCGCCCGATATCTTCCGCTAATCACCGGCGTTCCGGCGGCCGTGCGCACTCGATGCCGTACCTCCCGCCACCGAATCCAGATCCGTTCCCCCGTCCCGATCGGCCGATGTACATCCCGCCCTCCAACGCCGAGCACAGCCCCGAGGTGATGCTGAGCTTCATCCAGGCGCATCCGTTCGGCGCGCTGGTGACCGCGTCGGCCGAGGGGCTGTTCGCAACGCATCTCCCTCTCGTCCTTGACCGCGCGGCCGGGCCGCACGGCACGCTGGAGGGGCACGTCGCCCGCGCCAACCCGCATCACGGACGGACGCCGGAGGTGGGCGAGGCGCTGGTGATCTTCCAGGGGCCGGACGCGTACATCACCCCCAGCTGGTACGCGGCCAAGGCCGAGCACGGACGCGTGGTGCCCACGTGGAACTACGTGGCGGTGCACGCCTACGGTGTGCTCGAATTCACCGACGACCCCGCGTTCCTGCGGCGCCACCTGGAGGCGCTCACCGCGCTGCACGAGTCCGGGCGAGATGAGCCGTGGGCCGTGAGCGACGCGCCGCCGCAGTACGTGGAGCAGCTCCAGCGCGCCATCGTGGGCGTCCGCATCCGGATCACGCGGCTGGAGGGGAAGTGGAAGATGAGCCAGAACCGCTCGCAGGCCGACATCAAAGGCGTGGTGCGCGGCCTCTCCGAATCATCATCGCCGGTGGACCGTGCCGTGGCCGGGATCGTGGACGCGCGCCGGCCCCGGTGATCGATGGCCCCCACCGGCGGCTGAAGCCGCAGCAACAACCACGAGAAGCCTCGCAAACTGCGCGAGGCTCCAACAGCCTGGACCTCTGCGGCCACTTTCATCTCCGCATCCGCTATCCCACCGTTACCTCGGCCATCACGTCATCGGCGCACGGGCCGTAGGAGAGGAACGTGTCGCCGCCCACCTGCGTGCGCACCGCCTCCACCAGCTCGTCGGGCGAGCCGTGGACGGTGGTTCCCTCGCACCTCCACGCGGCCACCTCGGGGAGCTGGTCCATGCAGGTGATCGCCACGCCGGGCTGCGGCGCCAGTTCCCCCGCGTCCGCCAGATCGCGGCGGATGCGGGCGCCGAGCGTGTCTACGTCGAGCAGCGCGTAGCGGAGCGCGCCCTGGAATGGGTGCGGCACGTTGGTGCGGTCGTGCACGCCGGGGAAGGGCGGGCCCGGCAGCTCGCCGTCCAGCGGCCCGGCGCCGTGGCGCGTGAGGTAGGCGCGGGTGGCGTAGGTGATGGACAGCTCAGCGGGGGGGACCTCGCGCAGGATCTCCACCACGTTGCGGATGCCGGTGTTCGACCGGGTCACGTAGGGGAAGGTGCCGCGGTCCTGGTCCAGCAGCAGCCCCTGCGCGCCCTCGAACACCGCGTGCTCGTGGTCGTGCAGCACGCGGGCGTCCTCCTGCACCATCGTCCGTTCCAGGAGTTGCTCCAGCACGCACAGCCAGTTCTGGAGCAGCCCTTCGTCACGGACCAGCGCCTCGCGCCGGCGGAATTCCTCCCCGATCCCCAGCGCGGCCACGCGGCGCGGCACCCACACGTCGCGCACGCACCGGGCGATCGCCTCCACCGCGCGCGGGTCGCCCGCCGCGTCGCCCATGGTCAGGCGAAAGGGCGAGTGCTCGCTGCGGGTGACGGTCTCGTTGATCCCCAGCCCCACGCTCCCGTGCCGCCGGGCGCCGCGGGCGGTCTCGGCCATCTCGTTCAGCAGCATGTCCCACGGCGTGGTGACCAGCGCCCGCGGATCGATGAACACGGCCGGCTCCACCCCCAGGGCGGCCAGCTCCGCCCGCTCACGCTCGAACACCACCGGGTTGGCGATGAACCGCCGGCAGAGCAGCGTGGGCGCCCCCGCCAGCGTTCCCGCGCCGAAGTGGCTGAACACGTGGCGCCGCCCGTCCGCCGTGACCACGGTGTGGCCGGCCTGCGCGCCGCCATTGAACCGCGCCACCAGGCATCCGCCGTACATCTGGCAGAAGTAATCCGTCAGCAGCCCCTTCCCCTCGTCGCCAAAGCTGGAGCCGATCACCGCGTGGGCGTTCTTCATCGTTCGTGATCCGCGTTGAAAGGTGCGCAAGGTAGTGCTGGGTGCTGGGTGCTGAGTGCTGAGTTTCCGGATCACCCTCTCCTTGGGGTTCGCACTCAGCACTCAGCACTCAGCACTCAGCACTCAGCACTCAGCACTCAGCACTCAGCACTTATCACAGCTTGACCAGCCCCGCGCCGGCGGCCGGGCGCGGCGCCAGGCCCATCAGCGCGCGGCCCACCACGCGGCCGGTGTCGCCGCTCCACGACCCGGCCACCGCGGCGGCGTCATGCCCCTGCCGCACCTGCAGGATGCTCACGATGATCTCGCCCAGCTTGCGGTAGTCGTGCACCGGGATGGCGTGCTGGCCCAGCAGCGCCCGCCATTCGTCCAGCACCTGCGGCCGGGAGCGCGCGTGGCTCCCCTCCAGGATCACCAGGTGGTACACGTCCCAGGCGCGGCGCGCCATCGCCAGCAGCTCGGCGGTGGTGTAGCCGCGCTCGGGGTCGGTGCCGAACACGGTGCGGATGTGCTCGCGGGTGAGCGCGGGGGGCACGCCCTCGTCGCCGTAGGTGAAGAGCACGCCCTTCTCGCCGCGCTTCTCGAAGGCGTCGGTGCTGGTGTGCATGGCCGCGAAGTACCACGGCAGGTGATAGCTCTCGCTGACGTTGCCGCCGCCGCCCCGCTCCACGTACAGCGCCTGGGTCTGCACGCCCAGCTCGGTGGCGCCCGCCTCGAACTGCGTGGCCTGGAAGGGCGCCCGGTCGCCGCACGCCACGTCGCCCACGGCGGCGACGAGGATGTGCGGGTCGGTCACGGGCTTGCGATTGTAGATCTCCAGCGCGATGGCGGGGAGCGACTCCTTCAGCAGCAGGTAGGCGAGCTCGTCCATCGACCCCGTCACGTCACCCGCGATGATGATGGGGGTGGAGCGCGGGTTGGCGGCGCCGTCGCGCGATTCGCGCACGCCGTTGGTGAAGTTCCGGGGGTCGTTGGCGGGCACCATCGCGGTGGTGTTCAGCACCTGGTCGCGCGTCTTTCCGGTGAACGAGCGGGCGGCGAAGCGGCTCCATTCGTCGGCGCTGAAGCGGCTGTGTCCCATGGGGTTCCTTTCGTTCGAGGTTGGCGGAGCTTCCGGGCTCCAGTGCCATCACGGCGCGCCGTAGATCTCCCGCGGCGTCAGGTCCATCACCACGAACTTGCGGGGGCCGAACGCGGCCTCGCGCGTTCGCGCCCAGTTGGCGTAATCCACGATCCCGTCATCATCTCCCGGCGAGGTGACCCAGGTGCGCAGCGCCCGGGGGATGGCGGGGTCGCGCAGCAGGCGCATCCCCCCCGCGTCGCCCAGCAGCGTGCGCCCGGCAAGCCGGATCAGCTCGCGGTCGAGCCTGGGCGTGGCGCGCCCGGCGGCGGTCAGGTGATGCGGGAGGATCGACTGCCAGAGGTCGGCGCTGGGCCCGGGAAGGTGCGCGATCCGCTCGCCGGCGGGGCGCGCGTACCACCATCCGCCCAGCAGCATCCCCGAGTGGTGCGCCGGCGAGACGAAGACGGTCTCCAGGCTGATGGCGTTGTGCGTGAGCCCGGCCCACGACAGGTAGGCGCCCACGTTGTGCAGGGTGCTGAGGATCCACGCCACGTGGCGCGGGTTCACCCTGCCGCCCAGGTGGTCCAGCACGTCGCGCAGCCGCGCCGCGTGGGGCGGCTTGCGGAGCACCAGCGCGGGGCCGGCGCTGGTCTCCGCTTCCAGCTCGATGTGCGGGAGAAAGCGCCGGGCCTCGGCGCGCATGGCGTCGTTCTCAAAGGGGAGGTGGCGGATGGTGCGCACCGCGTGCTGGTACAGCGCCCGGTGCTCTTCGCGGAGCAGATAGGTCACGCTGTGCGTGGCGATCAGCGCGTTTCCCAGCTCGAACGGCACGTTGCGCAGGTAGCGGATGCGGAGCCGCTTGCCGCCCGCCAGCTTCAGCTCGCGGATGCCGGCGCCGGGCCACCGGTGCTCCGCGATCTGCCGGTCACGCTGGGCCTTCAGCTCGCCCAGGTGCTTGAATGCCTCCGCGCGCCCCGGGTGCCGGTCGGGGTGATAGGCCAGCGCCAGCGCCCAGTACAGCTTCCGGTCGGCCTCCTCGTCTCCGCTGAACAGCTGGTCCGGCCGGTTCGCCGGTATCGCGAGCAGCACATCCGGTGTGACGGAATCGGACTGGGTCCACATCGTGAGTCGCCTCGGGTCCATTCGTGGATCGACCAGCATACATTCTCAAGTCGAGAACAATCTCAACACGAGAATAAACTGGGTGTGGGTCGCTGTCAAGGAATATTTTCTCCACGTCGGAATCGTTGAGGCTACGGATGCGATCCGGCGTCGGCTCGTCAGAGAAGCGTTCGTTGGTCCACCCAGAGCACCAGAGAACCAGAGGGACCAGAGAACTGCAGGTAGGGCTGCGGCCGCATGGGGGATGATTAGTCCTGCGGCGTGGGGACTGTACAACCGATGATCATCCGGTCGATCGCACTGGTGTCGTGCCGCGGGCCGCACGCACCTTCTCCAGCACATTCGTGCGCGACACTCCGCCTCTCCGTGCTTCCTGCCCCGATGACGCTCGACATCCGCCTGCTGGGTTCCGACGATGACCAGGTGCTGACGCGCGTGGCGGACGGCGTGTTCGACCACGCGGTCGATCCGTCACTGGCGCGCGAGTTCCTGGCCGACGCGCGGCACCACATGATCGTCGCGATCGATGGCGGCGTGGTGGTGGGGATGATCTCGGCGCTCCATTATGTGCACCCCGACAAGGCCGCTCAGCTGTGGATCAACGAGGTGGGCGTGGCCCCCTCGTACCATCGCCGCGGGATCGCCCGGCAACTGCTCGATGCGATGCTGGCGCACGGCCACGCGCTCGGCTGCACCGAAGCCTGGCTCGGCACCGAGGACACGAACGGCGCCGCCAACGCGCTCTACCGCAGCACCGGCGGCAAGCCCGAGCCGTTCGTGCTGTATTCGTGGGAACTCGATGCGTCCGGCGGCGCGGCCGGTGACGACGGGGCCTGACCCAGGGTGCAGAAAGTCGCGCATTCAGGCACCGACACCTGGCGGTGTCATCCTGAGTCGCCGCTGCTCGGTATTGCGGCGACACGAACCTCTGGCGGCGGCGAAGGATCTATCGTTTGCGCTCGGAACCCACGCCACGAAGCGCGTCGAGCCTGCGATCTCCCGTTACGGCAGACGATGTCGCTGACGCGGCGATAGATCCTTCGTCGCCGCCAGAATTCAGTGCACACCGCGCCGCTGGCCGGCGGCTCCTCAGGATGACCGGCCATGGAGAGCGGTGCAGAATACGCAGCCACACCCCTCTTGCGCCGCCGGGCCGCAACGCCGACGGTTGAGGCTCCATCCCACACCGCTCCCCATGTTCAGCGACCAGGCGCCCTACCGCGAGCTGTACGACCAGATCCTCGATTATGACGGTGCCGGGCTGCATCACGACGTGCTCCGCCCGTGGCTCGATCGGAACGGCGCCGAGCGGCGCTGGCTGGACGAGATCCGCGCGCGGCGTGGCAGCCCCGTTCCGCCGGTTACGGCGGAGGAGAGCTGCCGGCTGTACGCGCTGTCGCGCATCATCGACCTGCTGCAGCTCTCCTTCGCGCCGCCCGCGCCCGAGCCCCGGTGGACGATCGCTGCGGTCAGCGCCAAGGATTTCGTTGAATTCGCGGACGCGCTCGGGCTGGAGCGAATCGACCAGACTGCTTTTCATCCCTTCTATCACGAGATCGTGACGGTGGATGCAGAGCCAAACGAGAACGCGACGCCGCGGCTGGTGGACGCCTACTGGCCGGGCTTGATGTTGGGGCCGCTGTTGCTCTCGCGCACGGGATGCCGGGTGGCGGCGGGGCGGCGGCACATAATGAAGGAGGTCGCGGAGACCTCAACGCTGCACTGGGCCTATGCGCGCAACAACCGTCCGGCGACGGACCTGAGCGCCGGCTGGGGGAGCAACTCGCAGTGGCGCACCGCCTTCCGCCGCGACTACGCCATCGACGGCGAGCTGCGCTACAACGTGGATGCGAGAGAGAACCCGGGTGGAGCCGGCGAAGCGCTCGACCCGGCCGAGCGGCTGGAACTTCTCCGCCACCGCTGCTTCATCATCTCCCCCACGCCCAGCGGCGACCTGTGGCCGTACGACCTGAGCCACGTCGAGCACGCGTGACGAGATCCGTCTTCGATTGTGCATCGCACCTGGCCCGGACCCGTCATCCTGAGTGAGCCGCCGCGCCAGGACTGGTGTTCACATCAGCTCCTGGCGGCGAACGAAGGATCTATCGTCCGTGCTCGGAACCGCTCCGCCGAAGTGCACCGATGCAGTGGTGGCCTGGCCGCGGACCGGCGGCTGAAGCCGCAGCAACAACCACGAGAAGCCTCGCAAACTGCGCGAGGCTCCAACATCTTGGACCATGTGCAGCTACTTTGATGCGCCGCACGCAGCGGCTGGGAGGTTCAGGACGACTACATCAGGATGATCCCGAAACGCAGAACGACTTCCGGAACCAATATGCCTCGCACGATCGGGAGATGCGGATGAGCGACGATCGAACTGCGCGCGAGCCCAGGACGCGCGACGACATCGTGCGCGAGCTGGAGCGCGTGCGCATCGAAAGCCGGGCGTACTGGATGAGCTTTGCGCCCGACGGGTTCCTGGCGGCGCTGGGTGAGGCGTGGTCACCCGCGGACAACGTGCGGCACCTCACCAAGTCCGTCCGCCCGGTGGCGATGGCGCTGCGCATCCCCAGGCTGATGCTGCGGCTGCGCTTCGGCCGCGCGCGGGCGCCGTCACGCACGTACGGCGCGCTGGTGGAGGTCTATCGCGGAAAGCTGGCGGCGGGCGGGCAGGCGGGGAGCTACGCGCCGTCGCCGCTGCGCGCGGAGGGCGATCCGGAGGCCGCGCGCGCCCGCATCCTGGCGCAGCACGACGAGGCCGTGGCGGCGCTGATCCAGGCGTGCGCGCGCTGGAGCGAGGATGCGCTGGACCGCTACCAGCTTCCGCACCCTCTGCTGGGAAATCTCACCATCCGTGAGATGCTGTTCTTCACCGTGTACCACAACCAGCATCACGTGAACGTGGTCCGGCACCGCGTGGCGGAGGCAAAGGCCGCTCCGGCGCGGTGATCGGACCGGTTCGACGCGACTCACCTCGATCGATCCCACGACAAGACCGGCGCCCGCGTGTCTCGCACACACGGGCGCCGGTCTCTTTGCGTGATCGAGCGCTACTCCTCGCCCGTCTGCTCGTGTGGGGCGTGCACGGGCTTGCTCTCGGGCGAGTGCTGCTGGCGGAGCCAGATGGAGAGCAGGGTGAGCGCGAACACCGACAAAAACTCGCTCTGCCAGTTCTGGAAGCTCTCGAACCAGAAGTGCGGCGTGGCCATGTAGGCGAACGCGCTCACCGCGTGCTGGCCGTGCGCCACCTGCTCCTCGCTGTACTCCACCGCGCCGGTGATGGCGTGGCCCACGAAGCTGGCCAGGAAGAGCAGGAACAGCACGATGCTGAGCGAGTTGCGGTACAGCGCCAGCGCGATGCCGCCGCGCCGCACCGGCCACGGTGCCTTCGGATCGCCGATGTGCTTCCTGGGGTCCTCGTCGCTCGGCTCTTCGCCGGCTCCGGGCTCGTCATCGGGCTTGCGGCTCTCGGCCGAACCGCGCTGCACCAGGAAGGCGGTAAGGAAGATGAACACCGCCATCTGCAGGAACTCCGACTCCCAGTTCTCGAACGTGGCCTCGCCGAAGTGCCCGGTGCCGAAGTAGCCGGACAGCGAGACGGGCGCCTCGCCGTGCTCCTTCTGGTCTTCGTTGTAGTCGGCTCGCCCGGTCAGCACCTGTCCGGCAAACGAAACAAAAAAGAGGAGGATCGCCACCAGGGTCAGGCTATGGCTCTTCACCCATCTCGGCACGCTGCATCCCTGTGCTGATTCATCTTGGCCCACACGAAACGAGTGTCAAGAATGCCGGTCTCGTGCCACGGCAATCCGCGTCCAAGGTATGACGCAGCTTGAAGATGGACCGGCGCCGCCGCCGTGCGCACGAAAACCGCCCCCTCGCCCCGGCATTGGGGCGAGAGGGCGGCCGATTTCCACCGTTCGATGCGACGGGCGGCGTCAGGTGCCGGGAGGCCGCACCACCAGCAGGGTGTGGAAGCCGGCGGAGTCGAGCGCCGCCGTGCCAGGCGTGCGCGTGTTGCCGTTGATGTCGAGCACCGCGTCCCCGCTGGATCGTGTGTCGGGGGACAGCGGGAGAACGGTGGCGATTCCGGTGAGAACGACGAGGGAGGCGATCGCTTCCGGAACGCCGCAGCCCATGATGATCCTCCAGCCCCGGCCCCTGCCAGTCCGTCGTTCTACCCCCGCCGCCTCCGCGACCACGCAGGCGGCAACCGGCAGGATTCAACGCAATCCGAACATCCCCATTTTCAACGCAGAGGGAGCGGAGGGAGCAGAGGAACTGCCTTGTTTTTTCTCTGCTCCCTCTGCTCCCTCCGCGTTGAAATCGGCAGTTCCCGTCTCCACCCCGATCTCGCGGGTTCGCCCTTCAACCCGAAAAGAAAGAACCGGCGCCCGCGTGTCGCGAAAACACGCGGGCGCCGGCCTGCCATCAACCGATCCGTGCGGTGGTTACCGGGCGTTGGCCAGGTCGCGCACCGCGCCGGCCAGCATCCGCACCTTGGCCGCGTCCGACGAGCCGGCGGCGTAGCCGGTCACCTGCGTGGCCAGGGTGGTGAGCGCCGTGCGGCGAGCCGTGCCGCTGGCGCCCTCGGCCCGCTGCAGCGCCTGCCGCACCGAGGCGAGCCGCGCGGCGGTGAGCCCGTGCGAGCGCTCCAGCTGGTCGGCATAGGCGCGCGCCAGCGCGAAGCTGGCCGGCCACACCATCTTGGGCTGGCCCTGGGTGTTCAGGTACTCGTAGTGCACGGTCTTGGCCGCGTCGATCTCGTTCCTCGAGATGAACTCGCTGGGCTGCAGCTCGAAGATGTCGAGCCCGCGCGAGATCTCGCTGCTCACGATGGAGCCGTTGTACCAGTACACGCTCCACGACCCGCCGCCCGCGATGTGCGTGCTGTCCACCGGCCCGCGGTCGAAGAAGGCGATCTCCTTGGGGTGGGCGGCGTCGGTCCAGTCGAACACCGAGATCCCGCCCTGGTACCACGCCTGCACCATCACGTCACGCCCGGGGATGGGGATGAGCGAGCCGTTGTGCGCCACGCAGTTCTCGGCCGCGGTCTGCGGCGCGGGGAGCTTGTAGTAGCTCTGGAACTGCAGCTGGCGGTTGGGCCCGATGGTGAAGATGGCGTCGGCGCCCCACTGCCTGGGGTCGCTCGCACGGCACTTGGCCTGGCCGCCGCCGCCCCACTCGTCGCTGAACAGGACCTTGGTGCCGTCGTTGTTGAAGGTGGCCGAGTGCCAGTAGCTGAAGTTGCTGTCGGCCACCGCCGCGATGCGCACCGGGTTGGCCGGGTTGCTGATGTCCAGCAGCATCCCGTACCCCTCGCAGGCGCCGCCGGCCAGCCCCACGGCCGGGTACACGGTGATGTCGTGGCACTGCGTGGGCCCGCGGCGCGGCCCCTGCTGGCCGAACATGCGGTCCACGATCCCCTGCAGCGCGCCGCGCAGCGCCGCGCTGTCGGCCCCCGTGGGCGCGCCGGTGCCGCCGCGCGCCTTCATGATGCTGTCGAGCAGCGGGTTGATCACCTGGTCGGGCGCCACGCGCTCCATCCCCTGCACGTTGACCGTGAAGGCGCCGCGCGCGCGGGCCGCCGCGGCGCGCCGGGCCGCCTCGGCCACGTCGGCCGCCGCCTCGCTGTGGCGGGCGGGCGCCGTCAGGTTGTTGAAGATGCGCGGCGAGCTGACGATGGCCGCCTGCTCGGGGTGCGCCACCGGCACCTTGATCACCTCGATGCGGAAGAGCGCCGAGTTGGGGTTCTGCTCGGGCGAATCGCCCACGCACCCGGGAAGCTCGTTGGGCGAGCGCACGCCGGAGCTGCCCGAGATGTAGACGTAGACGTTCTCGGCATCCTTCGGGTCGACCAGCACGGTGTGCGTGTGCGAGCCGCGGCAGGTCTGCACGTTCCCCACGTTGCGCGGGTGCTCGATGTCGCTGATGTCGAAGATGCGCAGCCCGCGCAGCCGGTCGCGGCTCACGGTGTCCTGCACGCCCTGGGTGCCGCAGTCGAGCCGCCCGGTGAGCCCCTCGCCCGACACGAAGAGGAGGTTGCGGTACACCGACACGTCGCTCTGCGAGGCGGGGCAGACGTAGGCCGTCTTCAGCGACGGCTGGCTGGGGTTTGAGATGTCCCAGATCTGCCAGCCGTTGTAGCTCCCCTGGATTGCGTAGCGGCCGCTGAAGGCGAGGTCGGAGTTGGTCTTCCCCTCGAACTGCGGCGAGGGCGGCGTCTTGGAGAGCACGCGCAGGTTCCACGCGGCCTCGGCGGCGTTGTGCAGCCCGGGGCTCAGCCCCACGCGCGGGTCGGGGTTGGGCTGGGCGGCGGCCGGTGACGCGGCCAGCGCGGCGCCGGCCACTGCCAGCGCGAGCGGCCGCGCCCACGCACGGGCGCGGGCCGGGGTTCTGGATGCCATGACGGGTTCCTGTGGCGGAGGGTTGATGCGCACGTGCCGCTTCGGGGGGATCAGGGTGTGACGGGGCTCTCGAAGAGGAGAGCGGCAAGCATCCGCTGCATGCGCGCGATCTCGGTGCTCTGATCGACGTTCACGTCGGATGCGAACTTGAACACGGACTCGTCCTGCCCGGCGCCCTGCGTGCCGAAGAGCTCGCGCACCATCTCGGTGGCGCCGGTGTGGTGCTGGATCATGAAGGTCAGGAACAGGCGCTCGAACTCGGGCCCGCGCGCCTGGTCGAGCCGGGCCATATGCTCGGGCGTGAGCATCCCCGGCATCAGCATCTCGTGCTGCATGCCGTTCATGTTCATGGTCATGGGCCCGGCGGTGGCCTCGGGCACGGGCTGGCCGCGCTCGCGCAGCCACTGCTGCATGGTGGCGATCTCGCCCTGCTGCGCGTTGATGATGCGGGCGGCCAGCGTCTTCACCGTTTCGCCGGCGCCGTGCGTGGGCGCCATGCGCGACATCTCGATGGCCTGCGCGTGGTGGTGGATCATGGCCGACATGAAGTGCGCGTCGGCCGGGGTCCACGCGTATCCCTGCGCGCTCGCGGGGAGCGGCGCGTGCGAGTGCGAATGCTCCTGCGCCGCCGCGGGGCGTGCCAGAACGCAGGCCGCCGCCAGCGCGGCCGCCGCGATGGTGCGGGTGCGGGTGCGATTGTGCGTCATACCGGGTTCTGCGGCTTCGGGGTCGCGGCGCCGGCGCGCGCCACGAACGATTCGAGTGAACGTTCGATACTAGCACGTCCGCGAAGGTTGGCAATCCTCTCCGCACTTCCGGACGCGGGCCGCGCGCCGCGCGGATCACCTGTGGGTGTGTTCGCGCTGCCTACGGCTGATGCGCGGCCCCGGTTTCACCCCCGGGCCGCGCGGTGCGAATTTCTTCGCACCGACAGGTACACGGATCGGCGGGGGGAGTTTCATGGGGCGGTCCGTCCGCAGCCTCGCTCACCGGCGGCTGAAGC
>DASSJS010000467.1:0-5060 GCA_035691085.1 Longimicrobium sp.
CCAGGTTCCACAGCTCCACCGCGGTGCGCCAGGGCTGGAAGCGCGTGGCGCGCTCACGGCGCGTGTAGCGCAGCTGTACCTCGGCGTTCTCCACGCGGCGCACGTGCGGCGCCACGCAGATCAGCAGCTCGGCGTTGGCCGCCCACCCGTGCTGCTTGGTCAGCAGCGGCTTGCCGTCACGGTCCTGCAGCGCGCGCTTGAGCACCGATACGCGGTACGCGCGAAAGCCCGAGAACGGGTCCTTGATCTCCTTCGGCAGCCGCGCGCGGGAGAGGATCCACGGCAGCCCCTTGCGCGACCAGCGCAGGCTGCGCGGCAGTTCGCCCTCGGTGGCGGTGACGGAGCTGCCCACCACGTCGGCCCCGCCCTCCACCCGCTTGAGCAGGTTGGGGATGTCGTCGGGGTTCTCGGTGAAGTCGGCCTGCATCATCACCAGCACGTCGCGCTTGGGGTGCGTGGAGAGCCGCACCGCCTCGCGGATCAGCTTTTCCACCGCGGCGGCGTACCCCTGCGTGCGCTCGTTGCGCAGCACGGTCACCGGCAGCACGCGGACGTACGGCTCCAGAACCTCGCCGGTGTCGTCGGTACTGCCGTCGTCCAGCACCAGGATGTGGTAGTCGCGCGGGAACTCCTCCATCACCTGGCGCACCTTCCAGAGAAGGACGCCCACGGTGCGGGCTTCGTTCAGGGCGGGGATGCAGATGTAGATCACGCGTTGTCCGGGTCGGTGTCCGCGGGCGCGGAATCGGCCTCGGCATTACCCGAATCGAGGCCGGAAAGTTCCGCCGTGGGCTTGGTTTTCCAGCGTCTGTGGAACCAGAAGTACTGCTCGGGCGCCTTCCGGATCTCGTCCTCGAGGCGAGCCGCCAGCTGGGCCGTGAGCGCCACCACGTCGGCCTCCACGTCGCCGGTGCGGGTGACGGGAACGCGCTGGCCGCTCACCTCGTAGCGCACGCCGGGGCCGGGCAGCCGCCGCGCCACGCAGGCGAACACCGCCGCGCCCAGCTTGTGCGCGAACAGTGCCGGCCCGCGGTGGGTGGATGCCGGGCGCCCGAAGAAGGGGACGAACACGCCGGCCCGGCGCGCGTCCTGGTCGCCCACGATGCCGATCACGCCGTTCTTGCGCAGCAGCCGGGGCACGCGGCTGGGCGCCTCGCGCTGGGTGATGGTCTCCACCCCCAGGTTGCGGCGCAGCTGGTCGAGACGGGCGTCCACCAGCCGGTTCCCCTGGCGGCGCACGATCGCCGCGATGGGGATCCCGCGGGACGCCACGGTCGCGGCGGCGATCTCCCAGTTCCCGTAGTGCCCCGTCACCAGCATCACGCCCTTCCCCTCGCCCAGCGCCTCCTCCATCTGGTCCCAGCCAACGGGGACGGTGCGGTCGACGATGGCCTGGCGGTTCAGCTTGCTCAGCCGCAGGATGGCCGCCGCCTCGCGTCCCAGGTGCTCGTACGCGGCGCGGGTGGTGGCCTGGATCCACGCCGCGTCGTGCGCGGGAAAGGCCAGGCGCAGGTTCTCCTCCACCGTCTTCCGGCGAATGCCCAGCCCGTGCACCATCCGCCCCACGCGGCGGCCGAACGCGTCGGCGGCGCTTTCGGGGAGGGTGGCCACGGCGGTCTCCAGCGAGCGCGCCAGCGCATACTCCACGCGGTGCGCGGCCGAGTGCCTGGCCTCCGTCTGCCCGCGCGTGGACGGCGGCACCGTCACCGGCGCGGGTGTCCGTTTCACCGATTCAGCCATCGATCAGCCCAGAAATCCATCGAATCGAAAGGTTCGGCGCATCCGCTGCTTCTCCGCGGACGATGAAGATCGCAACCGGGCGGATGAATCCGCGGCAACCACGGCCCGAAGTCCGCCTTCGCGGACTCCCGCGCGGGCATCTCCTCGGCGGGCCAGCATGGTGCCGCCGACTGGTTCACCGACGAGCGGCAACGACGCGCGCCAGCAGCGCCTCGTAGCGGTCCAGCATCCGCTCGAGGGTGAACTCGGCGCGGACGCGGGCGTGGCCGGCGGCGGCGAGGCGGGCGCGGAGCTCCGCATCACCCGCCAGCCGGGCGATGGCGGAGGCGAGCGCGGGCGCATCGCCGGGCGGAACCAGCAGGCCGTGCTCGCCGCTTCGCACCAGCTCGGGGGTGCCGCTGACGGCGGTGGCGATCACGGCGATGCCCGCGGCCATCGCCTCCTGCACCACGTTCGGTGCGCCCTCCACGAAGCTCGGGAGCACCAGCACGTCCAGCGCGCGCATCACGTTTGGCACGTCGCGGCGGTAGCCCAGCCAGTGCACGCGCTGGACGCCGCCCAGCATCTCCTTCAGCGCCGCCTCGTCCGTCCCCTTCCCGGCGAACAGCAGGTGCGCGTCCGGGAGCGGATCCGCCACGCTCCGCCACGCCTCGGCAAGGACGCGTAACCCCTTCCGCGGCTCGAAGCTCCCCACGTAGCCGAAGCGGACGGCGCCCGGCGGAAGATCGAGTTCCACCGGCTCGGCCGTCTCGAACGGGGCGGGTTCGAGGCCGTTGTGGATCACCTCCACCCGCTCCGGCGCCAGCCACGGCGCGGATGCAAGGATCGTCCGCCGCGTAGCCTCGGCATTGGTGACGTGCGTCGCCGAGCCGCCGTAGAGGAGGCGCCCGCGCGGCCCCGGCGGCAGCGGCTGGTCGTTGGCGTGGCGGACGATGGTGGCGATCCCCAGCATCCGCGCCACGGGGACGGTGAGCCGCACGTCCTTCTTCATCAGCGCGATCACGACGTCCGGCCGGTGGCGCTTCAGGGCCTGCCGGGTGCGCCAGAGCACGCGCGGCGACAGGTCCATCCCCTTCAGGATCGGCTCGAAGGGGGCCACGCCGCGCATCCGCTCCTGCAGCATCGACCCGGGGCGGCCGTAGACGAACACCTCGTGCCCGCGCAGTTGCAGCCCGCGCGCCAGCACCTCCGTCACCCGGTGCACCCCGCCCCACGCCTTCGAGGCGTTGCTCAGAACAATCCGCATCGGGTCTGGAATCGTCTTCTTGGACGGGGCGGTTGAAACCGCGGCAACAACGGCCGAAGTCCGCCTTCGCGGACTCCCACACCACCACGGGTGCGATCCCGCCGGCGGGTTGAACCCCTCCGCTGATCCACCCCAGGTCCGCCTTCGCGGACTGCGCACTAGCATTCGCGCGAGCGGCGGCCCTGAGGCGCACGCAGGCCGATTCCGTCCACACACTGACCATGCCGCCCGCCCCACCACCAACCAGCGTCACCCCCTCCCCCGCGGAGCGCGGGGAGGGGCCGGGGAGGGACCCAGCCGCGTCCGCGCCGGACCCGAAGTCGCGCGCAGGCATCGCGTCTCCCAACCTCTCCCGGTACGGGGGGAGGTGGACGGCCTAAGCCGGCCGGAGGGGGCGCGGTGCCGCCGGAGCGCTCCCCGTTCGCCTCACCGCAGCCGGACAAGATAGTACCTCGGCGCCCTCCCCGTCCAACCGCCGCGCACGAGTCCCTAGCCAATCCCGCGGCCCCGCACGGGGTTGCGTGGCGCGGACGATTCCGGCTACACTGCGCGGCTCATCCGAACGCGCAATCGGGCCTTGGCCGCCCTTCGATCTTCATCATCACCGGTATCATCGTGAACTTCCCGCCGGTCCAGGAGCAGCTCGACGAGATCCGCCGCGACACCCTCGAGATCGTTCCCGAAGAAGAGCTGGAACGCAAGCTCCAGCGGTCGCTCAAGACCCAGACCCCGCTCATCGTCAAGCAGGGGTTCGACCCCACGCGCCCCGACCTGCACATCGGCCACGCGGTGAGCCTGCGGAAGCTGCGCACCTTCCAGGAGCTGGGGCACGACGTGGTGTTCGTGATGGGCGGCTACACCGCCATGATCGGCGACCCCACCGGCCGCAACGACACCCGCCCGCCGCTGACCGAGGAAGAGGTGGAGGCCAACAGCCACACCTACGCCGAGCAGATGTTCAAGGTGCTCGACCGCGACAAGACGCGCATCGAGAACAACGCCAAGTGGCTCAAGCCGCTCACGCTCAAGGACATCCTGAAGATCACCAGCCACTACACCGTGGCCCGGATGCTGGAGCGCAACGACTTCCACAACCGCTACACGGGCGGCGTGCCCATCTCCATCGTGGAGTTCATGTACCCGCTGATGCAGGCGTACGACAGCGTGGTGCTGCGGGCCGACGTGGAGCTGGGCGGGAGCGACCAGAAGTTCAACCTGCTGGTCGCGCGTGACCTGCAGCCGCACTGGGGGCAGGAGCCGCAGGTGTGCCTGCTGATGCCGCTGCTGCGCGGCACCGACGGCGTGGCCAAGATGTCGAAGAGCTACGACAACTACGTGGGCATCGCCGATGCGCCCGCGCAGATGTTCGGCCGCACCATGTCCATCCCCGACGACCTGCTGGAGGAGTGGTACCGCCTGACCTCCGGCCTGTCGGGCGACGAGTTGGAGCGCGCGGTCGAGCAGGCGCGCACCGACCCCTACCGCGCCAAGCGCGCGCTTGGCCGCCTGATCGCCGCGCAGTACCACGGCGCCGAGGCCGGCGTCCAGGCCGAGGAGGCGTTCGACGCCCTCTTCAAGCGCAAGGAGATCCCCGACGAGATGCCGGAGTTCGACCTCTCGCCGGGTGACCCGGAACTGGGCGTTCAGGATGGGACGGTCGCGGTGACGAAGCTCCTGGTGCGGACGGGCCTCGTCTCGTCCGGCGCCGACGCGCAGCGCCAGATCCAGCAGGGCGCCATCTCGGTCGATGGCGAGAAGGTGGGCGACCGCGCCGCACGGGTCCCCGCCAGCGGCGAGATCATCCTGCAGCGCGGCAAGCGCCACTTCGCCCGCGTGCGCTTCGGCTGATACGAGCTTCGGGAGCGCTGACTGAGACCTGCACGCGGTGTCATCCTATGGGCTCCACACACGTCGTCATCCTGAGGGAGCGCCGCCCCTGACTTTCATCCGCGCAGACACCTGGCGCGACCGAAGGATCTAAAGCCGCGGCATGCGCTACCGCAGAGGATAGCGCATGCCGCGGCTTCCGTTCGTGAGGCGGAGATCGTTGGCCGGGCGAATGAATTCGCGGCAA
>DASSJS010000468.1:0-3644 GCA_035691085.1 Longimicrobium sp.
CCCGACGCTGCCAGGCGCTGCGCCAGGAACTGCGCGAGCGTGCGCTCCAGCCGGCCCGTGCTGATGCAGTCCACGGGGAACTGCGACGAGTCGCGGCGCTTGACGCGTGCGCTGACCTGGCTGAGCACCGCGGTGCGGCCTTGCTCGGCTGCGGGCTCCAGGCGCGAGTACACGGCGAAGGTGATCTCGCCCTGGTCGGCCAGCGGCCCCGTACGCGCATTGTTGCCGCAGTCGAAGTACAGCGAGTTGGGTTCGCCCGGGTACAGCTGCCCGCGGATCTGCATGTAGCCGGTCACCAGGTCGCGCTTGGCGGGATCGTTCGACGCGGGCTCGCCGGTGAAGCCCAGCAGCTTGTACGCGTCGGGGAGGGCGGCCCACACCTGGTCCACCGTGTACGGCACCACCACCCGCGCGAACTGCGACTCGGCGCGGAACGTCATGTACGAGCCGTGCGCGGCAAAGGTGGTGCGGTCCTGCGCGGCCGCGGGGGCGGCCGCCAGCGAGAGCGCGGCGAGAAGGATCAGGCTCCGGCGCATGGGAAGGTCTCTCCTGTGGTGGGATGGAGTGCTTCGGACGGGTCAGTGGGTGATACGGATCATGGCGCCGCCGGGAAGCGGCGCGAACGTCACCGACGGCGCGGCGGCCGCGGAATCGGGCGCGGCGTGGCGGGAATGCAGGCGGTGGATGGCGTGGCGGCTGGTGACGATCCCGACCAGCGCGCCGCCCACCACGTCGCTGGCCCAGTGCCGGTCCTCGTACACGCGCGACCAGCCCACCAGCGCGGCGGTGCCGTACGTGGCCGCCGTGACCCACGGCCGCCGCGCCTCCTCGCTGATGGAGGCGGCGAGCGAGAACGCCACCGTGGCGTGCCCGCTGGGGAACGACTGCCAGTGGTCCTTCCGGTTGAACGGCGAAAAGCGGTATGGATCGTCGGTGAACGACGGCCGCTCGCGCCCCACGCCGAACTTGAGCGTGCCGTTCGCCATGCCCGAGGCCAGCAGCGCCACCCCGATGTGCTCGGCGGCCCGCGACGTTCTGGCCGAGCCGGCCAGCTTGCCGCCCGCCCAGGTGGCGCCCAGCGCGATGGCCGCCAGCTGCGGCCGCCCGCCGTAATTCAGCCGGTCCGACGCCCACTCCCAGCGGTGCCCGCCGCCCTCGGGGATCTGCGCCGCGATGGAGCGGTCGAGCAGCACGGCTCCGACGAATGCCGCCCCCGCGCCCGCCCACAGCAGCCGCTCGTCATGCCGATGCGTCTGCGCTCCGGCCGGACGCGCGGCGGAGAGCCCGATGGCGAGCAGCGCGAACGTGCGGCGGAGGAATGGGTGGATCAACGGAAAGGGCAGGGGATGCGGAGCGACGGAATGGCGGATGCGGCGGCGTTGGCTCGGGCGCGGCAGCCGCGGACAGAAACGCACTCGCGCACTTGCGCACTCACGCACCTGTTCCGCCGTTTCCGCCCACGCCGCAAGCTAAATCCGCACCATCCCCCCGGCAACATGCGCCGCCGGCGATTGCCCCAACCCACGCCCGCACGCACATTTGCCGAAACCCGCGGGGGTGCTGGCGCGTACCAGAGCAGAGCCATCCACCTCGCGCCGTATGCAAGGGCACGGAAATCGCGCCCGGCGGCACTCCCGTTGCACCCCTGAAGGCCCGAACCATGCACGACCTGCTGCGAGCCCGGCTGATGCGCCACATCGAGGCGCTCCCCGAGGCCCAGATCTACCAGGCGCTCGATTACCTCGAGTTCCTTTCGTCGAAATACGCGCGCGAGAACGTGCGCGAGCCCGGCGCGTTCCAGAAGTTCAGCGAACTGCTGGAAGACAAGATGCGCGGCCAGGGGCTTGCGTTCGGCACCATCAAGGGCGCGCTTGGAGTGATGGGAACGGCGGGGCGGGTGATGACCGGCATCACCGAGGCCGGGCGCACGGTGATGCGCGAGGTGGAGAACGTGATCACCCCGCGCGAGGACGAGACCCCGCCGCCGGCACAGCTGCCGCCGCCGGCGCGGCGGCCCGACGAGGGCCCGCGGCCCGGGCAGGCCACGGGGTAACGAGAGATACCTGAACGCGAGGGACGGATGGCTGAATCGAGGAGGAAGAAGATCCCGGTGCGCAACCGCCTGCGGGACGAAGAGGACGACGACGACCTGGTGGGCCCGCGCTCGGGCGGCACCGACCGTGCCCCCGCGGAACGGCCGTCGCGCGGCCGCCGCCCCGCGCCGCGCGGCCGCTCGTCGCGGTCGCTGTGGGACCGCGACTGGGTGCGCTCGCTGGTGAGCGACATCCCCAACTTCGCCAAGCTGCTGTGGGGGCTGGCGCGCGACCCGCGCGTGAGCAAGGGCGACAAGGCGCTGGTGCTGGGCGTGCTGGTGTACGCCGCCCTCCCCGAGGACGTGATCCCCGACTGGATCCCCGGCCTGGGCGAGATGGAAGACCTGCTGCTGGTGGCGCTGGCCCTGGGCCGCCTGCTGGGCAACGCCGGCGACGAGGTGCTGCTGGACCACTGGGACGGCGACGCCGAGACGCTCGACACGCTGATCGACGCGCTCGACAGCGCCTCGGAGATGCTCCCCGGCCCCGTGCGCGGGCTGCTGCGGGGGCGGCGGTAAAACGCTGCCTTCGCGGGATGATGAACGATGAACCGCCGTCCGGATTCGGGCGGCGGTTGGTCGTTTCGGGCGCCGGGGCGGGAGAGGCATCGCCGAACAGGTGCGCCAGTGCGCTAGTGCGCGAGTGCGTTTTTGCCCTGGTGCGACTCAGCTTTGCCTCGCTCCCAAGACCAAAACGCACTCGCGCACTCACGCACTCACGCACCTGTTGTTTTTTTATCGAATCACCGGCTTGGCGCGTGGGTCGGGGCGGCTGGCCATGGCGCGTGGCTCGGGGCCGTGAGACAGCAGCCGGTCGAGCTTCTTCACCACCTCGGCGCGGTTCCTGGCGAACAGGATCTCGGCCGGCACGCGCTTCACGTAGCGCGCGATGCCGTACGGCAGGTCCGCCAACTGCGCGCGGTCGCGGCGTTCGCTGGCCACGTAGCGCCGCAGCGCCACCACGTGCGCGCGTGTCCACGCCCACAGCGTCCGCCCACGGATGGAGGCCGTGTAATACGCGTCCGCCGGCCAGTCGAGCCGGTGCTTGGCCGCATGTCCGCACTTCCCGCAGCGGCAGATTCCCCACGTCTGGCCGAGCTTTCCGTGGGCGGAGATCTCGTCCCACCCCAGCAGCCGCGGCGCGTGGATCACGAAATACTGGCTGTGCACCCACACGCCGGTGACGTTCGGATCGGCGGCGGCATCGCGCGCCCGCTGCCCGCTCTCGCGGCTGTACGCCTCCGACAGCGCCGCCTCGCCCCCGCACTTCGGACAGCGAATGGCGATGGGCTCATTCACGCGGTGCATCGGGTAAAGGTGATCGATGTGCTTGATCATCGATATGTGCGAAGTACGAATGGGCGGACGGTAACGAAGCGACGGAAAACCCGCGAGGCGGTCCGACGCGGCGAACCGTCGCTGGCTGTTCCCTGTTCCCTGTTCCCTGTTCCCTGTTCCCTGTTCCCTGTTCCCTGTTCCCTGTTCCCTGTTCCCTGTTCCCTGTTCCCTGGTCCCTGCAGTGATGATCGTGCCGCGGCTCGCGGTTGGGCAA
>DASSJS010000469.1:0-14958 GCA_035691085.1 Longimicrobium sp.
CCATCGCGGCCAGCGCGCGGCGGAGGTAGCCGGTGAAGCGCTCCACCGTCGCGTGCTCGAAGAGCGCGGTGGCGTACGTCACGCCCCCCACGATCCTCCCGCCGCGCTCGGAGAGCGTCAGCGACAGGTCTACGTTCGCCGTCTCCTGCGTGGGCGGGGCCGCGGCCGGCCCCGCGCCCGGCCGGTCCGCGGGCTGGGGGGGCGGCCCCATCGGCGCGAGGGCGAGGCCGGGGAGCCCGCCGCCGCCGGCGGGGGCGTTCTGCCAGGTGAAGATCGCCTGGAAGAGCGGGGTGTGCGCCATGCTGCGCGGCGGCCGGACCAGCTCCACCACCTGCTCGAAGGGGATGTCCTGGTGATGCTGCGCGCCGAGCGCGCGCTCCCTCACCCGCGCCAGCAGCTCCGCCACCGTGGGCGCGCCGGACAGCTCCACGCGCACGGCCAGCATGTTGACGAAGAAGCCGATCAGCCCCTCGATCTCCTCCCGCCCGCGGTTGGCCGTGGGCGTGCCGACCACCACCTCGCCCTGCCCCGACAGGCGGGCGAGCACCGCCGCCCAGCCGGCCAGGAGCGTCATGTACAGCGTGGCCCCGTGCCGCCGTGAAAGCTCCTTGAGCGCGGCCGAGACCGCCTCGTCGAGCACGAGGAAGGTGGTGGCGCCGGCCAGGTCCTGCCGCGCCGGCCGCGCGTGGTCGGCCGGCAGCTCCAGCAGCTCGGGCGCGCCCGCCAGCGTTTTCTGCCAGTACTCCGCCTGCTCGCGGAGGAGCTCGCCCTCGACCCAGCGGCGCTGCCAGACGGCGTAGTCGGCGTACTGCACCGCGAGCGGCGGGAGCGGATCGGGCCGCCCCTCGCGGAAGGCGCCGTAGAGGGCGCCCAGCTCGCGGGTGAACACGCCCATGCTCCACCCGTCGGAGACGATGTGGTGCATGGTGATGAGCAGCACGTGGTCGTCGTCGCCGATCCGCACCAGCCGGCCGCGGATCAGCGGCCCGCGCGCCAGGTCGAACGGCGCGCGCGCCTCGTCCTCCATCAGCTGGCGAAGCTCCGCCGCCGCCCCGGGGGCGCCGCGGAGGTCGTGCTCGGTGAGGTGGAAGGGGCTCTCCCCGGCCGGCGCGATCCGCTGCACCGGTGCGCCGTCCACCTCGGCGAAGGTGGTGCGCAGCGCCTCGTGCCGCGCCACGATCCGGCCCAGCGCCCGCCGCAGCGCCGCCCGGTCCAGCTCGCCCCGCAGCCGCTGGCGCACGGGGATGTGGTACGCCGCGCCCGCGCCCTCCAGCCGTTCGATGAACCAGAGCCGCTGCTGCGCGAAGGAGAGCGGAAGGTCCATCCCCCGCCCCACCGGCTCGATCGGCGGGAGCTCGGTGCGCGACGCGGCCTCCAGCCCCCGCGCGAAGTCGGCCAGCACGGGCCGGGTGAACAGGTCGCGCAGCGCGACCTCCACCGCCAGCCGCTGCCGCACCCGCGAGATCACCTGCACCGCCAGCAGCGAGTGCCCGCCCAGGTCGAAGAAGCTGTCGCCGCGGCCCACCCGCTCCACGCGCAGCACCTCGGCCCAGATGTCGGCCAGCACCTGCTCGGCCTCGCCCTCGGGGGCCTCGTAGCGCGCGGCGGTAGTGTCCCCCTCCGGCGCCGGGAGCGCCCCGCGGTCCACCTTCCCGCCGGCGGTGACCGGGAACGCATCCAGCCGCACGAACGCCGCCGGCACCATGTACGACGGGAGCCGCTGGGCCAGGTGCGCCCGCAGCGATTCCACGTCCCATCCCTCGCCGGCCACGCAGTACGCCACCAGCCGCCGGTCGCCGGGCGCGTCCTCGCGCGCCAGCACCACCGCGTCGCGCACGGCCGGGTGCTCGGCGAGCCGCGCCTCGATCTCGCCCGGCTCGATGCGGAAGCCGCGGATCTTCACCTGGAAGTCGGTGCGGCCCACGAACTCGATCGACCCGTCGGCGAGCCACCGCCCCCGGTCGCCCGTGCGGTACAGGCGTGCCCCGGGCTCGCGGGCGAACGGGTCGGGCACGAAGCGCCCGGCGGTCAGCCCCGGCCGGTCCAGGTAGCCGCGCGCCACCTGCCCGCCGCCGATGTACAGCTCTCCCGCCACCCCCGCCGGCACCGGCTCGCCCCGCGCGTCCAAGAGGTAGATGCGCGTGTTCGCCACCGGACGGCCGATGGAGCGCCAGGCGGCGGGGTCGGGCGGGATCTCGCGGAGCGCGGCGTTGACCGTGGCCTCGGTGGGGCCGTAGGTGTTGAGGAGGGGCGGCCGGTGCCCGCCGCGGCGGAACCAGGCCTCCAGCGCCGCCGCCTCCACCGCCTCGCCGCCGATGGCCAGCAGGCGCACGCACGGCGGGATGGCGGCCGTGGGCTCGTCGAGCAGGAGCTGCCAGAAGCGGGTGGGGAGGTCGATCACCGTCACCCGGTTCTCCGCGCACCGGCCCCAGAAGGCGTGCGCGCCCTCCAGCCACGCCTCGGTGCGCACCACCAGCGCCGCCCCGGAAAGGAGCGCGCCGAAGATCTCCTCCACCGAGGCGTCGAAGGCGATGGAGGCGAACTGCAGCGACCGGTCGTCCCGCCGGAGGCCGAAGCCCGCCTGGACCGCGGCGGCCTGCCGCCCCACGGCGCGATGGGTGACCATCACCCCCTTGGGCCGCCCGGTGGACCCCGAGGTGTAGATCAGGTACGCCAGGTGCTCGGGGAGGAGCGCCCCGCGTTCGAGGTTCGCCTCCGGCCCGGCCGCCCAGGCGGGCGAGCCGGCGTCCAGCTCCAGCACCGGCACCCCCGCGCCCGCGAAGCGCCCGGCGAGCGAGCGGTGCGCCAGCACGGCCACCGGCGCGCTGTCGTCGAGCAGCCAGCGCAGCCGCTCCTCGGGGTACGCGGGGTCGAGTGGGACGTACGCCCCGCCCGCCTTGAGCACGGCCAGGAGCCCCGCCACCATCTCGGGCGTGCGTTCGGCGCAGATCGCCACCCGCGCGTCGGGCCCCACGCCCAGGGCGCGGAGGCGGTGCGCCAGCCGGTTGGCGCGGGCGTTCAGCTCCTCGTACGTGAGCTCCCCGCCCTCGAAGACGAGCGCCGTGGCGGCGGGCGCCTCCTCCGCCCGCCGCTCGAAAAGCTCGTGCACGCACCCGCCGTCGGGAACGGGGAGATCCGTCGCGTTCCACCCCTCGATGACCTGCGCCCGCTCGGCGGGAGACATCAGCTCCAGCCGGGCCACGCTCCGGCGCTCGTCGGCCACCATCGCCGCCAGCACCCGCCGCAGGGAGGCCGCGTGGCGCTCCATCGTCTCCGGCTCGAAGAGCGCCGTCGCGTACTCCAGGATCCCCGTGATCCGCCCGGCCCGCTCGGAAAGGGTGAGCGTCAGGTCGAACGCCGCCGACGCCTCCGAGGCCGCGGCCGGCTCCGCGGGCGCCGCCGGCCGCGGCTCCGGCCCGGCCGCCGCCCCGGGGGTGGAGAGCGCCAGCCCGGAAAGCGACAGGTCGCGCTCGGGCATGTTCAGCCAGTTGAACATCGCCTGGAAGAGCGGCGTGTGCGCCATGCTGCGCACCGGCTGCAGCAGCTCCACCACCTGCTCGAAGGGGATGTCCTGGCGGTCCTGCGCCTCGAGCGCCCGCGCCTTCACGTGGCGCAGCAGCCCGGCCACCGTGGGCGCTCCAGACAGCTCCACGCGCAGCGCCAGGGTGTTCACGAAGAAGCCGATCAGCCCCTCGATCTCCCGGCGCCCGCGCCCCGCCACCGGGGTGCCGATCACCACGTCGTCCTGGCCCGAGAGGCGGCTCAGCACCACCGCCCACCCGGCCAGGACCGTCATGAACAGCGTGGCGCCGTGCCGCTGCCCCAGCGCCTTCAGCCCCGCCGAGAGCTCGGCGTCCAGCTCGATGTCGAGGTGGCGGCCCACGAAGTCCTGCCGCGGGGGGCGCGGATGGTCGGTGGGGAGCTCCAGCAGCTCCGGCGCCCCGGCCAGCGTCTCCTTCCAGTACTCCGCCTGCGCCTTCAGCACCTCGTTGTCCACCGAGCGCCGCTGCCACACCGCGTAGTCGGCGTACTGGATCGGCAGCGCGGGAAGCGAGTCGGGCCTGCCATTGCGGAAGGCGTCGTAGAGCGCGCCCAGCTCGCGGGTGAACACCCCCATGCTCCACCCGTCGGAGACGATGTGGTGCATGGTGATGAGCAGCATCTGGTCGTCGTCGGCCAGGCGGATCAGGCGCCCGCGGATCAGCGGCCCGCGGGCCAGGTCGAACGGCGCGGCCGACTCCTCGTCGAGCAGCCGGCGAAGCTCGGCCCCGGCCTCGGGGTAGCCGCGGAGGTCGTGCTCGGAGAGCTCGAAGGGGCTCTCCCGCGCCGGCGCGATCCGCTGCACCGGCTCGCCGTCCACCTCGGTGAAGGTGGTGCGCAGCGCCTCGTGCCGGGCGACGAGCCGGTCGAGCGCGCGGACCAGGGCGTTGCGGTCGAGCTCGCCCTTCAGCCGCATGCGGGTGGGGATGTGGTAGACCGCGCCGGGGATCCCGAGCTGATCCAGGAACCAGAGCCGCCACTGCGCGAACGACAGCGGCAGCGGCTGGCTCCGGCCCACCGGCTCGATCCGGGACAGCGCCGGCGCGGCCTGCATGGGCGCGGTGGCCTCGGCCAGCTCGAGGAGAGCCAGGAGCTCGGCGGGGGAAAGGTTCAGCGCGTTCGAGGACATGTGCCTGGGAAGTGGATCGGGCAAGGGAGCGTCAGGTGGCCCGCGCGCCGGGCTCGCGCACGAGCTGCGCGAGCCGGGCAAGGGTTTCGGGGTCGAACCGGGCGAGCCGCAGGTGCAGGATCCGCTCGGCGAGCGCGGAGAGCGTGGGGCTCTCGAACACGGCGCCCAGCGCCAGCTCGACCTCCATCGCCTGCCGCACCCGCGAGATCATCTGCACCGCCAGCAGCGAGTGCCCGCCCAGCATGAAGAAGTCGCCGCCGCGCCCCACCCCCTCCACGCCCAGCAGCTCCGCCCAGATCTCGGCGAGCGCCTGCTCCACCTTCCCCACCGGGGCCTCGTACTCGCGGGCCGCGGGCGCGTCGGGGATGGGGAGCGCCCCGCGGTCGAGCTTGCCGTTGGGGGTGAGCGGGAGCCGCTCCAGCCGCACGAACGCCGCCGGCACCATGTACTCCGGGAGGCGTTCGGCAAGATGCGCCCGGAGCACGTCCGCCGCGGCCTCGCCCACCACGTAGGCCACCAGCCGCCGGTCGCCCGGCGCGTCGTCCCTCGCCAGCACCACCGCCTCGCGCACGCCGAGGTGCTCGGCCAGCCGCGCCTCGACCTCGCCCGGCTCGATGCGGAAGCCGCGGATCTTCACCTGGAAGTCGGTGCGCCCCAGGAACTCCAGCTCGCCCGACGCCAGCCAGCGGGCGCGGTCGCCGGTGCGGTACATCCGCGCGCCTGGGATCGGGGAGAACGGGTCGGGGACGAACGCCGCCGCCGTGGCCGCCGGGCGCCCCAGGTAGCCGCGCGCCAGCGTCCCGCCGATGCACAGCTCGCCGGGAACGCCCAGCGGCGCCGGCTCGCCCCACCGGTCCACCACGTACGCCGCGCGCCCGGGAAGGGGCCGCCCCACGGGAACGTGGGCCGCCCCCTCCGGCAGCGTGGGCGGAACGTCGTACGCCGTGCAGGTGACCACCGCCTCGGTGGGGCCGTAGCCGTTCAGCAGCCGCACGCCCGCCGCCGGCCCGGCCGCCCAGCCGCGCGCCGCCGCCGGGCTCATCGCCTCGCCGCCGGCGATCGCCAGGCGCACGCTGCGGGCGAGGAGCTCCAGCGCGGCGGGGTCGGCCGCCAGCTGGTGCCAGTACGCCGTGGGGGGGTTGATCACGGTGAGCCCCTCCTCCGCCGCCTGCCGCGCCAGCTCCAGCGGGGTGGGCACGTCCTTCCCCCGCATGACCACGCAGGCGCCGGCCGAGAGCGGCGCCAGCAGCTGCTCCACCGACACGTCGAACCCCGCCGCGGCGAACTGGAGCACCCGGTCGGCCGGGGTGAGCCCGTACACCGCCGCGGCCGCGCGGAAGTGCGCGGCGGCCTCGGCGTGCGCCACCCCCACGCCCTTGGGCGTGCCGGTGGAGCCAGAGGTGTAGATCACGTACGCCAGCGCGGCGGGCGGGACGTCGATCCCCAGGTCGCCCCCGTCCTCCCCCTCCGCCTCCGCGGGAGAGACGACGGTCCCGGCGAAGCCCTCCGGCGCCGGGCCGCGCGTCACCAGCACGGCGGCGCCCGCGTCGGCCAGCAGCCCGGCGCGGCGGGCGGCCGGGAGCGCCGGGTCGAGCGGGAGGTACGCCCCGCCGGCCTTCAGCACCGCCAGCAGCGCCACCGCCAGCTCGGCGGAGCGCTCCAGCATCACCCCCACGCGCCGTTCCGGCCCCACGCCGGCCGCGCGGAGCCGCCGCGCCAGCCGGTTCGCGGCCGCGTTGAGCGCCGCGTAGGTGAGGCGCTCCCCCGCGCTGACCACCGCCGCCGCGCCGGGCGTGCGCGCCGCCCAGGCTTCGACGAGCGCGTGCACGCACGGCTCGCCCGGCTCCGCCGCCTCCGCGTGGCTCCACGCCTCCAGCACCCGCGCGCGCTCGCCCTGGGGCACCAGCGCCAGCCGCCCCACGGGCCGGCTCTCGTCCGCAGCCATCTCCTCCAGCACCCGCCGCAGGTACCCCGCCCAGCGCTCCACGGTGGCCCGCTCGAAGAGCGAGGTGGCGTAGCTCAGCCCCCCGGCGATCCGGTCCCCGCTCTCCCACAGGGTCAGCGTGAGGTCGAACTTCGCGGTCTCGTGCGCGGGGCCGGGTACGGCGCCCGCGCGCAGCCCCGGGAGCTCCAGCCGGCCCTCCGAGGCGTTCTGCCAGGCGAACATCACCTGGAAGAGGGGCGTGTGCGCCAGGCTGCGCGCCGGCTGCACCCGCTCCACCACCTGCTCGAAGGGGATGTCCTGGTTCTGCTGAGCCTCCAGCGCCCGCGCCCGCACCTGCCGCAGCAGCTCCGCCACGGTGGGCGTGCCCGAGAGGTCCACGCGCAGCGCCAGCGTGTTCACGAAGAAGCCGATCAGGTCGTCGATCTCGCGCCGCCCCCGGTTCGCCGACGGGGTGCCGATCACCACGTCGTCCTGTCCCGAGAGCCGGGCGAGCACCGTCGCCCAGCCGGCGAGCAGGGTCATGAACAGGGTTGCGCCGTGGCGCTGGGAGAGCGCCCTGAGCGCCGCGGCCAGCTCCGCGTCCAGCTCCACCTCCACCGAGCCGCCGGTGAAGTCCTGCTTCCGCGGCCGCGCGTGGTCGGTGGGGAGCTCCAGCAGCTCGGGGGCACCCGCGAGCGCCCGCTCCCAGTGGCTCGCCTGCCGCTCCAGCAGCTCGCCCTCGACCCACCCCCGCTGCCAGGCCGCGTAGTCGGCGTACTGGACCGGGAGCTCGGGAAGGTTCGCTTCCCTCCCCCGGGCGTGGGCGGCGTAGAGCGCGGAGAGCTCGCCGAAGAGCACCCCCATCGACCAGCCGTCGCTGACGATGTGGTGCATCGTGATCAGCAGCACGTGATCGTCCGCCGCCAGCCGGATGAGCCGGCCGCGGACCAGCGGCCCCTGCCGCAGGTTGAAGGGCGCGCGCGCCTCCTCGTCCACCACCCGGCCCAGCTCGGCTTCCGCGTCCGCCCGCCCGCCCAGGTCGTGCTCCACCAGGTGGAACCCACTCGCCTCCGCCGGCGCGATCCGCTGCTCGGGGACGCCGTCCACCTCGGCGAAGGTGGTGCGCAGCGCCTCGTGGCGGGCGACGATGCGATTCAGCGCCTTCACCAGCGCGTCCCGGTCCAGCTCGCCCCGCAGCCGCACGCCGGAGCCGAGGTGGTACGTGCCGCCCAGATCCCCCAGCTGCTCCAGGAACCACAGCCGCTGCTGGGCGAACGAGAGCGGGATCGGCGCGGCCCGGTCCACGGGCGTGATCGCCGGGGCCTCGGCCCGCGCGGCCGTCTCCACGCCGCGCGCGAAGTCGGCCAGCACCGGCCGCTCGAAGAGGTCGCGGATCTCCGCCTCCACGCCCAGCGCCTGCCGCACGCGCGAGACGACGCGCACCGCCAGCAGCGAGTGCCCGCCCAGCGCGAAGAAGTGGTCGCCGCGCCCCACCCGCTCCACCCCCAGCAGCTCCGACCAGATCCCGGCCAGCAGATGCTCGGCCTCCCCCACCGGCGCCTCGTACGCACGCGCGGCGAACGCGTCCGCGCCGGGCGCGGGGAGCGCCCGGCGGTCCAGCTTGCCGTTGGGCGTCAGCGGAAGCGCCTCCAGCCGCACGAACGCGGCGGGAACCATGTACTCGGGCAGCTGCTGGGAGAGGTGGGCCCTCAGCGCCCCGCTCTCCAGCGCCTCGCCCACGAAGTACGCCACCAGCCGCTTCCCGCCGGCCCCGTCGTCCAGCGCGAGCACCACCGCCTCGCGCACGCCCTCGTGCGCCGCGAGCCGCGCCTCGACCTCGCCGGGCTCCACGCGGAAGCCGCGGACCTTCACCTGGAAATCGGTGCGCCCCAGGTACTCCAGCGTCCCGTCCGCCAGCCAGCGGCACAGGTCGCCGGTGCGGTACAGCCGCGCGCCCGGCTCGCCGAAGGGATCGGGGACGAAGCGCTCCGCCGTCAGCCGCGGCCGGCCCAGGTAGCCGCGCGCCACCGCCACGCCGCCGATGAACAGCTCGCCGGCCACGCCCACCGGCACCGGCTCGCCGGCACGGTCCAGCACGTAGACCGCCGAGTTGTGGATCGCCCGGCCGATGGAGACGCGCTCCGCGCCGGCGTCGCACGCCCACTCGGTCACCTCGCCGGCCTCCGTCGGCCCGTACTGGTTGGTGAGCTCCACCCCCGGGAGCCGCTCGTGGAAGTGGCGGACGAGCGCGGCCGAGACCGCCTCGCCGCTCACGGGGACGCGGAGGAGCCCGGTGCACTTCGCCGCGTCGGGGTGCTCCAGGAAGAGCTGCAGCATCGAGGGGACGAAGTGCGCCGTGGTGATTCCCTCGCGCTGGATCGTCGCGGCCAGGTACGCCGGGTCGCGGTGGCCGTCCGGGCGCGCCATCACCAGCCGGGCGCCCACCGTCAGCGGCCAGAAGAACTCCCAGAACGAGACGTCGAAGGAGAACGGCGTCTTCTGCAGCACCGCCTCGCCGGGCTCCATCCCGAACCGGCCCTGCATCCACGCCAGCCGGTTCACCAGGCTCCCGTGCTCCAGCATCACCCCCTTGGGGCGGCCGGTGGAGCCCGAGGTGAAGAGCACGTGGGCCAGGTTCCGCGGCCCCAGCCCCGCGCGGCCGGGATTCGTCTCCGGTCGATCCGACCACGCCGCGTCCTCGGTGAGATCGAGCACCGGGACCGCAAACCCCGCCACCAGCTCGGCCACGGTGGCGGCCAGGGGCGGGTGCGTCAGGAGGACGGCGGGGGCGCTGTCCTCGAGCATGTCGCGGAGCCGGCCCACCGGGTAGCTGGGGTCGAGCGGCACGTAGGCGCCGCCGGCCTTCAGGATGCCCAGCAGGCCGACGACCATCTCCACGCTGCGCTCCACGCAGATCCCCACCCTTCTGTCCGGACCGACGCCGAGCGCGCGTAGATGGTGCGCCAGCCGGTTCGCGCGTGCGTTCAGCTCCGCGTACGTCACCCGCTCGCCCTCGAACACCACCGCCACCGCGCCCGGCGTGCGCTCGGCCTGGGCCTCGAACCGCTCGTGGACGCACGCCTCGCGCGGGTAATCGGCATCGGTCGCGTTCCACTCCCGCAGCACCAGCGCACGCTCCGCCTCGGGGAGGATGGGGATGCGGTCCACGCCGCGGCCGTCGTCCGCCGCCATCCCCTCCAGCACCGCGCGCAGGTAGCCCACCCACCGCTCCACCGTCGAGCGCTCGAACAGGGAGGTGGCGTACTCCACCTGGCCCACCAGCTCCCCGCCGGCTTCTCCGAGCGAGAGGAGCAGGTCGAACTTGGCGGTCACGTACGGCGCGGCATCGCCGGGGGCCAGGCTCAGCCCCGGCAGCTCCAGCGCGCCGCCCGCCGCGTCCTGCCATGCGAACATCACCTGGAAGAGGGGGCTGTACGCCAGGCTTCGCGCGGGGCGCAGGCGCTCCACCACCTGCTCGAAGGGGATGTCCTGGTTCCGCTGCCCGTCCAGCGCGCGCGCCTTCACCTGCGCCAGCAGCTCCGCCACGGCGGGCCGGGCGGAGAGGTCCACCCGCAGCGCCAGCGTGTTGACGAAGAAGCCGATCAGCTCCTCCACCTCGGGCCGCGCGCGGTTCGCCGACGGGGTGCCGACCACCACGTCGTGTTGCCCCGAGAGCCGGGCGAGCACCGTGGCCCACCCGGCCAGCAGCGTCATGTACAGGGTGGTGCCGTGGCGGTGGCTGAGCGCCTTGAGCCCCGCCGTCAGCTCCCGGCCCAGCGCCACGTGCACCAGGGCGCCCGCGTGGTCCTGCCGGGCGGGGCGCGCGTGGTCGGTGGGGAGCTCCAGCAGCTCCGGCGCGCCGGCGAGCGCCTGCGTCCAGTACGCCGCCTGCGCGTCCAGCAGCTCGCCTTCCACCCGGCGCCGCTGCCAGGCGGCGTAGTCGGCGTACTGCACCGGGAGCGCGGGGAGCGGATCGGGCCGCCCCTGGCTGAACGCCGTGTACAGCGTGCTCAGCTCCCGGGTGAACACCCCCATGCTCCACGCGTCGGACACCACGTGGTGCATGGTCAGCAGCAGCAGGTGGTCGTCATCGCCGAGGCGGGCCAGACACGCGCGGACCAGCGGCCCGCGCTCCAGGTCGAAGGGCGCGTTCGTCTCCCGGGCCACCAGGCGCTCCAGCTCGGCCTCGGCGTGCGGCTCGCCGCGCAGGTCGTGCTCCACCATCCCGAAGCCGCTCTCCTCCAGCGGCAGGATGCGCTGCTCGGGCTCGCCGTCCACCAGGGCGAACACCGTGCGCAGCGACTCGTGCCGCGCCACGATGCGCTCCAGGGCGCGCGCCAGCGCCGCGCGGTCCAGCGCCCCGCGCAGCCGCAGCTGCTGCGGGATGTGGTAAGTGCTCCCCAGCTCGCCCAGCTGTTCCAGGAACCAGAGCCGCTGCTGGGCGAAGGAGAGCGCCAGCCGCCCGCCCCGCTCCACCGGCACGATGGGAGAGCTCTTCGGCGCGCTGCGCTCCAGGCTGGCGGCGCGCGCCATCCTGAGGATCCGTTCACGTTCGGCGGTCGACAGCGTCGAGTTCATCGGCTCTGAGGGCAATTCGTTGCGGCGATGGAAAGGGGCTGACGGGTCATCCCGCCTCGGCGGCGCGGGAGAGCGCGAGCAGCTCCTGGATCTGACTCGGGTCGAACTGGGCCAGCTGGGCGTCGAGGAGGTGCTGGGCCAGCAGGGAAAGCTCGGGGTTCTCGAAGACGTCGCTCACCGAGAGCTCCACGTCCATCTCCCGCCGGATCCGGAACACCAGCCGGGTGACCAGCAGCGAGTTCCCGCCCAGCAGGAAGAAGTTGTCGTGGCGCCCCACCCGCTCCGCGCCCAGCAGCTCCGCCCAGATCGCCGCGACCGCCTCCTCGGTCTCCCCGGCGGGCGCCTCGTACCCGCGCGCGGCGAACGCGCCGCTCCCCGGCGCGGGGAGCGCCCTGCGGTCGGTCTTTCCGTTCGGCGTCCGTGGGTACTCCTCCATCCACACGTATGCCGCCGGAACCATGTACTCCGGGAGTCGCTCGGCAAGGTGACCCTTCAGAGCCTCCACGGCAACCGGCTGGTCGCCCAGGTAGTACGCGACCAGCCGCCGGTCGCCCGGCACGTCCTCGCGCGCCAGCACGACCGGGGCGCGCACGCCCGGGTGCTCCGCGAGCCGCGCCTCGATCTCGCCCGGCTCGATGCGGAACCCGCGCACCTTCACCTGGAAGTCGGTGCGGCCCAGGTACTCCAGCTCCCCGTCCACGCGCCGCCGCACCCGGTCCATCACCCGGTACATCCGCGCTCCCGGCGCGCCGAAGGGACAGGGGACGAAACGCTCCGCCGTCATCGCGGGGCGGTTCGCGTAGCCGCGCGACAGGCCGTCGCCCGCGAGATAGAGCTCGCCGGCCACGCCCATGGGGACGGGGTGGAGATGGCGGTCGAGGACGTACGCCCGCGTGTTCGCCACGGGCGTGCCGACCAGCACCTGCTCCGCGCCGCGGGGGACGAGATGATACGTGGAGTAGGTGGTGTCTTCGGTCGGCCCGTAGAGGTTGCCGACCTTCTCCACCGTCTCCAGCGCGTACAGCCCCTGCGCGAGCGCGTTCGGCAGTGCCTCGCCGCCCAGGTTCAGCGTCTTCACGCTCGCCGGGATGCCGCCGCTCTCCAGCAGCTCCGCCGCGGCGCTGGGGACCATGCTGGCGTGCACGACCTCTTCCCCGAGCGCCGCCAGCTCCAGCGCGTTCTCGGCGATCACCAGCTTCCCGCCCCAGGCGAGCGTGCCGAAGACCTCGGCGACGCTGACGTCGAAGTTGATGGAGGTGGAGAAGAGCACCGACGAACGCTCCCGGTCGGTCACGTTCTCCCGCAGCCAGTGCAGCAGGATGACGACGGAGGAATGGCGGATCATCACCCCCTTCGGCCGGCCGGTGGAGCCGGAGGTGAAGATGACGTGCGACAGGTTTTCGGGAGCGGCGCCGCTCTCCGGCGCGGCGGTGGATTCCGCCGCGATCGCGTCGCGCTCGCGCTCGAGCAGAAACGTGGCGGCGTTCCCGGGGAGGCGCTCCGCGAGGTTCGACTCGGTGATGACGAGGGCCACCCCCGCGTCCTCGAGCATGTAGCCCAGCCGCTCGCGCGGGTATGCCGGATCCAGCGGGACGTAGGCGCCCCCCGCCTTCAGCACGCCCAGCACCGCGGCGACCAGCTCCGGCGTTCGCGGCAGGCAGATCCCCACGCGCACCTCCGGCCCCACCCCGCGGCGCCGCAGCGCGTTGGCGATCTGATTCGCCCGCGCGTCCAGCTGCGCGTACGTCAGCCGCTCGCCCCGCCAGGAGAGCGCGACCGCGTGCGGCGCCCGCGCCGCCTGGGCCGCGAACAGCTCGTGGACGCACGCGCCGGCGGGGTAGCCCGCGTCGGTGGCGTTCCAATCCTCCACCACCTTCTGCCGCTCGGCCGCGGAGAGCAGCTCCAGCCGGTCCAGCGGCTTCGTGTCGTCCGCGGCCATCTCTTCCAGCACTCGGTGCAGGTAGCCCACGTGCCGCTCGACGGTCGCCCGCTCGAAGAGCGCGGTGGCGTACTCCACCGCCCCCCCGATCCGCCCGCCATCCTCCCAGAGTGCCAGCGAGAGGTCGAACTTCGCGCTCACCTGCGACGTCGAGCCCGCCGGGTCCATCGGGTCCAGCGCCAGCCCCGGCAGCTCCAGGCTTCCTCCCGGCGCGTTCTGCCAGGCGAACATCACCTGAAAGAGCGGGGTGTGCGCCAGGCTGCGTACCGGCTGCACCCGCTCCACCACCTGCTCGAAGGGGATGTCCTGGTTGGCTTGCGCCTCCAGCGCGCGTGCCTTCACCCGCCCCAGCGCCTGCGCCACCGTCGGCGCGCCGGAAAGGTCCACCCGCACCGGCAGCGTGTTGACGAAGAATCCGATCAATCCCTCGATCTCGCCCCGCCCCCGGTTGGCCGACGGAGTGCCGATGACGACGTCATCCTGCCCCGACAACCGGGAGAGCACGGCCGCCCACCCGGCCAGCAGCGTCATGTACAGCGTGGTGCCGTGCCGCTGCGACAGCGCCTTGAGCGCCGCGGCCAGCCCCTCGCCGAGCTCCACGCTCACCGACGCGCCGGCGAAGTCCTGCTTCGCCGGGCGCGGGTGGTCGGCGGGCAGCTCCAGCAGCTCCGGCGCGCCGGCCAGCGCTTCGGCCCAGTACTCCGCCTGCGCCTCGAGGACGGACCCTTCCACCCAGCGGCGGTGCCAGGCCGCGTAGTCGGCGTACTGCACCGGCAGCGGCGGAAGCGGATCGGGCTCCCCACGGGCGAAGGCGGCGTACAACGCGGCCAGCTCGCGGAAGAGCACGCCGGTGGACCAGCCGTCGGAGACGATGTGGTGCATCGTCAGCAGCAGCACGTGGTCGTCCGCCGCCATGCGCACCAGCCGCCCGCGGATCAGCGGCCCGCGCGCCAGGTCGAAGAGCGCGCCCGCCTCGTCCGATACGAGTCGGCGCAGCTCGTCCTCCGCGTCCGCCGAGGCGCGGAGGTCGTGCTCCACCAGCCGGAAGGCGCTCTCCTCGGCCGGCGCGATGCGCTGGACCGGCTCGCCATCCACCGTGGGGAAGGAGGTGCGCAGCGCCTCGTGACGGGCGACGATGCGGCCCAGCGACCGCGCCAGCGCGCCGCGGTCCAGCTCTCCCCGCAGCCGCAGGCTGATGGGGATGTGGTAGGTGCTGCCCAGGTTCCCGAGCTGCTCCAGGAACCACAGCCGCTGCTGCGCGAAAGACAGCGGGACGTTGCCCGTGCGGTCCACACGCTCGATCGGCATCGTCTCGGCCCGCGCGGCGGCCTCCAGCCCGCGCGCGAAGTCGGCCAGCACGGGCCGCTCGAACACGTCGCGCGGCGAGGACTCGACACCCAGCGCCTGCCGCACCCGCGAGACCACGCGCACCGCCAGCAGCGAGTGCCCGCCCAGCTCGAAGAAGTGTTCGCGCCGGCCCACCCGCTCCGCGCCCAGCAGCTCCGCCCAGATTGCCGCGACCGCCTCCTCCGCCTGGCCGGACGGCGCCTCGTACCCGCGCGCGGAGAACGCATCGCCCTCGGGCGCGGGAAGCGCCTTGCGGTCGACCTTGCCGTTCGGGTTCAGCGGCAGCGCCTCCAGGCGCACGTACGCCGCAGGGACCATGTATTCGGGGAGGCGTTCCGAGAGATGCGCCCGCAGCACATCCGCCGCGGCCGTCTCGTCGCCCGCCACGTAGGCCACCAGCCGCTTCTCGCCCGGCGTGTCCTCGCGGACGAGCACCACCGCCTCGCGCACCCCCGGGTACTCCGCGAGCCGCGCCTCGATCTCGCCCAGCTCGATGCGGAA
>DASSJS010000470.1:0-8373 GCA_035691085.1 Longimicrobium sp.
TGAACGAGGCGCCGGTGACCGACGGCTGGCGGTACAGGGTGCGGAAGTCGAAGAGCATTCCCCAGCGCCCCGGCCGCGCCGGGGTGGTGGTGGGATAGGTGTACGCCCATGCCGTGTAGTTCAGCACGTTGCCGGCGGGGCTCAGCCGCAGGGTGACGAAGCCGGGGTTGTTGCCGAACACCGGGCTGACGGCCGGCACCCCCAGGTCGGGGACGGCGCGGCCGCCGGCGCCGTTGGCGTAGACCCGGAACTCGTCCATGTGCGTGTGGCCGGTGATCTGGAGCGCCACCGTGCCGGCGTTGGCGCGGATGAGCGAGTCGAACGCCGCGGCATACTGCGCCAGCATCATCTTTGGATTGTTGGGCTGCGACAGCGAGCCGTAGATGTCCACGCCCGGGGGGATGTGCGCGGCCAGCCACGCCTTTCCGCCGGCGGCGCGCACCGAGTCGAGCACCTGCCCCACCCAGCGGAGCTCCTGCTCTCCCTGGTCGGGGCCGCAGCCGGTGGTGTAGCTGCGCGACCAGTACACGTCGTTCATCATCACCAGCGTGACCCCGGCGCGGGGCGGGCGCGCCGTGTAGTAGCCGGCCGAGCCGAAACCGGCCACGAACCCCGGCGCGCCGCCGCCCCGCTGGGCCAGCGGCGCCCAGCTGCGCGCCGCCGAGCGGAAGAAGGGCGGGCTCATCCCGTAGTCGTTGCACCCCGAGTCGTTGTTGCCGATGGAGGGATAGATCGGCACGTCGGCGGGGAAGAGCGATCCCACGTACTGCGCCATGAACGCCATGGTCGAATCGGCGAAGGCGCCCACACCGGCGGTATCGCCGAACACGGTGGCGTACTTCGATTCGAAGTTGTGCCCCAGGAAGTCGCCCGTGATCACCACGAAGGCGGGGTGCGAAGCCCGCTGCCGCATGGCGGCGCCGGCCGAGCGCAGGAGCGGGTAGTTGCTGTCGCTGTTGTAGGAGCTCGGCGCTGTGTCGGGCGACGTTTGGAGCACGCGCACCCAACCCGACACGGGCGTGGAGCGTAGCGTGCGCACCACCTGGCTGTCGGCGGTGAACGGGTCGAAGTGGAAGTCCGACACCAGCAGCACGGTGGCGCCGCCCGTCTGCGCGGTCGCCGGTGAGGCCGCCCCCGCGGTGGCGATCCCCAGTACCGCCGCGCACAGGGCGAGCGCGCGTGCGTGGCCGGAGCGTGCGCGGATGCGGGCGGCCGCGGCGGCGGCGCGGGAACGGACGTGTACCTGCCGGACGGGGTGCATGGAAGGGGCCTTTCGAGTGGTTCGCCGGGACGGCGTCCCCGCGGTGAGGTGAGGGGTGAGGGAAGGGAGGATCATCATCGAACGGTATTTTCCGTCAGTATAGTCACTGCGGCTGGCGCGGCAAGGCGGCTCACGCGCTGCGGGGACCCGCCGGGTAGGGCGGGCGAGAGCTTGAAGCCAATCTTTCTTGCTCGTCAATCGTGACGCCGTGGAACGGATCTGTTTCCGCCGCCGCGCGTACGCTGAGATCATTTGTTTGCGTTGCAGGAACGAAGCTCGATCGGCATTTATTCTCGCACCGGCGATGATTCTTCCTCCCCCCGGTTCTTCCCGCCCCATACCTGACGGAAAGGAAACGATGGCAAAGCCAGACCCAGGCCGCGGCGCCCCACCCAGACGGGCCACGGCCAGGCCCGCGCACGCGGAGGCCGCTCCGCCGGCCACGCGGGCGGCGGGGGCGCGCGACGCCGCCGCGCCCGGCATGAAGGGGATGAACGTGGTGATGTTCATCACCGACCAGGAGCGCGCCATCCAGCACTTTCCGCCGGGGTGGGCCGAGGAGAATCTCCCAGGCCTCACCCGGCTCAAGCGGCACGGGATGACCTTCAACCGCGCCTTCACCAACAGCTGCATGTGCTCGCCCGCCCGGTCCACGCTGATGACCGGCTACTTCCCCGCGCAGCACGGGGTGAAGTACACGCTGGAAGAGGACATGCCGAGTTACCAGTACCCGCAGATCGAGTGTCCGCTGGACCTGCCGAGCGTCGCCTCGGTGATGAAGGCGGCCGGGTACCACGTGGTCTACAAGGGAAAGTGGCACCTGAGCAAGAAGCTGAACCCCGACGGCCCCTGGGTTCCCGAAGACGTGGAGCAGTACGGCTGGAGCCGCTGGAACCCGCCCGACGCCGGCGCCAACCAGGACATCACCCAGGCGGGCGGCGGCTGGCCCAACCACGACGGCCGCTTCATGGAGCAGGAAGGGCCCAACCCCGTGATCGGCAACGAGGGCGCGCTGGAGTACCTGCGTAGCGAGGCGGCGCGGCAGCAGCCGTTCTTCATGGTGATCAGCATGGTGAACCCGCACGACGTGCTGTTCTACCCCGGCAACACCCTCAAGGCCGGGTACAAGGGGCACGGCTGGTTCGAGGGCGAGATCGGCCTTCCCGCCAGCGTGGACGAGGACCTGTCCACCAAGCCGTCGGTGCAGAAGGAGTTCCTCAACCTCTTCAACCTCACCGGCGCGCTGACCGACAAGAAGATGCAGGGCGAGTACCTGAACTTCTACGGCAACCTGATGAAGGCGTCGGACGAGTACCTGGTGCAGGTGCTGGACACGCTGGAGGCCACCGGGCTGCGCGACGACACCGTGGTGATCCGCACCTCGGACCACGGCGAGATGGGGCTGGCGCACGGCGGGCTGCGGCAGAAGAACTTCAACTTCTACGAGGAATCGCTCCGGGTGCCGCTGGTGTTCTCGAACCGGCGCCTGTTCCGGAAGGGGCGCGAGAGCGATGCGCTGGTTTCGCACGTGGACTTCCTTCCCACGCTGGCCAGCCTGTTCGGCGCTCCCCGGAGCGCACGGGCGCGCTGGCAGGGCGTGGACTACTCGTCGCTGCTGCTGGGGGAGAGCGACGAGCCGGTGCAGCCCTACATCGTCTTCACCTGGGACGACTGGCAGGCGGGGCAGGCGAGCGGGCCGTACCTGCCGCCGCCCAACCACATCGTGAGCATCCGCGAGGAGCGCTGGAAGCTGGCGCGGTACTACGACGCGAACGGCGAGGCTCCCGAGCAGTGGGAGTTCTACGACCTGCTGCACGACCCCTTCGAGCTGGTGAACCTGGCCTGGTGGGGCTACCGTCGCACCGAGGAGCAGGAGCGCGAGCTCCGCCGGCTGAAGCGGCAGCTGGCCGCCCTGGAACGGACGCGCCTGCGCCCGCTCCCCACCACGCAGGAGTCGCGGATCACCCAGGGGCCGCCGAACCCGTCCAACCTCCCCAGCGGCTCGGGCGGCTCCAAGGGCGGCGGGGGAGGGAAGAGCGGAGGGAAGGGCGGCGCGAGCAGGAAGGCCACGAGCGGGCCACGGTCCGATCACGTGGGCGGGGAAGGCCGCCATCAGCCGCGCGGCGGCGGAACGGGGCGCGAGCGGCCGGGGGATTGAGATCGCGGCCGTGACGAGGCCGTGGGATCCCGGGACCGGTTTCGAGACGTTCGGCCGGAGGCCGTGCCGGGGCTGATCTTCTTTTTGTGAACACGGAGCAGCGGAGAGAGCGGAGTCGGACGGAGAGCCACGACGCGGTTCTCCGTTTGACTCCGCTTCCCTCCGCTGCTCCGTGTTCACCGCCGTTGCCGTTCATCCTCCCGTCGCGCACGGCGGGCGATGGAGCCTGCCGTCCCCGCGTTATTGCCGTCCAAATCGATCTTAATCAACCACTTGGAGCTTTCGGCACGGTTCGCGCAAAAGGGTTGTCGCACCCTGTGACCCGAGCCTACCCATGAATCGAAAAATCAAGATCGGCCTTCTGGCCGTGCTGGGGCTGGCGGTGATCGCCTTCGGCTGGCTCTGGTTCGCGCCGTGCGGGCTGGGCGGCTGCGCCCCCGTGAGCGAGCTGGAAAAGTACCAGACCGAAGGCTCGCAGCTGATGGACGTGAACGGCCATGCCTTCGCGTCGCTCGGCGCCGGCAGCCGCAGCACCGTGCGCATCGACTCGCTCCCCCGCTACCTGCCGCAGGCGTTCCTGGCGGTGGAGGACCGGCGCTTCTACCAGCACGGCGGCGTGGACTGGAAGCGCTTCGGCGGCGCGCTGTTCAAGAACGTGAAGAGCGGAGGGGTGGAAGAGGGCGGAAGCACCATCACCATGCAGCTGGCGCGGAATCTCTTTCCGAAGGCGCTGCCGTACCGCGAGCGCTCGCTGCGGCGCAAGGTGATGGAGGTGCGGGTGGCGCGGCAGATCGAGAAGGCGTTCCCCAAGGACAAGATCCTGGAGCTGTACCTCAACCACATCTACCTGGGCGAGGGCGCATACGGCGTGGACGCGGCCGCGCGCGAGTACTTCGGCAAGCCGGCGTCGCGGCTCTCCATCGCCGAGGCGGCGGTGCTGGGCGGGCTCCCGGTGTCGCCGTCGCGCATCAACCCGCGCGAAGACCGCGAGGCCGCCACGCGCCGGCGCAACATCGTCCTGCGCGAGATGGCCAAGGCGGGGTTCATCACCCAGGAGCAGGCCCAGGCGGCCCTCGCCGAGCCCATCCGCCTGGCGCGGCGCGGGCGCTCGGGGCCACGGGTGGCGGGCGCGTGGTTCATCGAACGGGTGCGCCGCGAGCTGGGCGAGGTGATGGGCCAGGTGGACGCCACCGCCGGCCTGCGCGTGTTCACCACCTATGACCCCGTGGCCCAGAAGGCCGCCGAGGACGAGGTGGCGCGCCAGGCCGCGGCGATCGAGTCCGGCGGGTTCGGCGCGTTCCGGCACCCCACCTACGCCAGCGCCAGGGGCGAGACCGACGACGGGACCACGCAGTACCTGCAGGGCGCGGCCATCGTGATGGAGGCCGCCAGCGGCGAGGTGCGCGCGCTGGTGGGCGGGCGCGACTACGAGGACAGCCCCTATGACCGCGTGTTCCAGGCGGTGCGCCAGCCGGGGTCGGCGTTCAAGCCCTTCGTCTATCTGACCGCGCTGGAGAACGGGACCCCGCCCACGCAGGTGTTCCAGGACCAGCCGGTGACCATCCAGATCGACCGCGGGCGCACCTGGACCCCGAAGAACTATACGGGGACGTACGACGGGCCCATCACCCTCCGCGATGCGCTGGCGCGCTCCAAGAACACCGTGACCGTGCAGGTGGCGCAGCAGGTGGGGATGGGCGAGGTGATCCGCACCGCGCGCGACCTGGGGATCAGCACCCCCATCAACAACGTGCCCGCCACGGCGCTCGGCGCGGCCGAGGTGAAGCCGATCGAGCTGGTGCGCGCCTTCGCCGCGTTCGACAACGGCGGCGCGCTGGTGACGCCGCACTTCGTCAAGCGGGTGGAGGACGGGAACGGCAACGTGATCTGGGAGGCCGAGCCCGCGCAGGCGAAGGTGATGGAGCCCGAGGCGGCGTTCGTGCTCACCAGCATGCTCCGCGACGTGGTGGACCGCGGCACGGCCACGCCGGTGCGCGGCGCGGGGTTCCGCGGCCCCGCGGCGGGGAAGACGGGGACCACCAACGGCGCCACCGACGTCTGGTTCGTGGGGTACACGCCGGAGCTGGTGGCGTCGGTGTGGTTCGGCTTCGACAAGCCCGTGACCATCGTGAACAACGCGTCGGGCGGGTCGATCGCGGCGCCGGTGTGGGCGCGGATCATGAACCGCATCTACCAGAAGCGCCGCATGCCGGCCGCCTGGCAGCCGCCGGGGGGCGTGGTGACCGCGCAGGTGGACCGGCGCACCGGGCTGGCGATGGACGCCAGCTGCCCGGGGAGCGGGCAGGCGTACACCGAGTACTTCATCCACTCGGCGCCGGTGCGGCAGTCGTGCTACCCGGCCGCGCCGTATCCGCAGGTGGCGGGCGACAGCGCGTGGGCCGACGAGGAGGCGGGCGCCTACGCCTACCAGGACACGGTGGGGATGACCGACCTGGAGGCGCGCGGGGTGAAGTGGCCCGAGCTGGAGGCCCAGCGCCGCCGCCAGGCCGCCGGCGCGCCGCCTCCCGAGCCGCTGCCGGGGAGCGTGGAGGACCCGTACACCCCGCCCCCGCCGGTGGGCTCGGGCACGGTGCCGCCGCCCTCGCGCACCCAGACCCCGCGCCGCCGCACGCCGCCGCCGGTGACCGCGCCGCCCGCCGAGCCGCCCGTGGCCTCGGGCCAGGACGATGGCACCAGCTCGGGCCGCCCGCCGAAGGTGCTGGGCGAGCCGGTGGGGGGTGCGTCGGGCACGGGCGGATCGTCGGGGAATTCGGGCGGCACGGGCGGCGGGAGCTCGTCGGGCGGGGGGACGACGGCGCCGCCCGATTCCACCGGAACCCTGTAGCGAACCGACGCGCCGGGCGCGGCGAAGTGAAACATGGGGCGCGCTGCGGTGTTGTACACGGCGCCGCGACCGGTTGCGACCGGCGCGGCGCCCTGCTTTCACGGGCTGGCGGAGCGCCGGCCAAGGCACGGAGACCCGTTTGACCAATCGTTATTTGAGCGCGGCGGCCCTTTCCGCCGCGATGCTGATTCCCGCCGCGCTGGCGGCGCAGGCGCCCCGTCCGGTGAACGCCCGCGCCACGGTGCCCGCCGCCGCGGAGAGCCCCCGCGAGATGATGGGCGAGCTGCAGCGCATCCAGGCGCGGCTGCAGGCCGTGCACAACCGGGTGATGCAGGACGCGGCCCTGCGCCGCGCGCAGGAAGCGTTCATGCGTGACGTGAAGGCCGCCATGCTGCGGGTGGACCCGGGGCTCGACGCCCTCGCCACGCGGGTGCAGGGGATGCAGCAGCAGGCCATCGCCGCGCAGCAGCGTGGCGACGCGCGCGCGCTGCAGCAGCTGAACGCCGAGCTGGCGCCGATCCAGCAGCGCTTCATGCGCGCGCAGCAGCAGGTGCTGCAGCAGCCCGCCCTCGCGCAGCGCGCGCGGGTGATCGAGACGCAGCTGCACCAGCGCATGCTGGCCGTGGAGCCCGAGACCGACCGCATGCTGGCGCGTGGCAAGGCGTTGCAGGCACGGTTGATCCGGATGCAGCAGTCGGGCGCGACGCGGAATTGACGGGCGGGGCCGGCGGTCGCTCCCGCTGGCGGGATCGCGAACAGGTGCGTGAGTGCGCGAGTGCGTGAGTGCGTTTGAACTCGGCGCGAGCGTCCAGAATGTGGCGAGGGCCTTCTCCCGGAGTGGGGGAAGGCCCTCGGTGCGTTTGGGATGGCTTGGGCGCCTACCGAATCCCGTCCAGTACGTCTCCGAGAATCCCCAGCGCCGCGTCCACCTGCTCCTCGGTGATCACGAACGGGGGGGAGAGGGAGAGGACGTTGCCGTGGATGCCGCCGCCCAGCGTCAGCACGCCGCGGCGCAGCGTCTCGATCACCACGCGGCCGGCCAGCTCGGGCGCGGGCTCGCGGCTCTCGCGGTCGCGCACCAGCTCGACGCCGATCATCATCCCCAGGCCGCGCACCTCGCCGACGCGGGGGTGGTCGGCCGTCATCTCGCGGAGGCGGGCCAGGAGGCGCGCGCCCAGCTCGGCCGAGCGCTCCACCAGCCGCTCGTCGCGGAGGACGGCGATGGAGGCGAGGGCGGCGGCGCATCCCAGCGGATGGCCCAGGAAGGTGGAGGTGTGGATCGCCTCGCCTTTCGACTTCGGCCACGCCTCCATCACCGCGTCGGTGCCGATGCAGGCGGCGAACGGCATTCCGCCCGTCATCCCCTTGCCGACCACCAGGATGTCGGGGGTGACGCCCCAGTGCTGGCAGGCGAACCACCGCCCGGTGCGGCCGAAGCCGGTGTAGATCTCGTCCAGGATCAGCAGCAGCCCCCGCTCGTCGCAGATGCGGCGCAGGCCGGGTAGAAAGCCGTCCGGCGGCACCACGTCGCCGCCGCGGCCCTGCACGGGCTCGACGAGAATCGCGCCGATCCCCTCGCTCGCCGTTCCCGGCGTGTCGAGCAGGTACTCCACGTAGCGCAGCACCGCGGCGCCCACTTCCTCCGCATCGCGGCCCAGCGGCGAGCGGTAGGCGTACGGGTACGGCGCGAACGCGGCGATGGGGGGGAGCTGCGGGGTGAAGGGCGCGCGGAAGTCCTCGCGCCCCGACGCGGCCAGCGCCCCGTAGGTAAGGCCGTGGTAGCCGCCGTGGAAGGCCAGCACGCGCGGCTTGCCGGTGGCGATCGCCGCCGTCTTCAGCGCGGCTTCCACGGCCTCGGCGCCGGAGTTGGCGAGCACGGACCGCGTCAGCCCCGCGGGCGCCACCTGGGCCAGCGCGCGGAGCACGTCCACCTTCACGGCGGGGGGATGCACGTCGCCCATGCCGTGGAGGAGCGTCGACGCCTGCCTCTGCACGGCTTCGACGATGCGCGGGTGCGCGTGCCCCGGCCCGGCGACGGCGAAGGCGGCGGTCAGGTCCACGAAGACGTTGCCGTCCACGTCGCGGACGTTGGTGCCCTTCGCTTCTGCC
>DASSJS010000471.1:0-3027 GCA_035691085.1 Longimicrobium sp.
CGGGGAGGCATCGATGCAGCCGAATGATCCCCGTGCGGCAGAATCCGGCGGCTCCCGTCCCACCAATCATCCACAAGGCACCGAGCCGGGCGCCCCGGAAACGAGGAGTTGGATGGATCACGAGCGCGTCGCCGCCCTCCACGACGGCAAGCTCGCCGGAGCCGAACGTGACGAGCTGCTGGCCGCCATCGCCGCGAACGATGAGGAGTACGAGTTGTTCGCCGAGACCGCGGGCGTGCTGCGCGAGCTGGAGGCGGCCCGTTCATCCACCCCCGCCGCTTCGCCCGACGCGGTGACCATCTCGGCCCCTCCGGGGCCAGTCGTGGACACGGATGCGGACATGGACGACGACTCGAACGACGTGATCCCCATCGCCACGCGGCGCCCGGCGGACGCACCCGCTGCCGACGCGTCCGGGGACACCGGCGGCGGTGAGGACGGGGTGATCCCGATCGGCTCGCGGCGGAAGGCGCCGGGGCGGCGGTGGATGGTGTACGGCGCGCTGGCGGCGGTGCTGGCGGGGATCGGGGTGACGGCCGCGCTGTTGAACCGCTCCGCCAACGCGCTGCTGGACGACCCCGTTCGCGCGGTGCGAATGCTGGAGGCCGGCGCCGCGCCGGGCGTGGCAGCGGGATGGAACGATGTGTTCCAGTCGCGGACGCGTGGCGCGGGCGACAATCTCACGGAGGAGCAGCGCACCGTCCGCGTGGGCGCATACCTCGTGGACCTGGAGCTGGCCTTCGCCGCACAGCAGGCTGACTCGATCCAGGTGATCAGCGGGAGGGTGGAGCGGCTGCTCGACGGAATGAGGGGCGGCGGGGCCGTGTCTCCTCCGTATCGGGATCTCGCGGCGGGCCGGGGCGACACCAGGGAGCTGCTCGCGGACGGGCGCGAGCGCGTGCGCGCTTTGATGCAGCCGGACTGGCTGGAGCTGGGCATCTGGGCCGAGGCCGCGCGCACCGCCGCCGTCCGCCACGACGCGGAGTTCTTCCGCTCACCCAGGATCAGCCGCGTGCTCGACCGTGCCGACTCGCTCGCCACGGGGGTGGAGCCGAACCAATCGAGCGGGCCGGAAAGGGTGACCGGGCGAACGGCGGTGAATGAGCCGATGCGCACGGCCGTCGCCAACGTCCGCAGGGCACTTCCCGCCGGCAACCGTGCCAATTGGCAGGCACTGGCGGCCGACCTGACCGAACTTCTCCGCGCGGCCCGGTCGCCGCTGAACGACGACGAACCGTAAACCGAACCACACATCAAAACCGCGCCGCGCCGGAAGCATCCGACGCGGCGCGGTTTCGTTCCGTCCACCGAACCCGCTCGGGCGGTCAGCCGTCCAGCGAGGCGAAGCCCGGGTCGGCGCCGATGGACTCGCGCCCTTCCAGGCCGCGGAACATGTAGCAGAACGTCTCGCTCTGCAGCGGGTAGCGGATCCGGTAGGCGCGCCGCCAGATGGCGAACAGGAGCCGCGCCACCTCGTGCGACGGGAGCTCGGCGCGAGTGTCTGCGAAGAGCTCGCGGTACAGCACGTAGCGGCCTTCGGCGCGCAGCGGCATCCAGGGGTGGAAGTAGCCCAGGTGGAACGGGATGACCCGGCCGCCCTGCACCAGGGTGCGCAGCCACGCGCTCTCGCGCCGCACCTCGCCCACCATCCACGCCAGCTCGGCCCCGCGCGACCGCGCGTCGGCGTGGAAGCACTCCAGCAGGTGCGCGCGCAGGGTGCGGCCCAGCTGCCGGTTGCGCATCTCGGGGCGCACGGCCAGGTAGGTGATGAACCCGGCGTTCACCGCCTCGAGGTACACCCCCGCCGCGGCGGCCATCGGCTCACCGCCCTCGTCCAGCGCCGCCAGCAGGTGATATTCGCCGCCCGAGGGAAAGCCGCGCCGGCACTCCTCCAGCTCCGAAAGGAGGTCGGCGGTGGGCTGCACGTCGCCGATGGCCGTGTGAATCAGCTCAATGGCGGCGCGGGCCAGCGGTGTCCGCTCGTCGCGCACCTCCACCACGCGCAGGTCATCCGCCATCCGCCGTCTCCACGCGCACCTCGAAGTGGAGGCCGAACACCCGCGCCGCGTTGCGCCACATCAGCCCCTCGCGCTCTTCGGGCGTCAGGTCCAGCCGCCGCACGAACTCCAGGTAGCCGCCGATGCCGCTGATCGGCCAGTCGGTGCCGAACATCAGCTTGTCGGGGCTGTTCACGTACGCCACCAGGTCGTTCAGCTTGCGCGCCATCAGCCGCTCGAAGCGCGGCTGGAACTCGCCCAGCGTGAACCCCGAGATGTCGCCGAACACGTTGGGGTTCTTGTACAGCACCTCGGCCGCGTCCATCAGCCACGGGTTCCCCACGTGGCACATCACGAAGCGCACGCCGCGGTGCTCCACCGCCAGGTCGTCCACGTCGAGCGGATGGGCCAGGCGCACGTGGGTGCCGGGGTCGTAGGTGTCGCCGGTGTGGATCATCACCGGCACGCCGAACTCGGCCGCCAGCTCGTACACCGGCCGCAGCGAATCATCCGTCACCCGGTACGGCTCGTAGCCGGGATACAGCTTGAGCGCCTTGATCCGCCGGGCCCGCAGCATCTCGCGCAGCCCCGGCAGGTCGCCGTGCAGGTGCGCGTGCCGGATGCCGGCCACCACGCCCAGCCGCGCGTCGCGCTCCAGCGCCGCGAGGGTGTCGGCGGTGGAGGGCCGGTCGCCCGTCACGTCGTACGAGGTGAGCACCAGCGCGTAGGCGATGCCGTGCGCATCCATCTCGGCCCGCAGCTGCGCGTGCCGGTCTTCCAGGGCGCGCGGCAGGTCGGGCGTGTAGCGGTTCAGATGTGTGTGGCAGTCGATGATCACGGTTTCCGCGGGTTGATGTCCGCGGGCGCGGATGGCAGGGAGCGTACCACGGAGAAGTGCGTGAGTGCGAAAGTGCGAAGTGCGAAGTGCGAAGTGCGAAGTGCGAAGTGCGAAGTGCGAAGTGCGAAGTGCGAAGTGCGAAGTGCGAAGTGCGAAGTGCGAAGTGCGAAGTGCAAAGTGCGAAGTGCGAAG
>DASSJS010000472.1:0-9194 GCA_035691085.1 Longimicrobium sp.
CGGCGCCGGTTCCCTCCGCTGGGGCTGGCCCCGCGCGTCCGCCTCCGCCCAGCGGCCGCGTGCGCGTGGAGGTGCTGAACGCCACTACCACGCGCGGCCTGGCGAAAAACGCGACCGACGTGCTGCGCGACCGCGGCTTCGACGTGGTGCAGACCGGCAACGCGCGCGGCTTCAGCCAGGATGCCTCGCTCGTCCTGGACCGCGTGGGCAACCGCGCGATGGCCGATCAGGTCGCGGCGGCGCTCGGCATCGCCCGCGTGGAGACCCGCCGCGACACCACCCTGGTGCTGGACGTGACGGTGGTGCTGGGGAAGGACTGGAGGGCGCCCGCGGCGCAGCGCTGAGGCCTTCGCGGCCGCGGCCTTCACAAAAGGCGTGAACACGGAGCAGCGGAGGAGCACGGAGCCAGACGGAGAAACTGCGATGAAGTTCTCCGTTTGACTCCGCTCTCTCCGCTGCTCCGTGTTCACGCGGTTTAGTGACAATCGGCCGGCGCTCCCTATCTTCTTGGAGTGGGTCGCTGGTGGGCGACGCACTCCGTACCCGCATTCCCGGACTGTCCCGTGCGAATCCTGGTGGTTGAAGACGATCCGGCGCTGCTGGAGGTGCTGGGCTCGGGCTTTCGCGAGCACCGCATCGAGGTGGTGACGGCGCGCACCTTTCACGAGGGGCGCGAAAAGGCCGCGCTCGGCACCTACGCCGTGATCATCCTGGACATCGGCCTTCCCGGCGGCAGCGGCATCGACCTGTGCAAGCGCATCCGCCAGAACGGGATCGGCACCCCCGTGCTGATGCTGACCGCCCGCGACGCGGTGGACGATCGCGTCCTCGGCCTCGAGTCCGGCGCCGACGACTACCTGACCAAGCCCTTCGCCTTCCGCGAGCTGCTGGCGCGCGTGCAGGCGCTGGCCCGCCGCCCGCCGCAGATCGCCCCCGACCAGCGGAGCGTGGCCGACCTGGAGGTGGACCTGCGCACCCGCGAGGTGAAGCGCGCGGGGCAGCGCATCGAGCTGACCGCCAAGGAGTTCGAGCTGCTGGAGTTCTTCGTCCGCCACCAGGACGCCGTGGTGGACCGCGCCGCCATCACCGCCGCCGTGTGGGACGACAACCACGACCCCTTCACCAACGTCCTCGAGGTGCTGGTCCGCCGGCTGCGCCGCAAGATCGACGACGACTACGAGCCCAAGCTGATCCACACCCTGCGCGGCGCCGGGTACCGCTTCGGCGTGCACGGCTGATGGACCGCTCGCTCGCGCGGCTGCGCCACCGCCTGACCGTCTATTACGTGGCGAGCTTCGCGGCCATCCTGCTGCTGGTGGGCGGCGGGATGTACGGCGTGACCGCGCACGAGGTGGAGCAGCAGCTGGTGCGCACCCTCCACGCCGCCACGGGCGACGCGGTGCGCGCCGCGCAGGTGATCGAGGCCGAGGGGGTGCCCAGCCACGAAGCGGCGATGGCGGCGGTGGAGGAGATGGAGGTGCCCGGGAGCGAGCTGCTCCTGTTCGACGCCCGCGGCCGCCCCGTCACCCCGCCCACCGCCGAGGCGCCGGTGCAGGCCGCCGCCGTGGCCGCGCTGCGCCGGGGCTCGGCCGACGCCGCGTACCAGGGCCCCGACGGCGAGTGGCGGGTGTACGCGCGGCGCTTCGTGCTGCGGGGCGGCCGCACCTACGTGGCGGCCGCCACCTCCGACCTGGGGCAGATCGAGGCGCAGTCGCTGCGGCTGATCGAGACGTTCGTGGCGGGGGGGTTCCTGGCGCTGGTGCTGGTGGCGCTGATCGGGCATCGCCTGGCCGCGCTGTCGGTGCAGCCGGTGGAGAACACGCTGCAGCAGATGCGGCGCTTCCTGGGCGACGCCGCGCACGAGCTGCGCACCCCCGTGTCGGTGCTGCGCGGCCGCGCCGAGGTGGCGCTGCAGCGCGAGCGCGAGCCCGGCGAGTACCGCGCCGCCCTGCTGTCGGTGAGCCGCGAGGCCGAGGCCATGGGCCACATCGTGGACGACCTGCTCACCCTGGCGCGCGTGGAGAGCGGGGTGCGCCCGGTGGCCCACGAGCCCGTGTACCTGGACGACCTGGTGAGCGACGCCGTGGCCGCGGCGGGCGTGGCGGCCGAGGCGCGCGGCGTGCGGCTGAGCGTGGGCGAGTTCGACGAGGCGCCGGTGCTGGGCGATGCCACGCTGCTGCGCCAGCTGCTGGTGATCCTGGTGCAGAACGCCGTGAAGTACACGCCCCATGGCGGCGAGGTGAGGGTGGACGTTCACCAGCCGGCGGGCGTGCCCACCGTGGTGGTGCGCGACACGGGGATGGGGATTCCGCCCGACGAGCTGCCGCGTGTCTTCGAGCGCTTCTACCGCGGCGAGTCGGCGCGCGCGGCGGCCGAGGGCGCGGGGCTGGGCCTCTCCATCGCCCGCCGCATCGCCGAGGAGCACCAGGCGCGCATCGCCCTCGAGTCCCAGGTGGGCCGCGGCACCCGCGTGACCGTCACCTTTCCGCCCGCCCCGGTGGGCGGGCGCTGAACCACGAGCGAGCTCGTCCGCATCTCCCCGATTCCTCACCGGCCCCCGCAGTCCGTACGAGTGTCCTGGCCGGTACGCGGGCGCGGGTTCGTCTCCACGGGGAAAGGTTCGTTGATCGGGGACCCAGAGCACCAGAGGACCAGAGAACCAGAGGGCTCGTGGCTGACCCCTCACATTCTCTCGGCGCGTGGTAATTGCTGGTCTTAATCTTCGAATAATCATTCTCTCCGGCCTGTAATCTTCCTGACAGCTTCCCCGAGTAACTTCAGATCCAAGCACGGCGGCGGAGGGTGGCCGCGCGGTGCACAGGGTCAGAAGGAACGTGCCGCGGAGCCTCACGGCCGAGCGGTGCGTGCGGGGGGCCGGGGGGTGGGCCCCGGTTCCCCCGCAACAAAAATCAGCCGCCGAGGTGCAAGCCGGAGCGTGCTGGGTGAGGGGGCAGGGGGGTGGGCCCCGGGTCCCCTCACCACAAAAAAGCCGCGAAGCCCCATGGCCGAGCGGCGCAGGCGAGGAGGATCGGGGGGTGGGCCCCGGTTCTCCTCGCCGTTTTTGTGCATCCCACGTCCCCGATTCTTTCCGCTTTATCCGCTCATCTCCACTTCCGCCCGCTTCGGAATTCTCATGGGCGGGGACGGCTGAAGCCGCGAGCTGCAACCACGGGAAGCCTCACGAACCGCGTGAGGCTTCGTTCGTCGGCTCCGTCTCGAACCCTGGACTTCATCCTGGACGCCGCGGTTGATGTCCGCGAAGGCGGACGGCGTGCCGTTGTAGCCGCGGCTTGAGTCGCATATTCCACCCAAATCTCGTATCAATCCATCCGTGGCGCGGGCTCTGCGCACGGGCGGGGCGGACGTTCCAACGGTGGGGGGATGATGGGGGATGGGGAGCGGTTCGACGTCGCCATCATCGGCGGCGGGGTGTCGGGGCTGGCGGCGGCGGGGGAGATGGCGGCGCACGGGATGAGCGTGGCGCTGCTGGAGGCGCGCGGTCGCCTCGGTGGCCGCGTGCACACGCTGTACGACCCCGCGCACCCGCTGCCGGTGGAGCTGGGCGCCGAGTTCGTGGACGTGCCGGGGCCGGCCTTCGACGCCATCCGCGCCATGGGCGGCGCGGCGTACCGCAGCGCGGGCGGGCAGTGGGAGGTGGGCGGCGGCGTGGCCAGCTGCCTCGATTTCGATGATTCCATCGAGCGGATCCTGCGCAAGCTCGATCCGCCGCCCGAGCGCGACCAGACGTTCGCCGCGTGGCTGGACGAATGCTGCGGCGGCGAGGATGCGCACGTCCGCGGGCTGGTGGAGCGCTACGTGGAGGGCTTTCACGCGTCGGAGCTGGACCGCGTGGGGGTGCAGTGGCTGTCGCGCACGGTGGCCGGCTCCGGCGGCGGGGGCGGCGAGGTGCGCTTCCATCCGCTGGGCGGGTTCAGCCTGGCCGTGCGCGGCCTGGCCGCCCCGCTCGCCGGCCGCTGCGACGTGCGCCTGAGCGCCGCGGTGAGCGCCGTCGAGTGGCGGCGCGGCGAGGCCGAGCTGCGCTGCCGCTCGCGCTTCGGGCACGAGCTGGAGCCGGTGCGGGCCAGGCGGGTGCTGGTGACGGTGCCGCTCTGCGTCCTCCAGGCCACCGAGGGCGCGGGCGCCATCCGCTTCACCCCCGACATCGGCGACACGCGCGCGCACGCCCGGCGGCTGGCGATGGGGAACGTGGTGAAGATCACCTTCCGCTTCGCATCGCCCTTCTGGGACGACGTGCTCGACTGGCGGGGCGACGCCGAGGGAACGAGCGAGCACAAGTTCTTCATGACCCGCGAGGAGGTGACCGCGTGGTGGACGCCCTCGCCCGTGTGCGCGCCGGTGCTGACGGCGTGGGCGGGCGGCGGCGCGGCCCGGCGCTTTCTGGAAGGCGGCGGCGACCTGGCCGGGCGAGCGCTGGACTCGCTCGCGCGGATGCTGGGCGTGCCCCGCGCCCGCGTGGAGACGGAGGTGGTCGACTGGCGCCGGCATGACTGGCACGCCGACCCGTTTTCCGGCGGCGCGTACACGTACGTGCCCGCCGGTGCGCTCCCCGCCCGCGAAGCGCTTGGCCGCCCGGTCGATGGCACCCTCTTCTTCGCGGGCGAGGCCACGGCCGAGGGCGGCTGGAACGGCACCGTGGACGGTGCCATCCGCTCCGGCCGCCGCGCCGCGGGCGAGATCCTCCAGTCGCTGCGAGGCTCGTAAGTCTCGATCGTGCCGAACCGCAACTGCAACTGCAACTGCAACTGCAACTGCAACTGCATGAACGCGGAGCAGCGAAGATAGGCGGCAGAGATAAACAGAGAACCGCGGATGCTGTTGCAGTTCTCTGCCTGTCTCTGCTTATCTTCGCTGCTCTGCGTTCACGCGGTTAAGACATCCGCGGCTCGCCCCGAGGCCTGTCCTCGCGCTCCCGCGCCATCTATCCATCCTCCCCGTCTGGTCGCATGATGAACGGTGGCCCGCAACCCGATCCCGTTCTCGATCGAATCCTGGCCTGGGCCCGGACGGTGGAGAGCGTGCGGGCGGTGGTGCTCACCAGCACGCGCGCGGTGCCCGGCGGGCGCGTGGACGAGCTTTCGGACTGGGACGTGGTGCTGTACCTGGACGATCCCGCGCCCTTCTCGACATCCACCCGCTGGTTCGCGGAGGCGTACGGGCCGGTGCTGGTGTGGTGGGGCGACGAGCTGGAGTGGCGCGGGTTCGGGCACTCCATGCGCCTCGTCATCTACCGCGACGGAACCAGGGTCGACTTCACCCTGGCGCCGGTAACCGAACTGGACGCGATGGCGGCCGGACAGCATCTTCCCGCCGCGCTGGACGTGGGCTACCGCGTGCTGCTGGACCGCGATGGACGCGCATCCGCGCTCCCGCCGCCCACCTTTTCCGCGCACGTGCCGCCGCGCCCCACGGCCGGCGAGTTCCGCGCGGTGGTGGACGAGTTCTGGTTCGAGAGCACCTACGTGGCCAAGAACCTGCGCCGCGGCGAGCTGTTTCCGGCGCGCCACAGCCTGGACTGCGTGATGCGCCCGCACCTGCTGCGCATGCTGGAGTGGCACGCCGCGGCCGCGCACGGCTGGTCCGTGCCCGTGGGCGCGTACGGGCGGCGGATGCGGGAGATGGTGGACGCGGAGACCTGGCGCGAGGTGGAGGCGACCTTCGCCGGGGCGGGGACGGACGACGGGTGGAATGCGCTGTGGGCGATGCTCGGCGTGTTCCGCCGGCTGGCGCTGCACGTGGCCGGGCAGCTGGGATTCACCTATCCACGGGAGCTGGACGACACGATGATGGAGCACCTGGAGCGGGTGCGCGGCGGAGCGGGCCGCGTCGCGGACGGGCAGGGGGGATGATGCCGGCCACAATCGAATCGGACGATTTCGTGGTATTCGCCGGGACGGCGAATCCCCCGCTGGCGCACGCGGTGGCGAGCGAGCTGGGGATTGCGCTGGCGGGGAGCCGCGTGGAGCACTTCCCGGACGGCGAGCTGAGCGTGCGCCTCCTGGAGTCGGTGCGGCGCAAGGAGGTGTACCTGATCCAGCCCACCGCGCCGCCGGTGAACGACCGGCTGATGGAGCTGCTGGCGTTCGCCGACGGGTGCCGGCGCTCGGCGGCGGCGCGGGTGACGGCGGTGGTGCCGTACTTCGGCTACGCGCGCGCCGACCGCCGCAACCAGCGCCGCGAGCCGATCACCGCCAGCATGGTGGCCGCGCTGATGCAGACCGCCGGCGTGGACCACGTCCTCTCCGTGGACCTGCACTCGCCGCAGATCGAGGGCTTCTTCCAGATCCCTGTGGACAGCTTGAGCGCGGTCACGCCCATCTGCGACGCGCTGGCGGGAACACTTCCGGAGGACGTGACCGTCGTATCTCCCGACGCGGGGCGGGTGAAGGCGGCCAGCGAGTACGCGCACCGGCTGGGCGCCCCGCTCGCCATCATCATGAAGCGCCGCGAGAGCGGCACCCGCACCGAGGTCACGCACCTGGTGGGCGACGTGGACGGCCGCGCCTGCCTGATCGTGGACGACATGATCAGCACCGGCGGCACGCTGGTCAGCAGCATCCACGCCCTGCGCGAGGCCGGCGCCCGCGAGTTCTACATCGCCGCCACGCACGGCCTGCTGGTGGGCGACGCCTGCACCCGGTTGGAAGATGCCGGGGTGAGCCGCGTGATCGTGACCGACACGGTGGATGTCCCCGGCCGCGGGTGGAGCGCGCTGCACGTGGTCTCCCTGGCCCCGCTCCTGGCCGAGGCCATCCGCCGCATGGTCCACCGCGAATCGGTGTCGGAGATGCGGTAGGGAACTCCCGCGCGGCCTCCGGTTTGGCCCCCACCCGGAGATCCGCGGACTTGCGAGGCTTTGCGCGTTCAGGCCACCTCTTCCGGGACCGCGATATCGCCCTGGGCGGCTGAAGCCACGGCTACGACTCCGGGAAGCCTCGCAAACTCCCGCGAGGCTGTGGACGCGGTTGCCGTGGTGATGTCCGGAATGCCGCGCATCCATGGCATGTGTGCGCGGATCCCCCGTGGATCGGCACGATGCCGATGGAACAGCCTCGCGCGGTTTGCGAGGCTTCCTGTCGTGGTAGCACGCGGCTTCAGCCGCCCGGGGAATCGCCACGGAATCATCTCGGGCCGCGTGCGGCACGACGTCCGGGCTTCGCCACGGCCCTCCGGCCCACAGCCTCGCGCGGTTTGCGAGGCTTCGTGCCGTAATTGGCCGGCGGGTTCACCCGCTGGGAGCCTGCCCCGGTGCCCGATTCCCGGCGGTATTGGGTCGAGGCTGATCGGCTCACTACCATTTCGCGCCGTTGATCGGCTCGTTATCTTTCCCTCACTTCCGAACCCGCCCGTTTCGCGCCTCAGGTGCAGCACTGCGCCTGAGGGGTGGAGCGGTGCTTCCACCGATCATCCCCCCTGGAGGTGCGCAGTGAGGTTCCGCCGCAACCTGGCCGGCTACGCGCTCGGCCTGCTCGCCCTTTTCGTAGGCGCCTGCGACGTGCAGACGCCGCTGGCCCCGCGCTCCGTCCCCGCCCCGTCGCACGTGGTGGTGCCCGCGCAGGGAACGGCCACCACGCTCGACATCGGCAGCTGGAACGTGGAGTGGTTCGGCGACGCGAGCAACGGGCCGACCAACGACGCGCTGCAGCTTTCCAACGTGAAGGACGTGATTGCCGGTGCCGACGCCGACGTGTGGGGGATGGTGGAGGTGGTGGACGTGGCCGACTGGAACACGCTCAAGAGCCAGCTCACCGGCTACGCGGGCGTGCTGGCCAACGACGCGTCGGTCACCAGCGGCTCCACCTACTACTCGGCCACCGAGCAGAAGGTGGGGCTGCTGTACAAGACGTCGCTGGCCAGCGTGGTGAGCAGCAAGATCATCCTCACCGCGTACGACAGCGACTTCGCCGGGCGGCCGCCGCTGGAGGTGAAGCTGCACGTCACGCTGAACGGGACGACGGAGGACATCGTCTTCATCATCCTGCACATGAAGGCGTTCAACGACGTCACCAGCTGGCAGCGCCGGCAGAATGCGTCGGTGGCGCTCAAGAGCTACCTCGACACCACCTATCCCACGCAGAAGGTGGTGGTGCTGGGCGACTGGAACGACGACGTGGACACGTCGATCACCGCCGGCCAGGCCAGCCCCTACGCCAACTTCGTGAGCGCCTCGGCCAGCTACACCTTCCCCACCAAGGCGCTCTCCGACGCGGGCGTGGCGTCCACGGTCAGCTACAGCGACATGATCGACCACCACCTGGACACCAACGAGATGTACGCGGCGTACGTGGCCAACAGCGCCCAGGTGTTCCGCGCGGACACGTACATCAGCAGCTACGGCACGACGACCAGCGACCACTACCCGGTGATCACGCGCTACACCCACGGCTCGGGCGGCGGCACCGCGAGTGTCACCGTCACCGCGCCCAACGGCGGCGAGAGCTGGGCGGGCGGGAGCAGCCACGCCATCACCTGGACGTCGAGCGGCGTGACCAACGTGAAGCTGGAGTACACGCTCGACGGCGGGACCAGCTGGGCCACCATCACCAGCAGCACCGCCGCGAGCGCCGGATCGTACTCGTGGACGGTGCCCAACAGCGCGTCGACGAACGCGAAGGTGCGGGTGACGGACGCGGGCGGCACGGCGAGCGACGTGAGCAACGCGGCGTTCACCATCACCACGGCCACGCCGGCCAGCGTGATCATCAACGAGATCCTGGCCAACGAGCCGGGGAGCGACGTGAACGGCGAGTTCGTGGAGCTGGTGAACACCGGCGGCACGTCGGCGTCCATCGGCGGATGGACGATCAGCGACGCCACCGGCGTGCGGCACACCTTCGCGGCCGGCACCTCGCTGGCGCCGGGGAAGGCGATCGTGGTGTTCGGCGGGTCGAGCGGCATCCCGGCGGGGCTCACGAACGGCGTGGCCGCGTCCACCGGCACGCTGAGCCTGGCCAACGGCGGCGACAGCGTGATCCTGAAGGACGCGGGCGCCGTGGTGAAGACCAGCTACAGCTACAGCTCCACCCTGGCCGGCACCGACGGCGTGTCGATGAACCGCAGCCCCGACGCCTCCGGCAGCGGCAGCTTCGTGCTGCACACCACGCTCAGCAGCCTGCAGTCCTCCGCCGGCAAGCGCGTGGACGGCACGGCGTTCTAAAGCGGGGGATGATGATTGG
>DASSJS010000473.1:0-29439 GCA_035691085.1 Longimicrobium sp.
CGTGTGGTCCCAATCGTACATCAGCCCCACGCGGCGCAGCTGCCGGGTGAAGCGCTCGATGTTGCGCGGGATCAGCTCGCCCGGGTGGATCCCCTGCTTGAGCGCGAAGTTCTCGCTGTGGATGCCGAACGCGTCGAAGCCGATCGGCTCGAACACGCTGTACCCCTGCAGGCGCTTGAAGCGGCCGTAGATGTCGGCGCCCGTGAACGCGTAGATGTTCCCCACGTGCAGCCCCTCGGCGCTGGGGTACGGGAACATCATCAGGTTGTAGAACGGCCTCTCGGCGGTGAGAAGCTGCTCGTCAGTCCAGGTGTTGATCCCCTGCTCGTCCCAGCGGGCCTGCCACGTCCGCTCGACTTCGGCCGGGTTGTAGCTGTCGGTCTGGTGGTTGTCGCTGCTGCTCATCAGAACACGATCGGCAAAGATGAAGTCGGGCCGCGGCCCCGGCGCCCAGCGCGCCGGCCGCGGCCCTGCTGCATCCTAATCTATCGCGCGGGGGAAGCCCCGCTCAAGTGCGGCAAGGGTGTTGGTGCGATGTGCGCTGTGCAGCACCTTTACAGATAGCCGCCCTTCAGCAGCCACCTTGGTTGTTCGGTGGCATAATAGTGGGCGATCAGTCTAGCGGCTTTGCTCGGTAGTGTTGGAACCATCGGAGCGAGAAGATCTGACCATAGATTGTCAGCTGGTTTCGGAGGCGTCCGCCAGTCGTGAGACTTGAGATGAATACAACGATCACGAAGGCTTGAGAGCGCACGGTAATCCCTCCACAAGGCAGTCCCCTTTGGTGACGCCACCTTGAAGATGGACGGCAGAACTTCATGGAGTTTTGTATCTAATCCAAGCCAACGCTCAATCTCGCTCTTCCCGTACTTTTCAGATACTTGCGTACGGCGATTGAGTACGAGGTGTTCTACGTCGTCCGGCAGAGCCTCGTTTGCGAAGCTTTCCAGAGCCGAGTAGCTAAAGATGACACATGAGAGAAGATTTTCGAGCGCGTCGAAGAAGCGTTCCTCTGTCTCGTCATTCAGATGTAGGGTTCGACCTACGTCCGCTGGCCTTGGAAGACCGAGCGTCTGTTCGGCCAAACGCTTTCCCTCAGCACCCGTCTTTCTTGCAAAGGAGAGATACAGGGCCGGCGCGCTGGGGAACTGTGTGCTAATAAGATGGCTCCGCACCCGGACGTATCCTTGAATCTGAACGGGAGTCCCCAGTGGATGAACTACACCACTGGGCGAGTGGTAAGGCGCTGCGAGAGTCGTGATGGCCTGTAGCCGGTGGTCGCGTCCGGCGATGTTTGGGTGCTCCTCGCTCATCAATGTCACCTGAATGGGGTGGAGTTAAGCCGACTACCTGAACCTCTGCGCCAGCCGCGAGACGGTGTTCACCAAGCCAATTGTCAACGCATTCGCGCCCGATAATCCTTGAAGGCCGTTTGGAAGCTATTACGGAGTCTCTCCACCGGGATCTGTGATCCCGGTTTGACGTCGTACTCCCAAAGCTGCCGTTTGTGCGCGAGGAGTTTTTCGACCGAACCCGCAGTCTTGTTGACAACAAAATATACGCTTCCCGTAGACAGGTCGCGTCGTAATCCAAGGAAAGCACGACCTAAGTATAAAGGGAGCTCTCCCGCGTAGTATTTTGCCTCGACTGCAATTATCAACTTCGAGGAACGAGGTGCGACGTGTATCGGCCCATTTCGACAATGGGCGGCTTCTTCTTGAAGGAGTACACAAACGTCGCATTCGTGGAGAACGTTTGACTGACCCGCAACTCGTACCCCGACATGCGCCTCCAAGATTGGACAATTCGGAAAGATGATTTCCGCATAGGCGTAGTTCTTATGGTGAGAACCAAGGTAACCGGGGCTAGTACGGAATATGAAAGGATTCGGAGTTCCGCCGTCTATGCATCTATAATTCACCGTTGCACCTTCAGCGCGTGCTGCGCGGATTACCAAGCAAAAGAGGTAGGCTTCGTACAAGTCATCCGCAGCCGATTGATTCGTAAGCGAAGGTTGCAACGCGGGACCGAGTGCCGCAGTAATATCGTTGATCAAATTCTCTCTATATGGCATGTCAAAGCTCGCCCTCTAATTCGTCGAGTAGGCGTACCAAGCGATTGCCCTCAGAGGCTGCTCGTCGTGCAGACTCGCGTTCGACTATAAGCACCTCATCCGATTCGGTCTCTGGCTGAAACTCTAGAGTTGCCCCGTCGAGTTCGTTGGCGATAAAATCAGCCACGTCCAACGCGATGCTGTTTACTTCCGCAACTCCAATTCGCATCGCCTGAACCAAGAGCAACAATTTCTCCTCTTCAGTGTAGGGGCGAGACACCACGAAAGTTGCGCTTGCGCGGCGTTTGACCGGGCGTGAAATCGGCACGTCGAATAGATCTTCGCCTGGTACGTAGAGTTCAGTTTCAGTCACAGGAAGTTTCTCTGTCGCAAGCTTTCCCACCGCAATCTGCTCCTCGACTTGGGCGACGATCCAACCAAGGCCATGCCGTTTCATCTCATCGATGAGAGCATTGTAGAGGCTGGTTGCTTCGGCAGTCGTGATAGCCATTAGAGTTGCTGAAACGTCGGAAGGTGGCTAAGGACATACAGAGTTGGGGGGTGAGAGGCCAACGCGCAAGGATGCCGCCCGCCAAACAAGTGGACGCCGCCGAATCTTCGTCCCACCGATTGTCAGTCCATCGACTACGGCTCGCTTTCCAACTCGTCTGCGAGCTCACTTAACTCGCGAATCCGGTTTCGCGCTAGACGCGCGAGCACCTCGGCCCAGCCACTCGGCGGGGAGCGGTAGGCGTTCGCCTCCGTGGGTAAGCGGTACTGTCGGACGGAGGCAACTGAAACCCCGAGCGCGCGCGCGGCCTGCTCTATACACAGCAGGGCCGCACAATACAAGACGGGTGAATCGGCGTCCCTTGGCAGAGAATGGCCGATCCACCCGCCCCCACGAAACGGCCCGAAGGCCGCCCGCTCACCCGAGCTGCCCTGCTGGACGGCCGGGGTCAAGAGGATGGAGTCCACGATGCCTGACGACCCGAAGGACCCCACACCCGCAGCCGCCGAGAAGCCCGCCTACACCATCAGCAAGAAGAAGGATACCCGCTGGTGGGAGGTGCGCGATCCGGACAACGAGCTGGTGTGCCTGACCGTGTAACGGAAGGGCGCGCGAGAAGTGGTGCGGCGGCTCGCGGCGTAGAACGATGGAGGGAAGAAACACGGCAGTTGCAGATCGTTGATCTGTGGCTGCCGAATTCGTTAGGAACCCGGATGGTCGTAGTCGTTACCGAGGTCGCATCGTCAGTTCGGACAATCCCAGCACTGGCGGCTCCGGGCACTCCAGAAGATCCAGAGCGAGTCCGCGGGCGTCTTCTGAGCAGCCGTGGGTACCGGGTACGATCGTGCGTCCTGTGCGGACACGAGCACCCGGTTCGGGTTGTCGAGCATTCGCATCGCGGTCACCTCGGGAAAAACCCCGCGCTGAATCGTCAGCGGATAGTCAGCAACGGTGTTCCCGTTGCCGGGAAACTCAACGGTCACGCGCACCGTGGTGGAGAACGCGTCGCGGGCGCGCAGCCGAAACCAGGGGCTGCGCCCGAACGCTCCCGCCACGGTATCGCCGGCCGCCACCAGCCGCGTCCACTCTCCGTCAAAGAACTCCACCCGCGTGCTCTCGCCCAGGTGAAACGCGACGGCCGCATCCCAGGACCGCGGCGGCGGCCCCGCCGCGCGGGACACGTCGTCTTGCACTGTGGGGTGCTGAAACCCGGAGCACCCGAACGGGCTGCTGACCAGAACCGCCGCCGCAAGGCTCAGCCGAAGTGCTCTCAGAGCGCTGGGCATGTGATTCGAGTTCCAGTTTGCGTGCACGTCGGATTGGACGGCAGCTTTATTCCGTCGGCTCGTCAGCCTTCAGGCGATCAGGTCCTCCGGGTCCTGCGCCTGATGCCGGATGTGGAGCACGTGGACCGTATCGGCCCGGATCGCGAAGAGGATCTTGTAAGAATCGAAGAGCCGCTGGCGGATGGTCTCGGCGAAGAACCGGTCTTCGTACGCCAGTCCACACTGATCAGCCGATTCCGTGAGGTCCCGGATGGCGGCTCGAATCCCGTAGTACCACTGGTCCGGGTATCCGGAGCCGGGATTGCGCGAGCGAAGGTTCTGGTAGTGCTTCCTGAGATTGTTCTTGGCCTCGACCTCGATCCGGACGCGGAACACTACGCCTGCTCCGCGATCCCGAGCTCACGTTCCAGCGAGGCGAACGCGTCCTCCGCATCTTCGCCCGTTCCGTCGTACATCCCCTGCAAGCCCCGCTGGATGCCCACGATGGCCGCCGCGTTGGCCGCCAGGTCGAGGAGCTTCTGGTACGCGTCCGCGTGCTGCACCACGAGCTCGGCCTGGCCGTGCACGGTCAGAACCTGCGGACGGCCGGTCTCCTTCAACTGCTCCACGTACGCCCGCGCGTTACGCTGGAAGTCCGAGAGCGAGTGAATGTCCTTCAGGTTGATCATGCAAACTCCGAGAGTTCATGAAATTTCATGTTTGAAGCTACCGGGTTCGCCCCTCGCGGTCAATCACCCGACGGCTGTCCCGCGGCTTGGGCAATAGGATCGAGGTCCCTGATGACTGACGACCCGTGTAGCGCTGTTAATCTCGCTTACTCACGAAAGTATTGCCGCTTCAAACCCGTATATGCGGGTATGCCATTGTCGAGAATCGTCAACTCAAAATATTTTTCGTCAATCCAGCGAATCCTGCTCTTCCCTGACACGCCGTTAGGAAATCGCTCGAAAAGAATTCCATCAGAGTACCGCCAGGTACCATTCCCCGATGCCGCACCAGCATAGCGACTCCTTCCGGATTCGTTCATCGTAAACCAGATCGTCCCAGACTCACCGAACTCATCGATGTCGGCGCGCCAGGTACCAACAAGGACGGAACTTGGTGAATGTGGAACGGCTTCGGACGCCGGGCTTTCATCTCCGGCTTGCTGTGTTGGCTGAACCGACGTAGCGGCCGTCGTGGAGTCAATTGCAAATGATTGAACATTCCGATGACCTTCGCTACAGCCAAGTGTCGCAACGGAGACGAGAAAAACCCCTAGCTGGCGGAGCGCGTTGTGACTCATGGAGCGACATCCTGTACCGATATATGGGAATATGAGCCGCCTGCAATAAACTCCGGCGGATCCGCACCTCGCGCGTCGAGTTCGCGCAAAGGAACCTTCGTCACGCGGAGTACGGCCGCACAAGGTTGATTACGCCTTGAGGCAACACGACTGGCCGCTCTCTGCCAAAGCTGCCCTGCTGGACGGTACGGGTCAAGAGGAGGAGTCCACGATGCCTGACGACCCGAAGGACCCCACGCCCGCAGCCGCCGAGAAGCCCGCCTACACCATCAGCAAGAAGAAGGATACCCGCTGGTGGGAGGTGCGCGAGCCGGAGAACGAGCTGGTGTGCCGGACCGTGTACCGGAAGGGCGCGCGAGAGGTGGTGCGGCGGCTTGCGGCGTGAGACGGGGCCTGGCGGATCAACCACGGCAGCCGCGGGAGGAATCACCTGCGGCTGCCGCGATGTCATTCAGCGGCCCAACGCCCGGATTCGACTGCGGTGGACTCCATGGCCGTTGGGTTTGATCTGCGGCCCGCCGGCCAACTCCACGGTGACGGCCAGCACGGGCGGCGTAGGCGCGCGCATCGGGCCCCCACGCTGAAACCAGCGTCAGGGCGCCCGCGGCACAGATCGCCCGGTCCCGCTTGACGCGCCGGGTGGGAAGCACAAGTCTTTCTATCCGGCTATTTGGTTCACGACCAAAGATGCAATGGGCCGGGCGCCGCGGCGCGGGGACGGCGGCGTGGGTGACGGAGCCCCGTACTGTCTCGCGAAACCCGCGCCGGCGTGACGCGCTCCGCGGCGAAGATCACCCCTTTCAGCGAAGGAGCCGTGATGCAGAAGAAGCTGTCGCTCTCACCCGAGGCGCTGCGGGTCGACTCGTTCTCCACGGAGACGCTGGGCGCGGGCCGGCTGGGAACCGTGCAGGGCCACGTCATCACCACCCGGCCGTACACATGTCCGGAGTGCGCCAACACCGTGCATGCCACCTGCGACTGCCGTGCGGAGGAGATGCTGGCGCGCGCGATCGTCACCACGCGCCCGCAGCGCACCTGTCCCGAGTGCGCCAACACCGGGCTCACCTGCGATTGAGGAGCCGTGATGATGAAGAAGCTGTCGCTCTCGCCCGAGGAGCTGCGGGTCGATTCTTTCTCCACGCAGATGCTGGGTGCCGCCCACCGGCGAACCGTGCAGGGCCACGTCACCCGCCCGGAGTGCGCCAACACCGTGTATGCCACCTGCGACACCTGCGACTCCATCGACATCTGCGGTTGAGCGGTGGATCGAACGGACGAGCGGGGGACGGCACGTGTCGTCCCCCGCTCGTCCGTTCATCCGCCGAACCCGCCGGCGGGATCGGTGCGAGCGAGCAGGAGACCTGCTGCAACGGAATCTGCGATGAACCAATTTGCGTAGACGATGAATGCGTGGACGACACGGCCTGACGAGCCTGAAAAGCCTATGTCCGAAGCACGCCTACACCATCAGCAAGAAGAAGGATACCCGCTGGTGGGAGGTGCGCGATCCGGAGAACGAACTGATGTGCCTGACCGTGTACCGGAAGGGCGCGCGAGAGGTGGTGCGGCGGCTCGCGGCGTGAGATGAACCAGCGATGAAATGCACGGCAGCCATGGGACGGATTTCCTGCGGCTGCCGCGATCTTTTGCCAAGCGCCCTGACGACAGAAGGGTCAGGGGTGAGTGGCCGACGCGTCTGCGCCGGCTGACTGTCAGCCTGCAGCTCCCATACTAGGCGGGAGCACCTGCGTGCGGTGTGGGCAACCCGTCGATGCTCCGCGAGTTCTTCTCCTGGCGGTAGCGGGGAAGGTCGTCTCCCTTGGCCTCCGCCCACCGGAGCAGGGTGTCGCGCTGGCCCACGTACTCCATCAGCGGCACCGCAAATCCGCAGGAAGTCTGAACCCGCTCGACATCCGCGACGACGATCTGCCGCACGCCCGGGTACTCGGGGAAGAGAGCAGACAGCTCCGCCCACTGCGTCTGGCCGGGGAGCACAACCTCACCCGTGCCGTACAGGCGCAAGATCCGCGGCGGACCACCAAACGCACAGAACATGAAAGTGATCCGCGCGTTCTCCTGGAGATGCGCGGCCGTCTCGTTCCCGCTCCCCGTGAGGTCGAGGTACGCTACGCGGTTCGGCGAGAGGACTCGGAAGCAGTCGAGGCCCTTGGGGGAGAGATTCACGTGACCGGCGGGCGACAGCGGTGCCGTGGCCACGAAGAACAGCGGTTGCGCTTCGATGAAGGCCTGCAACTCCTCCGTGACGCATTCGAGCACCTTGCCCATGAGCTCCCTTTGCTGTGGTTCGCGTGGCGTCAGGGATCGAGCACAAAGGGTCAGGGGTGCGGGGCCGGCGCGCAAGCCTGCCTCGCCCGTGTACCGGAAGGGCGCGCGAGCGTTGGTGCGGCAGCTCGCCGCACGCGGGAGCCGCGGGGAATCCCCGCGGCTGCCGAGAGGTTTCCGTGCGGGCCCGGCTTTGCCGCCGCGGCCGATCACGCCCGGCCCGCGTTGGAGCGGCGGTAGGTGTTGATCAGCACTCCGGATCGCAGGGCGCGGGTCTCGGCCAGGGTGAGCTGGGAGAGCGCAAACCCTTCGGAGAACAGCTTCTTGCCGGTGCCCAGCACCAGCGGGTAGACGGCGAGCCGGTACTCGTCGACCAGGTCGTGCCCGGCCAGCGTCCGGATCAGCCCGGTGCTCCCCCACACGCGGATCTCGCCGCCGTGCTCCGCGCGCAGCTTCTCCACGGCACCCGGCACGTCGGGGCCAAGAAGCCGCGAGTTCCGCCAGCCGAGCTCGGTCAGCGTGCGCGACGCGACGTACTTGGGAATGCGGTTGTACCTCCGGGTGAACTCCCCCTGCAGGCCCTCGGCGTTCTCGTCCCACACGCCCCACGAGCCGGCGAAGATCTCGTACGTCTTGCGGCCGAGCAGCAGCGCCTCGGTCCTGCTCTCCCACTCCCCGACGATCTCGTCGCCCTCCCCGAGCTTGTCCATCCGCTCGTCATAATCTATCCCCCAGCCGCCGTGCTCGAAGCCGCCTTCGCGGTCCTCGTCCGGCGCGCCGACCGCCTGGACCACGCCGTCGAGGGTGGTGAACGCCTGCACCACGATCGCGCCCATATCCGGTTCTCCCTGGGTCTGATTCGGCCCTGGTCTTCTCCACGGACAGTGCTGGCTTTGCTGCCGGCGCCTTTCACCTTGCGAATTTCAGGTGAACCACGTTCGGCGCCGCCACCGTCTCGGCCAGGACCAGGCCGTGCAGATCGTGAACGTTGTCGAACAGGCGCTCGCCCCCGCCAAGCAGCGTCGGCACCAGGTGAAGCTGCATCTCGTCGACCAGGCCGGCGTCCAGGTACTGCCGTGCGGCCGGCGCACCGCCCGCCAGCGCCACGTCCTTCCCGCCCGCCGCGCGCCGCGCCTGCTCCAGCGCGCTCTCGATGCCGTCGGTCACGAACGTGAAGCTCGTGCCGCCCTCCATCACCAGCGGCTCGCGCGCGTGATGCGTCAGCACGAATACCGGATGGTGAAACGGCGGAGTGCGTCCCCACCAGCCGTTCCACGGATCCGTCGTGCTCCACGGGCCCGGGCCACCGCCGAACATGTTGCGGCCCATGATGGTGGCGCCGATGTTGGCGAGCTCTGCCTCCACCACCGGCGTGCTCTCGTTCACCACGCCGCCCTCCATGCCATGGGGACGCCGCCACGCCTCCAGCGGGAACACCCACTCGTGCAGCTGTTCGCCGCCGGCGCCGAGTGGCTCCTGCACGCTCTGGTTCGCACCAGCGACGAATCCATCCAGTGACAAGGAGATCCTGAGTCGCAGCTTCGACATGATTCACCTGTTGACCCGGCGTTTCGTGGGTGAGCCGCGACGGAGTTGTCGCGGCCGCCCACCATAGCGTCGAACGGCTCGCCTGAAATTCGACAAGTTGAAGAAGCAACCCGCGGCGAACAACGGAAAGAGCCAGCTGGATAGCCTGGGGTCAACCGGATTGGAGCCCCCATGCCTGATGACCCGGAGGATCCCCACATCCGCCACCGCGAAGCCCGCCTACACCATCATCATGCAGAAGCACAGCCGCTGGTGGGAGGTGCGCGATCCGCACAACGAGTTGGTGTGCCTCACCGTGTCCCGGAAGGGCGCGCGAGAGGTGGTGCGGCGGCTGGCGGCATGAGACGCTATGAAATGCACGGCAGCCGCGGGAGGGATTTCCTGCGGCTGCCGCGACCTTTGCGAGGCGCCCTGACGACACAAGGGGCAGGGTGCGTGGCCGGCGCGTCTGCGCCGGCTGGCTGTCAGCCGGCAGCGCCGATGCTAGGCGGGAGCGCCTGCGTACGGTGTGGGCAACCCGTCGATGCTCCGCGAGTTCTTCTCCTGGCGGTACCGGCCAAGGTCGTCTCCCTTGGCTTCGGCCCACCGAAGCAGAGTGTCGCGCTGGCCCACGTACTCCATCAGCGGCACCGCAAATCCGCAGGAAGTCTGAACCCGCTCGACGTCCGCGACCACGATCTGCCGCACGCCCGGGTACTCGGGAAAGAGAGGAGCCAGCTCCGCCCACTGCGTGTGCCCGGGGAGCACCACCCCACCCGTGCCGTACAGACGCAGGATCCGCGGCGGACCTCCGAACGCACAGAACATGAAGGTGATCCGGGCGTTCTCCTGGAGATGCGCGGCAGTCTCATTCCCGCTCCCCGTGAGGTCGAGGTACGCTACGCGAGTGGGCGAGAGGACCCTGAAGCAGTCGAGGCCCTTGGGGGAGAGATTCACGTGACCCGCGGGCGACAGCGGTGCCGTCGCCACGAAGAACAGCGGTTGCGCTTCGATGAAGGCCCGCAACTCCTCCGTGATGCATTCGACCACCTTGCCCATGAACTCCCTTGCTGTAGTGCCGCGGGGAGTGACCGCCCCGCGGCTGCCCTTGTGTATGCCCATGCGGCCCGTCGGCCCAAGTGTCAGGGGTGCAGGGCCACCTATGCCTTTTCACGAGACCATGGATGGCCCGCATCCCTGCATGGTCCCTCACCCGCGGCGCGCCGCCTCGATCGTGGCAATGTCGATCTTCTGCATCTGCATCATCGCGTCGAAGACGCGCTTGGCCACGGCGGGGTCGGGGTCGGTGACCCCCTGCGTCAGGGCGACGGGGGTGATCTGCCAGGATACGCCCCATTTGTCCTTGCACCAGCCGCACTCGCTCTCCTGCCCGCCGTTGCCGACGATCGCGTTCCAGTAGCGGTCGGTCTCGGCCTGGTCCTCCGTCGCGACCTGGAAGGAGAACGCTTCGTTGTGCTTGAACACAGGCCCGCCGTTGAGCCCGATGCACGGGATGCCCAGCACGGTGAACTCCACGGTCAGCACGTCCCCTTCCTTCCCCGACGGATAGTCTCCCGGCGCGCGGTGCACCGCGGTGACGGACGAATCGGGGAAGGTCTCGGCGTAGAACCGCGCCGCCTCCTCGGCGTCGCGGTCGTACCACAGGCAGATCGTGTTCTTCGCTGGCTTCACCATGTCACGCTTCTCCTATCGAGATGAGAGGGGGGGGGCGGCCACGGCTCTCCCGTGCCTTCGGGCCAGCTGGGGGCCGCCATTACCGGTTGGCGCTGCTCGACGGCACCAGCAGCGATTTCCACATCTTGCAGGCGCGGCGCCCTGCCGGGATATCCGCCATGCCACCACCGGCGGCCGTCGGCGGAACGAAGGACAGGCGATACCGCTCGCTTCCAACCGTGAGCTTCATCCCCCCGCCGAAGTAATACCAGGGGACCTTCACCTCGCCAACGGCGGAGACAGGAGCGTCGAAGACGGTTTCCCCGTCGATGGACACGAAGGTGAACCGACCGTCGGCGAGGCTGAGAAATCCCGGGAGGTTGCCCGTGGCACCCATGAGGAGCCATGCCTCGGTCCTGACCCCATCCATTGCCCGCTCGCCCATGGAATCTCCGTAGAGGGTCAGGAGCCGCCCTCAGCTGACACGATCGATCCTGCGGCCCTTCCGAGTTTCGCATGCGTGCCGGCAAGGCGTCACGCCGTCTCACCAGGGCGCACCACCCCGTGTGGCGCACCGGAACGACCGCCGCCACGACACATCGACACCAGTTCAGCGACCACTGCGTCAACCGGGCGCAGGGTCTCCACCTTCCTGGCCGGAAGGCGAGCGTGGATGGAGAACCGGCTGCGGATGACCTGCTCCTCGCGCTCGGGCATCCGGGCGAACGGGCGCCGCAGCTGCCGGCGAACCGTCTCGGCCACGCAGGTCTCCAGATCGAGCGAAGGGAGAAGTACGAAGGTCAGCTCGCTCATCGCAATGTGCTGGCGCAGGCCGGCGTAGTCGGGATGGACATCGTGCCGGTACGTCATGAAGCCGGACGAGAGTGCGATGACCGCGGATCGTTCCGGCTCGCCGGCCAGGGCGGAATGGAGCGACACGTTCCGTCCGGCGTAGGCATCGTAGCCGTGCGCGGCGAGATAGGCCGAGATGTCGCCGTGGCTCGACGTGAACTCCGCGTCCAGGTCAAGAAACGGCATGCCAAGCCGTTCCGCCAGCGCGGCGCCGATCGTGGTCTTGCCAGCGCCTCCCGCGCCCACCAACCGGATCATTCCGCCCATGCCGCGGCCGCCAACGCCTCGATGGCCGCGGCGATCTCGCGCAGGTCGTCGTTCAGCTGATGATCGCGCCCGGGCAGGCGGCAGAGGCGGGCGTGCGGAATCGCGCGCGCATACAGCTCGGCGTGCAGCGGCGGGACCTCCGTGTCCCCGAGGCCGTGATAGAGATGGATCGGCACCCCTCCGGGAAGCTTCCCGCCGATGTCTTCCTGGGATCGGCCATCGTCGCCCGGCCAGCCGCCCTCGCCCACGAACGGTGCCGCGATCAGGAAGATCGCGCCCAGCGTGAGGCCGGGCGGCTGCTCCGCGAGCGCGTTGATCAGGATCGTTCCGCCAACGGAGTGGCCGACCACGATGGCGCCATCGTCGAGCCGCGCGAACTCCTCCCGCAGCGCCGCGCTCCACGCGGCATGGTCCGGATCGGCTTCGTTGGGCATGCGCGGATAGCGGACCTCGTAGCCTGGCCCGAGCGCCCGGCTCAGGCTCTCCACGAGTTTGCCGTCCCACTCATCATGAACCCCGGCGCCTCCGCCCTGCACGAAGAGCAGCTGACGTTTCATCCCCGTCCCTTCATCTCAGCCTCAGGCCACGCCGGCCGAACACCCGTCAGGGTCCGCTCTGATTCCGATGATACAATCGCCATGGAATCTCACGGAGGCAATCGGTGGGGGACTTCCGGTTTCATTCCCCCGCCAGCCTCGCTCACCGGCGGCTGAAGCCGCAGCAACCACTGCGAGAAGCCTCGCAAACTGCGCGAGGCTCCAACCGCCAAACGAAACCGTGGCGGATCACACAGCCAGAGAGGGGACGAATGAAGAGAGGACGCAAGGGCATCGCCGCTCCCTGCGTCCTCTCCGTCGCTCCGGGTCCCTGCGTGGGACGATTGCGGAACCGGTGCCGGCGCCTCACTCGCGAACGGGCGCCGGCTTCGTCACGATCAGCAGTTGTTGCAGGGCGTGGTGAGCACGACCGTGTGGCACCCGGTGCCGTCGCGCGTGCAGCACGCGCCCCCGGCGGGCGTCATGTGGGCGTGCACCGTGCCCCCGGTCTTCTGTCCGGCGTCCACCTCGAACGACTCCACGCGCAGCTGGTCCACCGGCAGGCTGAGCTTCTCCATCCGTACCTCCTCGGCTGAATGTCGCGAATCCGGACACGGACCGGTGGGAGCCCAGGGCAGCCGGGCCGCGCGGTGACGCGGCCCGGCCCGTTCGGTGAAGGTCAGCAGGCGCAGGCGCCAGTCAGCGCCTGGGTAATGTCGGGGTTGCACCCGGTGTTGATGCGCGTGCAGCACGCCCCGCCGGCGCCCGTGGCGGCGCGCGCCCGCACCGTCCCCTCCGCCCGGGGCACGTCGCCGGCCTCGAAGGTCTCCACTCGCAGCTCGTCCACCGGCAGCTTCAGCTTGTTCATCAACGACCTCACCCGGTTGAAGGATGGTGGCGCCGCGAACTCTTCCGCGACGCGCGGGCCGGCCTGTTGCCGGCACGCTCTTCCGGACCGGTGGGTGTCCGTGGATCGATCGCTGAGACGCCCGCATCAATCGTACCGTTCTCATTCAGCCGCAACGAGTTGAACAAAACATCGCAACGGCTCCGTCATCCCTTGCATGCTGACGAAGAAAGAGCCGCGGGGACGGCTGTCCCGCGGCTCCCTCTCTCGCCGACGTGCCTTCCCGGTGCTGCGGATTACCCCTCGAACCGCTTGAGCACCAGCGTGGTGTTGGCGCCGCCGAAGCCGAAGGAGTTGGAGATCACCACGTCCAGCTCCTTCTTCCGCGCGCCCTCGCTCACGTAGTCCAGGTCGCAGTCGGGATCGGGGTCCTTCAGGTTGATGGTGGGCGGCATCACCCCGTCGCGCAGCGCGAACACGCCGATCCCCGCCTCGATCGCCGCGCTCCCGCCCAGCGCGTGGCCCAGCATGCTCTTGGTGGACGAGACCGCCAGCTTCTCCGCGTGGCCGCCGAAGATGGAGCGGATGGCGCGCGTCTCGGCGGTGTCGCCCACCGGGGTGGCCGTGCCGTGCGCGTTGATGTAGTCCACCCGCTCGGGGGCGATGCCGGCACTCTTCAGCGCGCGCTTCATGGCCCGCGCGGCGCCCTCGCCGTTCTCGGGGGGCGCGGTGATGTGGTACGCGTCGGCGCTCATCCCGAAGCCCACCACCTCGGCCAGGATCGGCGCGCCGCGGCGCTGGGCGCTCTCCAGTTCCTCCATGATCAGGATCGCCGCGCCCTCGGCGTGCACGAAGCCGCTGCGGTTCCGGTCGAAGGGCTTGCTGGCGGTCTCGGGCGTGTCCCACACGTTGGCCAGCGCGCGCGCCGCCGCGAAGCCGGCGAACGAGATGGCCGTGACGCACGCCTCGGTGCCGCCGGCGATCATCATGTCGGCATCGCCGCGCTGGATGGCGTGGAACGCCTCGCCGATCGCGTGGTTGCTGCTGGCGCAGGCGCTCACCGGCGAGTAGCTGGGCCCCGTGGCCCCCGTGCGCATGGCCACCTGCCCCGGCGCCAGGTTGATGATGCTGGCGGGGATGAAGAACGGCGACACGCGCCCCGGCCCCTTGGCGTCCATCAGGGTGCGCGTCTGCATGATGTTGTCGATCCCGCCCATCCCGCTGCCGATGATCGTCCCCGTGTTCTCCGGGTCCGGCACCGGCCCCAGCCCGCCCAGGCCAGCCATCCGCATCGCCTCGTCGGTGGCCACCAGCGCGTACTGGATGAAGGTGTCCATGCGCTTGGCGTCGCGCCGGTCGATCACCGGTTCCGGGTTGAAATCCTTCACCTCGGCGGCGATGCAGACCTGCGGGTCCAGCCCGTCGAGCTGGAATTTGGTCAGCGGCCCGGTGCCGCTCTTCCCGGCCAGGATGTTCTGCCAGGTATCGGCCGCGTTGTTCCCCAGCGGCGTGACCATCCCCACGCCGGTGACCACCACTCTGCGTGCCATTGTCGATCTATCTCGGGTTGAGGAGGGAACAGGCGACGGGGAACAGGACACAGCCGGCGCATGCCGTCGCGGGCTGTTCCCTGTTCCCCATTCCCAGTTCCCCGCGTTTCAATCGGCTTTCAACAGCCCCGTCTGCAGGGCGAAGCGCACCAGCTCGCTGCGGTGGTGCAGGTTCAGCTTCTCCATGATGCGGGCACGGTAGGTGTCCACCGTCTTGGGGCTGATGAACAGCTTCTTCCCGATCTCGCTGCTGCTGAACCCCTCCACCGTGAACCCCAGCACCTCGCGCTCGCGGTCGGTGAGCTTTTCCAGCGGATCCTCCTGCCCCGGCTCGGACTTCTGCTTCAGCCCGCGCAGCAGCAGCTTGGCGCCGCTGGGGTACAGGAACACCTCGCCGCTGGCCACCGTCCGGATCGCCTCGATCAGCTCCTCGTCGGCGCTGCGCTTGTTCACGTAGCCGCTGCCGCCCGCCTCCAGCACGGGCAGGAGGTGCTCCTCCTCGCCGTGCATGGTAAGGACGAGGGTGCGGATCTCCTTCCCCAGCGCGTGGATCTCGCGCACCGCGGCCAGCCCGCCCGCGCCCGGCATGGACAGGTCCATCAGCACCACGTCGGGGAGGAGCTGCCGGGCCTTCATCACCCCCTCCTCGCCCGTGGCCGCCTCGCCCACGACCAGGAAGCCGGGCTCGGCCTCGAGCAGCGCGCGCAGGCCGGCGCGCAGCACGGCGTGGTCGTCCACCAGCAGAATGCGGATCTGTTTCGCCATCAGCGGGACCGGAGGGATGAACGGATGCGCGGCCGGAGCGTGGGCGAATCTGGCCCGAAGCGCCCGGCGGCGCAAGCATCGTCAAGCGTGGAAAGATGTTACACCGCAGGCGGCGGAGGGATCGGTACGGCGGGGGGATTGGGGACAGGGAACAGGGAACAGGGAACAGGGAACAGCCTGCGACGATTCCCTCGCCGCGGGCCATCCCCTGTCGCTCCGCGCTCCGGTTCCATCCGGCGATCAGTAATCCCCCGAGTGGAAGGCCCAGTAAAGGAAGCCGAAGGCGCCGGCGGCCACGCCGAGCGCGCCCGCCCAGAAGGTGCTGGCGGGGTCGGCCCGCTGGACCTCGGCCTTCTTCACGTCGGCCAGCGCGAAGGCGACCTCCGCCGTCATCCGCGGGGGCCTGCCCACGATGCTGTCACCGCGAACCACGACGTGCTCCAGCACCATCACCGAACCGTCGGTGCGCGTGAGCCGCACCAACCCGACGGGGCGGCTGGTACCGGGCGCGGGATTCCACTGCTCTTCCCACGTGGTGCACGCGCCCAGCAGCAGCGCGCCGCTCACGATCACCACGGGTCGGCGGAGGGCGCGCGCCAATCGATTGGAACTGTACATGCTCGGTCAGGCTCGGGTCAGGGTGAGAAACATCTGACGGGAATCTGCCAACGGCCGCGCACCCGGGCGTCACCCGGCGCACAACGCGGCGGCATCCGCGGCTCGGGAAGGGTATGGGGCGAAAAGGAGGTGGGCTCGATTAGTAGTTGGGATCGTTCATCACGCTGTACACGTAGGCGCCGAACGCCGCGGCAACGGCCAGCGCCACAACACCCACGGTCGCCGCGGTGCGCGCCGGGTCCACGCGCTTCCGCTCCACCCGGGTCACCTGGGCCAGCGGGATGGAGACGTGCCGCAGATCGTCCCTCCCCACGCCCACGATGCTGTCTCCCCGCACGGCGGCGGAGTCGAGCACGAGCGAGCGGCCGTCGCCGCGCGTCACCCGCACGGGGCCGCCGAGCGTGCGCTGCACGGCGGGCGGCGGCGTGAGCTGCGCGCGCCAGGTGGTGCACCCGCCCAGCAGCAACGGCAAGCAGGCGGCGGCGAGCGCAAGGCGGAACGGAGCTCGGATCTGTTTCACGGGTGGCAACCAGGTCCGCGTGGCAAGGAACGAAAATCCGCCGCCCTCGAATGTGCACCTCCCGCCGCCCACGGATTCAGCTGGAGTCATTGGCAACAGCCAGGTACAGGAACCCGAAGAAGCCTGCCGCCGCGCCGATTGCCGCGGTCCAGAAGGTGGCAACGGGGTCGCTGCGCTGGACTTCGACCTTCTTCACGCCGGCCAGCGCGAAGGCGACCGGCGCCGTCATCCGCGGGGGCGTGCCCACGATGCTGTCACCGCGAACCGTGACGTGCTCCAAAACCATCGCCGAGCCATCGGTGCGCGTGACCCGCACCAGCCCGATGGGAGGGCTGGCGCCGGGCGCGGGATTCCACTGCTCTTCCCACGTGGTGCACGCGCCCAGCAGCAAGGCGCAGGCGAGGGCGGCGGCCGTGCCGCGGCCAACGGAGCGGCGGAACCAGGGTCGGGATCGGGTCATGGCTGCGACGGATGGACGATGCGAGCGATGGGAACGCCGTTGAACATGGCGCGCGGGGCGCACCCCGGCGTCACCCATCCTCTCGCGGCCCATCTCCCGATCACGTGTAGCCGGAGCCCAGTTCCGCGATCACCAGCAGCACGAACGCGCCGAACGCGGCCAGCGCGGCACCGGCGCCCACCAGCGCGGTGTTCACCGGGTCCACGCCCTGGTGCTCCATCCGCGCCACGTCGGCGAGCGCCACGGCGCGCCGCCTGTGCTGCCCGGCGTGCTCGATGCCCACGACGCTGTCGCCGTGGACCTCCGCGGCGTCGAGCATGATCTGGAAGCCGTCGCGCCGAGTGATGCGCACCGGGCTGCGTAGCTCGTTGCTGGCCGACGGCATGGGCGTGGGCGTGTCGTACCACGTGGTGCACGCGCCCAATATCAGCGGTGCGCCCACGATCAGCGTCAGACGGCGGAGCGGCCGCGGCGGGTTGGAGCGGAACATGGCGGTATCCCGGTGAAGCTGGAGATGAGCGACGCGATCAATCTGCACCGCCCCCCGCACCCCGCCGTCATCCCGCGCGCGCCGCCGGATTCATCTCCCCCGAACGCGAAAGGGACCGCCCGCGTCCGCGCAGGCCGTCCCTGTCCCAGTCCCTGCCCCCTGTCCCTTGTCCTTACAGCCGGCCCTTCAGCCACTCCGGCGTCCAGCCGTTCATCCACGCGGAGAGCTGTGTGAACGAGCCGGTCAGCATCAGGAAGCCGACCAGCAGGAGAAGCGCCCCGCTGATTCGGTTCACCCAAGGCAGCAGCGGCCGGAAGCGCCGGAACCCCGTAAGGAACCACTCGATCAGCACCGTGCTGAGCAAAAAGGGGATCGCCAGCCCGGCCGAGTAGACGGCGAGCAGGCCCATCCCCTGCCCCATGCTCCCGCGGGCGGCCGCCATGGTGAGGATGCCGCCCAGCACCGGGCCGATGCACGGCGTCCACCCCGCGCCGAAGGTGATGCCCACCAGGAAGGTACCCAGGAAGCCCACCGGCTTTTCCGCGAGATGCATCCGCCACTCGCGCCCCGCGCCCGGAAGGCGCAGGAGGCCGACGAGATACAGGCCGAACAGGATCAGCATCACACCGCCCACCGCCTGCACCCCGCGGCTGGCCACCCGCAGCAGCGCGCCGATGAACGTGGCCGACGCGCCCAGCGCCAGGAACACGCAGGTGAAGCCGAGCACGAAGAGCGTGCCGTGCAGCAGCACGGTGCGGCGGGTGCGCGCCGTCTCGGAGCGCTCCAGCTCTTCCAGGCTCATCCCGGTGATGAACGTGGCGTAGCTGGGCACCAGCGGCAGCACGCAGGGCGACAGGAAGCTGAGCAGCCCCGCGGAAAACGCGACGAACAGCCCCAGCGACTGAGCTTGCATCGGGAACGGCGTGAAAGTCGGGTCGATACGGCCGCGGGCGATCACCGGCCGCGGAGGTGCACGATGGTACACCCGCGGGGTGCGGTTGAGCCAGTGGGTGTTTCCCCACACATGGCGGGAAGCGGCCTTGCGATGGGCGGAGATGCCTCCCGATCCGCGGCCGCGCCCCCCACCCGGAGATTCGCGGACGGTACGGCCGTCCGCGAATCTCCGGCCTCACCCGCTGAACTGCGCGGGGGAGGTGGGCTACAAGACAACGTCGTTCGGTAGATCCCCATCCGCCGAACGGATGTGGCGAGTGGCAGACCCGCCCAAACACGAGGGGCCCCGCATCGCGCGGAGCCCCTTCGACGTCCTTCGGCCCTCCAGCCGCCGCTCAGCCCGTTACCGCCTGCACGGTGGCGGGGATGCCGGCCTTCTGGCGGGTCTGGGGGCAGAGCAGGTCCAGCCCGCTCATCAGCCACTCGATCACCTCGCGGGCGGTGTAGCCGGCGCGGTCGCTGCCGATGAAGCGGCGGATGTTCTTCAACTCGTCGCCGCTGGTGATCAGCGGCGCCTCCTCGTACCCCTCGTCACGCGCCTGGGCGTGGCCGATGGTGGAGAACAGCGCGTTGCACAGGCACTTGCGGCCCACGGTGTCCTCGCGCTCGCCGCCCTTCTTCACGTACGTCTCCACCGGCTCGGCGGCGCAGCGGTAGTCGATGCGGCCGTCCGCGCGCTTGTACGCCTGGCGCAGGTAGCCCAGGTCGCACACGCGCTCGCGCTGCTGGTACACGGGAAGGCTGCTGATCGTCCCCTCCAGCTGCACCACCTTGAACGGGAAGCCCGTGGGCGAGGCGCGGCCGTCGGTCATCACGTCGATGCTGTCGTCCTGCGCCTGGCGCAGCACGTCGCGCTTGAGCTCGGCGCTCACGCCGCTCTCGTCGCTGAAGGCGAAGAGGGTGCCCACCTGGACGCCGGCGGCGCCGGCGTCGAGCGCCTCGGCCAGCTTTTCGGGGGTCCCCGCGCTCCCGGCCAGGTAGAAGGGGAGCCCGTGCTCCTTCATCTTCTCCAGGTCCACCACGTCGCGCTCGCCGTACTGCGGCTCGCCGCGCTCGTTCACCACGCCGCCCACCCGGGGCGGTGCGTTGTGCCCGCCGGCCGTGGGCGCCTCGATGATGAACCCGTCCACCCGGCCGCTGGCCTTGCGCACCAGCATGGTGGCCAGCGAGTTGGAGGCGATGATGGGGAAGAAGTACGGCCGCTTGATCCCCTCGGGCTGCTCGGCGAAGTGCGCGCGGGGGTCGAAGCTCAGCACGTCGTTGTCGTCGCGCCCGGCGCCTTCCACGTCGAACTTGATGGAGACCGGCTCGTGCGCGGCGAAGCGGTCCAGCGCGCCCGGGATCTCCTTGGGGATGCCGGCGCCCATCAGCACGTAGTCCACCCGCGCCAGCATGGCCCCGTACAGCGTGGCCAGGTTGGGCATCTGCACCTTGGTGAGCACGTTCATCCCCACCGGGCCGTCGTGCCCCTCCTTGGCCAGCCACACCTCCACGAACGAGGCCAGCATGGTGAGCTGCTCGCGCACCTTGCTCACCACCTGCCGGTACATGGGGATGGCGGTGTAGGGCTCGCCCTCGGCGCGCCCCTCGGGGCGGAAGTACTTCTTGAGGACGTCTTCCACCACCTCGGGCATGGGGAAGTGCGCCATGGCGCGGCGCATGTGCCCCTCCGCGTCGCCGTCCTGGAGGCGGCGCACCAGCAGCGTGTCCACGCAGGTCCCCGACACCACGCCCAGCTGCCCCGTGAGGGAGACGGCCTTCGCGAGCACCCAGTTGGACACGCCGACGCCCATGCCACCCTGGATGATGAGCGGGTGATCGAGCCCGAATCCTGTCATGCTGTTGCGGGGTAACGGGTTACCGGCCAGTGAGGGACGCAGTATTCGAAATCTAGTCCCAAAGTTGCTAGGTGGCAAGCACTTAGCAGAACAGCGCCCGGACGATGAGCGCCGTTCAGTGCCCGCCAACGGTACCGCACGAGGGGTGCCAATGTTCCTTTTGGCGCGCGGGTGCGGGGGTACGGCGGTACGCTCGCGGGCGCGAAAGTGCAAGCGCACGGGCCACGAAAGTGCGCGTGATTCGCGGCTGCGAGACACTCATTTGCGCCCGTCGCTGTGCGACTGGACAGGTGTTAGATTGGGTGTGGATTCACACCGGAGGAGCGAACGATGAGCCTCAAGGAAATCGAAGCCCTGGCGCGGGAGCTGTCTCCCGCCGAACGCGTCTCGCTGGCGAAGCGGTGGCTGGCCGAAGGCTCCGTCGAGCTGGCCGGGAATGGCGGCGGCCACGGCGCGAACGGTGGAGAGCAGCGCGGCGATGCGGAGACGCTTTCCATCTGGGGCCTGGGAAGCTCGCCGGTGGATTGCGGCGTTTCGGACGGCTCGACCAACCATGACCGCTACTTCTACGATTCGCCGGATCACTGATGGCGGTGTTCGTGGACGCGGGATACCTGATCGCGCTGGATAACTCGAGAGACGAGAACCACGCGGCCGCACTTCGCCATTGGCGCGAGTTCGCACGGTCCCGGCCGGCGCTGGTGACCACCAGCTTCGTCCTCGCCGAGACGGTGGCGTTCTTCCAACGGCGCGGGCAGCACGACAAAGCCGTGGAAGTCGGGCTCCGGCTCCTGAGCGGCGAGGGGATCGAGCTCGTTCACGTCGACCACGAGCTGTGCCAGTCAGCTTTCGACTACCTGCAAGCGCGACGTGACAAGCACTACTCGCTCACGGACTGCGCTTCATTCGTGATGATGCAAAGGCGGGGTATCCACGAGGCGCTCGCCTTCGACGCACACTTCGAGCAGGCCGGGTTCGTCCGTTTGCCTCGCGCCTGACCGCTCGCATCGCAACAGAGATTCGACATGGCCTCGCAACTCGCGCCGGCCACCCTGGAGGGGTGGTACGCGCTGCACCAGATGTTCGCCGTGGACTGGGCGCGGCTGCGCGCCGACGGAGCGCACGGCCTGTTCGCCGCCGCCGCCGAGCGGCTCTTCGGCGACCTTTCCGTCACCGAGGGCCAGGGGTGGAGCGAGGCCGTCCGCCTGGTGGGCGCCGGCGGGGCCGACTTCATGTTCGTGCACTTCCGCCCCACGCTCGACGAGCTGGCCCAGGTGCAGCGCCACGTCTCGGCCTCGCCGCTCTCCACCTACCTGTCGCTGGACTACGAGTACCTCTCGGTGACCGAGGCGGGGCTGTACCACGCCACCGCCGACGCCGCGAAGGAGGCGGCCCCCGGGAGCGAGGAGTTCCGGCAGAAGATCGCCGAGGCGCAGGCGGCCGAGGCGGCGTCGGCGCACGTGAAGAGCCGGCTGTACCCGCAGGTGCCCGAGGGGATGCGCTACGTGTCGTTCTATCCCATGACCAAGCGCCGCGCCCCGGGGCAGAACTGGTACGCGCTGGACGTGCGCGAGCGCAGCCGGCTGATGCGCGAGCACGGGATGACGGGGCGGCGCTACGCGGGGCGCGTCTTCCAGGTGATCACCGGGAGCGTGGGGCTGGACGACTGGGAATGGGGCGTCACTCTGTTCGCGCGCGACCCGCTGGAGTTCAAGCGGATCGTCACCGAGATGCGCTACGACGAGGCCAGCGCCGTGTACGGCGAGTTCGGCCGCTTTTTCACCGGCATCCGATTTGCTCCCCACCAGTGGGGCGCGCAGGTGGGAGCGGGGTGAGGCTCCCGCGCGGCGCGTCTCCCGGCCGGCTGTGAAGCGCGCCCGGGCCCGGCGGGGTCCGGGCGTTTCTGCTGTTGGACCCCGTGTTCACTGCCGACGCCGTTCTGGCGTGCGCTTCAGGCTCCCCCGTATCTTGCCCGAATGGATCTGAACCGGAGCCTTACCTCGCTGGGCGCGGCCACCCTGCGCATGTTCGGCGGGCTGGGCGGCTTCAGCCGCTTCACCGCCGACAGCTTCAAGGCGGGGGCCAACGTGCGCACCTGGGCGCCGCTGCTGGTGGGCCAGATGCGGCGGCTGGGGGTGGACTCGCTCCCCATCGCGCTGTTCCTGGCCGCCTTCACCGGCATCGTGCTGGCGTTGCAGGCCAGCTACACCTTCACCGGCGCCATCCCGCTGTACTTCGTGGGCACGCTGGTGGAAAAGACGATGGTGCTGGAGCTGGGGCCGGTGCTCACCGGGCTGGCGCTGTCGGGGCGCATCGGCGCCAACATCGCGGCCGAGCTGGGCACCATGCGCGTGTCGGAGCAGATCGACGCGCTGGAGACCATGGCGTACGACCCCATCGCCTACCTGGTGGTGCCGCGCGTGCTGGCGGGGTTCTTCATGTTCCCCGTCATCGTGATCTTCGCCAACGTGGTGGCCATCTTCTTCGGGCTGGTCACCAGCGTGCTGCTGCTGCACATGAGCCCGCAGACGTTCCTGCGCGGCGCGCGCCTCTTCTACCGCCACTTCGACCTGATCTACTCGATCATCAAGGGCTTCTCGTTCGGCTTCGTGATCACGGTGATCGGCTGCTACCAGGGGTTCAACACCCGCGGCGGGGCCGAGGGTGTGGGGATCGCCACCACGCGGGCCGTGGTGATCGCGGGGATGCTGATCCTGGTGCTGGACGCGTTCTGGGCCGCCACGATCCTGAAACAGTGAGCATCCAGATCCAGGGGGTCCACAAGGCGTTCGGCCCCAAGAAGATCCTCCGGGGCCTCACGCTCGACGTGGAGGAGGGCGAGACGGTGTCGCTGGTGGGCTTCTCGGGCGCCGGCAAGAGCGTCACGCTCAAGCACATCAACGGGCTGCTGCGCCCCGACCAGGGCACCGTGTTCGTGGACGGCCTGGAGGTGCCCCGGCTGGACCGCGAGCGGCTGTACGCGCTGCGGCTGAACATCGGCTACGTGTTCCAGTTCGCGGCGCTGTTCGACAGCATGACGGTGTCGGAGAACATCGCCATGGGGCTGGTGAAGAAGGGCGGCCTGTCGGCGGCGGAGATGAAGGACCGGGTGGCCGAGAGCCTGTCGCTGGTGGACCTGACGGGCTTCGAGAACCGCTTTCCGGCGGAGCTGAGCGGCGGGCAGCGCAAGCGCGCGGGGCTGGCGCGCGCCATCGCCTACCGGCCCAAGTACCTGCTGTACGACGAGCCCACCAGCGGGCTGGACCCGGTCACCACCACGGTGATCGACCGCCTGATCATGCGGATGAAGCAGGAGCTGGGGGTCACCTCGCTGGTGATCACGCACGACATGAAGAGCGCCTACTCCATCAGCGACCGCATCGCCATGCTCTACGAGGGGCGGGTGGTGGAGGTGGGCACGCCCGACGAGATCCGCGCCAGCAGCAACGAGGTGGTCCGCAGCTTCGTGGAGGGGCGGCCCGACCTGGCGCACGATGCAGAGACGCCGCTGCCCTAGGGCGCGCACCGAGGGAGCTTGCGATGAAACTGAAGAACGAGGCACTGGTGGGGATGGTGGTGCTGGCCGGCATCGTGGTGGCGCTGGTGGGCTCCATCTGGCTGTCGGGCGCCACCTTCGGCTCGCCGCAGCGCGAGCTGACGGCGGTGTTCAGCGAGGTGGGGGTGCTGGCCGAGGGGAGCCCGGTCAAGTACCGCGGCGTGAAGGTGGGGAAGGTCACCAAGATCGAGCTGGCCCCGCGCGGCGACGGCGTGCTGGTGACGCTGAACGTGGAGGAGAACGTGGTCCTCCCCGGCGACCCCGGCGTGGTGGTGATGCCCGAGAGCTTCTTCGGCGACTGGCAGGCCGCCATCGTGAGCCGCGCCACCTGGAAGACGCTGGAGTTCGTGCAGATGCCCGGCGTGCGCGCGCTCCCCGGCGCCACCATGCCCGACATCACGCAGCTGACCGCCGTGGCGGCCGACATCGCGGGGAACCTGCAGGTGCTCTCCGACCGCATCGGCCTGGCCTTCACCGAGCAGACGGCGCTCGACATCCGCCGCACGGTGGAGAACGTGGAGGACATCAGCGGGCAGATGAAGGGCTTCATCGACCAGCAGACGCGCCTGTACGGCCAGGTGGGCACCAACGTGCTCGAATCGACCGCCAACATCCGCAACGCCACGGCCGAGGCGAGCCTCACCGCGCGGCAGCTGCGCGGCCAGTTCACCACCGGCGACGTGCAGGCGGTGCTGACCAACGCGCGGCGGGCCAGCGAGAACCTGGCCACCTTCAGCAACCAGCTGAACAGCGCGGCCAGCGGCGTCCCCGGCCTGGTGGCGCGGACCGACACCACGATCGCGGCGTTCGGGCGCACGGCCAACACGCTGAACACCACGGTGCAGGGGCTGCAGCCGGGGCTGGCGCAACTGCCGGTCACCCTGCAGCAGGCGCAGCAGGCCATGACCACGCTGAACCAGGCGATGCAGAAGGTCAACGAGGGGAACGGCACCCTGGGCCGCCTGATCGCCGACCCGGCGCTGTACGAGGAGACGCAGCGCGCCATCGTCACCCTGCGCCGCCTGCTGGCCGACGTGCAGCAGAACCCGGGGAAGTACATCGGGCAGCTGCAGGTGTTCTAACTGCCAGGGAACAGGGAATAGGGAACAGGGAACAGCCTGCTTCGGGCGCCTCCATGTCCTCTACTTCGGTGCGATGCGGGATGCGGTGGAGTTTGCGAAAGTTTGAGGCGGGCGTCCGCGCCATTTCCGCTTCGGTGCCCGTGCGGCGCAGTCCGCGAAGGCGGACTTGGGGTTGATCAGCGGCGGGTTTCAACCCGCCGTGGAGAGCGCGGCCCTGACGCGAATCCGCCGGTCGCGAGAGATGCCGACGGGCGACGTGCGGCGGTAGCCGCGGCGGGTGAGATGTCTTAGGATGCAGGATCGAGCGGCGGGCCAACGGTCCGCCGCTTGTGCGGAAGGCGGTTTCGTCCGCGGATCGAACGGATTCGTGCGAAAACGATGGGATGACGCGGCGGAGATGAATCCGCCGGCTGGTCCCTGCCCCCTGTTCCCTGTTCCCTATGCTGGTGGTCCAGAAGTACGGCGGCACCTCGGTCGGCTCGCCCGAGCGCATCCAGCGCGTGGCCAGGCGCGTGGCCGCCGCGCGGCGGCGCGGCGACGACCTCGTGGTCGTGGTCAGCGCGATGGGCGACACGACGGATGATCTCACCACGCTGGCGCAGCTGGTGACGGGGCGAGACCGGCCGCAGGGCGAGCACCCGCGCGAGATGGACATGCTGCTCACCGCGGGCGAGCGGATCGCGGCCGCGCTGCTCACCATGGCCATCCGCGAGCAGGGGCTGGAGGCGCGCTCGTTCACCGGGAGCCAGGCCGCCATCATCACCGACACCAGCCACACCACGGCGCGCATCCTCGACATCCGCGGCGACCGCATCCGCGAGGCGCTGGGCGAGGGGTGCATCGCCATCGTGGCCGGCTTCCAGGGCGTGTCGACCGAGAAGGAGATCACCACGCTCGGGCGCGGCGGCTCGGACACCACGGCGGTGGCGCTGGCGGCCAGGCTGGGCGCGGACGAGTGCGAGATCTACACCGACGTGGACGGCATCTACACGGCCGACCCGCGGCGCGTCCCCGACGCTCGCATCATCCCCGTGATCAGCCACGAGGAGATGCTGGAGATGGCCAGCAGCGGGGCGCAGGTCATGCATGGCCGGGCGGTGGACATCGGGGGGCGCTTCGGCGTGGACATCCGCGTGCTCTCCAGCTTTGTGGACGACGACGGCGGGGGCCCGCGCGGCACCCTGATCACCAGCAAGGACACGCGGATGGAAGACCTGGTGCTGCGGGACGTGACGGGCCTGGCGAGCAAAGGCGGCCAGGCCAAGCTGGTGCTGCGCGGGCTGCAGCCCGGGATGGCGATCCAGACCGAGCTTCTGGAGGCGCTGGCCGGCGCCGGCGTGAGCGTGGACATGGTGGTGGAGGCCTTCGAGGCCGACGGCCGCATGCAGATCCAGCTCACCGTGGCCGAGGACGACGTGGAGAAGGCCGACGCCGTGACCGGCGAGATCGCCCGGCGCGGCGGCGGGCACGTGGCCGCGCACCGCGGGCTGAGCCGCATCGCCATGGTGGGCCACGGGATGACCGGCCGCCCCGGCGTGTACGCCCGCGCCTACCGCGCGCTGATGGACCACGGCGTGGAGGTGCACGGCGTCTCCACCTCGTCGACCTCCATCACGGTTCTTGTCCCCAGGGACCGCGAGGACGACGCCGTGCGCGCGCTGCACGCCGCGTTCGAGCTGGGCAAGGAGACGGCGGCTTCGAGCTGACACGACCCGTGTCGTGTCATCCTGCGGACCGCCGCTGCACGGAACTGGCATAGCCACAATGGCTTGGGCGGCGGGCTGCATGGAAACGCCGGATCGACCGCGCCCGCACCGGCGGCTGAAGCCGCGGCAACAACCACGACAAGCCTCGCAAACCGCGCGAGGCTTCACGGGCGGGTCGGCGCGGGCGGTGGACGACCGGGGATTCACATGGCCGGGGTAACGCGCCAGCGTTGAGGATCGCGGTTCGCGAAGGCGGACCCGGGTTGATCAGCGGCGGGTTTCAACCCGCCGGCGTGGGCGGACGACGGGAGGCCGGGGTTTCGCACCGCGTCCGCCGGTATGGATTCGAATCGTAGCCGGGATCGGAGATAAACGAAGATGCACGTTGCGGTTCTGGGGGCCACGGGCGCCGTGGGGCGTACCATGCTCGATGTGCTGAACGAGCGGCGGATCAGCGTCGACCGCATCACGCTGCTGGCGTCGGAGCGCTCGGCGGGGACCGTGATGCGCTTCGGCGGGCGCGAGGTGACGGTGGAAACGCCGCGCCCCGGCGTGTTCCAGGGCGTGGACGTGGCGCTCTTCTCCGCCGGCGCCGACCGCTCGAAGGAGTGGGGTCCGCGCGCCGCCGAGGAGGGCGCGGTGGTGATCGACAACTCCAGCGCCTTCCGCATGGATCCGGAAGTGCCGCTGGTGGTGCCCGAGGTGAACGCGAAGGACATCGCCAACCGGCCGAAGGGGATCATCGCCAACCCCAACTGCAGCACCATCCAGATGGTGGTGGCGCTGCAGGCCGTCCGCCGCGCCGCGGGGCTCAGGCGGGTGATCGCCACCACCTACCAGTCGGTGAGCGGCGCGGGGGAGACCGGGCGCGAGGCGCTGCGCCGCGAGCTCACCGGCGAGGGGCTGACCGCCGCCAAGCTGGGCGCCCCGGTGGAGGGCTCCCCCTTCACCCGCCGCATCGCCGGCAACGTGGTGCCCCAGATCGGCGACTTCGACGACGAGGGTTGGACGGGCGAGGAGCGCAAGATGACCAACGAGACGCGCAAGATCCTCGGCATCCCCGGCCTGCCGGTGGTGGCCACCTGCGTGCGCGTGCCCGTGGAGGTGGGCCACAGCGTGCAGGTGACGGTGGAGACCGAGAAGGAGCTCACGCTCGACTCGCTGCGCCGCGCCCTCGTCGTCTTCCCCGGCATCCTGATGGCGGGCGGGCCGCAGCACTTTCCCACCCCGTACGAGATCGCGGGGCGCAACGAGGTGTTCGTGGGGCGCGTGCGCAGCGACCCCGAGATCCCGCGCACCTTCCACCTGTGGGTGGTGGCCGACAACCTCCGCAAGGGCGCGGCGACCAACGCGGTGCAGATCCTGGAGCGGCTGGGCGGTGGCTAACCGGCGGCGGCGCGGGCGTGGCGGCGGCGAAGGCCGCCCGGTGGTGGAGACCAGCGCCGGCGGGGTGATCTACCGCTGGCGCCAGGGCACCGCGCACGTGCTGCTGATCCGCGACCGCTACCAGCACTGGGGCTTTCCCAAGGGCCACCTGGAAGGCGCCGAGACCGCCGCCGACGCCGCGCTGCGCGAGGTGGCCGAGGAGACCGGCCTGCGCGAGCTGCGCCTGGGCCCGCAGCTGCGCACCATCGACTGGTACTTCCGCTTCCGCGGCCGGCTGATCCACAAGTACTGCCACTTCTACCTGATCGAATCACCCGAGGGCGACACCTGCCCGCAGGTGGAAGAGGGGATCACCGAGTGCATCTGGCTCCCCCTGCACCAGGCCATCGAGTCGATCAGCTACGACAACGCCCGCGAGGTGCTGCAGCTGGCCGCCGAGGTCCTCCTCGCCGTCACCGGTGATCCCGAGGACGAGCGATCGTCCGCCGGCGCGGGGTTCACCGCCGGCTGAAAGCGTCCCAGCCCGCCGGCACCCAGAGACTCGCATCCCGCGAGCGCCCGGCTCGATCCGCGAGCCACGATGCCTCCCTGCAATGGGAGGCTTTTCGTTTTCCCGCCCGGCGGTGTTCGTCACACAGGCTTCACGGATCCGAGGAGCCGTGCCCACCGCAACAGAATTCGAAACTTTCCGCCCACTGACCCACGCTTTTTTCGTCAGATCCGCCGTCCTGTACCCGGGCACGCGCGAGGACGCCCCTTGTATGGAGTGACCTGCCGATTTAAACTGTCGCGATATGTTATCAGGGCAGTTCGTGCTGGTTGATGTTCATCCGTTTACCCGTCGGGAGACGCCCTTCATGCACCTCGCCACCCGTATGCGGCGAACCGCCGCCGCCCTTGCTCTCCTCTCCCTCGCACCGGCCGCGCACGGGCTTTGGCCGGGCAGCCTGCTCGCGCAGAACGAAGAGCGCGTGCCCAGGGCCAGCCCCGGCCGCACACCTCCGCTCACGCCCGACCCGGCCCTCTATGGGCGGTGGGAAACCGTGATCCCGGCCGCGGACGGCGCGGCGATCGGGCGCGTGCTGGGGATGCAGACCGTGCACGCGGTGCTGCTGCCTTCCGGAAAGGTGCTGTGGGCCAGCGGCAGCAGCTGGCGCAACCACTCGCCCGTGCATGCCTACCCCGACACGGCCAACCCGCCCGCGGGCACGGGGGTGTTCAACCGGAACGGGAACCCCTTCGCCACCGACAGCCTGGAGAAGTACTACCAGCTGGTGAACAACGTGGCGGTGTACGACCCCGAGCGGAACACCTTCTACCGCATCCCCCACCCGGTGCCGGTGGCGGACCCCGACAGCGCCGGGCAGTTCGCGCCCAGCGACCTGTTCTGCAC
>DASSJS010000474.1:0-22407 GCA_035691085.1 Longimicrobium sp.
CGCCGCGGCCGTCTCGTCGCCCGCCACGTAGGCCACCAGCCGCTTCTCGCCCGGCGTGTCCTCGCGGACGAGCACCACCGCCTCGCGCACCCCCGGGTACTCCGCGAGCCGCGCCTCGATCTCGCCCAGCTCGATGCGGAACCCGCGCACCTTCACCTGGTGGTCGGTCCGGCCGAGGAACTCCAGCGATCCGTCCGCCAGCCACCGCACCCGGTCGCCCGTGCGGTAGAGCCGCGCCCCCGGCTGGGCGGCGAAGGGATCGGGGACGAAGCGCTCCGCCGTCAGCCCCGGCCGCCCCAGGTAGTCGCGCGCCACGCTGGCGCCGCCCAGGCACAGCTCTCCGGGTACGCCGACGGGCGCCACGTTCCCGCCGGGCTCCACCACGTAGAGCGTGGCGTTCCCCAGCGGCCGCCCCACCATCTGCCGCGCCGCCGCTTCCCCGCCCAGCCGGTGCGCGGCGCAGATGATCGCCGCCTCGGTGGGTCCGTAGAGCACGTGGATCGCGGCCGCCGGGAACGCCGAGCGCATCTCCTCCAGCAGGTCGGGCGCGACCGCGTCGCCGCCCACGAAGGCGTGGCGCAGGGCGCCCAGCACGCCCCCCGGCGTGGCGCGCACCTCCTCCACGATGCGGCGCATCAGCGCCGGCACGGCGTGCAGCGCGGTGCACCCGGCCAGGTCCTCCACCAGCCGCGGCACGTCGGGCACCCGCTCGCGCGGGACCAGCCGCACGGTGCCGCCGCCCAGGAGGGGGAGGATCGTCTCGAACAGCCAGATGTCGAAGGCGAAGGAGGCGAGCGACGGCACGCGGTCCCCGGCGCCGAGCCCGAACGCGCCCTCCGCCGCGGCCAGCGTGGCGCCCAGGCTCCCGTGCGGCACGCGCACACCCTTGGGGCGGCCGGTGGAGCCCGAGGTGTAGATCACGTACGCCAAGTGCCGCGGCGTGAGCCCGCCGGGCCCCGGGTCCGTCGCGGGAAGCGCTGCCCACGCAGGCGCCGCGGCGTCCAGCTCGAGTACCGGGACGTCCGCGCTTTCGACGCGGTCACGCAGATGCGCCTGCACGAGCACCGCTGCTGGGGCGCTGTCGGCCAGCGTGTACGCCAGGCGCTCGGCGGGATAGCCCGGGTCCAGCGGCACGTACGCGCCGCCCGCCTTGAGCACGCCCAGCACCCCCACCACCATCTCCAGCCCCCGCTCCACGCAGATCCCCACCCGTGCGTCCGGTCCCACGCCCAGGGCGCGAAGGTGGTGCGCCAGCTGGTTCGCCCGCGCGTTCAGCTCCGCGTAGCTCAGTGTCTCAGCTTCGAAGACGACCGCGGCCGCTTCCGGCGTGCGCTCCGCCTGGGCCGCGAAGCGCTCGTGGACGAACCCTTCGCCCGCGTCCTTCACCCGCGTGCGGTTGAACTCTTCCACCACCCGCCGGCGCTCGGCCGCGGAGAGCAGATCCAGCCGGTCGAGCGGCCTGGAGTCGTCGGCGGCCATCTCTTCCAGCACGCGGCGCAGGTAGCCCACGTGCCGCTCCACGGTCGCCCGGTCGAAGAGCGCGGTGGCGTAGATCACTTCGCCCGCGATCCGCCCGCCGCGCGGCTCCAGGCCGAGCGACAGGTCGAAGTAGGCCGCCGTTTCCTCCACCGCGTCCAGCGGGCCCACGTCGAGGCCCGGCAGCTCCACCGCTTCGCCGGGCATCTCCTTCCACGCCAGGATCGCCTGGAAGATGGGCGTGTGCGCCAGGTTGCGCGCCGGCCGCACCCGCTCCACCACCTGCTCGAAGGGGACGTCCTGGTGCCGCTGGGCCTCCAGCGCCCGCTCCCGCACCCGCGCCAGCAGCCCGGCCACGGTGGGCGCGCCCGACAGCTCCACCCGGAGCGCCAGCGTGTTGACGAAGAACCCGATCAGCCCCTCGACCTCACCGCTCCCGCGGCCCGCCGCCGGCGTCCCCACCACCACGTCGTCTTGCCCGGAGAGCCGGCCCAGCACCACCGCCCACCCCGCCAGCACCGTCATGAACGGCGTGGTCCCGTGCCGCCGCGAGAGCGCCGACACCCCCGCCACCAGCGCCTCGCCCAGCTCCACGCCCAGCGACGCGCCGGCGAAGTCCTGCTTCGGCGGGCGCGGGCGGTCCGTGGGCAGCTCCAGCAGCTCCGGCGCGCCCGCCAGCGCCGCGCGCCAGTACTCTCCCTGCGCCTCCAGCGCCGCGCCCGCCATCCGCCGGCGCTGCCATGCCGCGTAATCGGCGTACTGTACCGGCAGCGGCGGGAGCGGATCGGGCCTGCCGCCGTGAAAGGCTCCGTACAGGGCGCCCAGCTCCCGGGCGAAGACCCCCAGGCTCCACCCGTCGGAGACGATGTGGTGCATGGTGATGAGGAGCACGTGGTCGCCGGCCGCCATGCGCACCAGCCGCCCGCGGACCAGCGGGCCGCGCGCCAGGTCAAAGGGCCCCTCCACCTCTTTCGCCACCAGCCGGCCCAGCTCTCGCGCGGCCTCGGGCCGGCCTTCCAGGTCGTGCTCCACCAGGTGGAATCCACTCGCCTCCGCCGGCGCGATCCGCTGCTCCGGGACGCCGTCCGTCTCCGGGAAGGTGGTGCGCAGCGCCTCGTGGCGGGCGACGATCCGCGCCAGCGCCCGCATCAGCGCCTCGCGGTCCAGTTCGCCCCCCAGGCGCAGGCGGATGGGGAGGTGGTAGGCCGCGCCCCCGCGCGTGCCCTCCAGCCGGTTGATGAACCACAGCCGCTGCTGCGCGAACGACAGCTCCTGCCGCCCGCCGCGCTCGGCGGGAACGATGGCCGGGAGGTCGGCCCGCGTGGCCGTCTCCACCCCGCGCGCGAAGTCGGCCAGCACCGGCCGCTCGAAGAGGTCGCGGATCTCCGCCTCCACGCCCAGCGCCTGCCGAACGCGCGAGACGACCCGCACCGCCAGCAGCGAGTGCCCGCCCAGCGCGAAGAAGTGGTCGCCGCGGCCCACCCGCTCCACCCCCAGCAGCTCCGACCAGATCCCGGCCAGCACCTGCTCGGCCTCGCCCACGGGCGCCTCGTACGCACGCGCGGCGAACGCGTCCGCGCCGGGCGCGGGGAGCGCCCGGCGGTCCAGCTTGCCGTTGGGAGTGAGCGGAAGCGCATCCAGCCGCACGAACGCCGCGGGAACCATGTAATCCGGCAGCTGCCCGGCCAAGTGCGCGCGGAGCGCCTCGCTCTCCAGCGCCTCGCCCACGAAGTACGCCGCCAGCCGCTTCCCGCCGGCGCCGTCATCCAGCGCGAGCACCACCGCCTCGCGCACGCCGGGGTGCGCGGCCAGCCGCGCCTCGATCTCGCCGGGCTCCACGCGGAAGCCGCGGACCTTCACCTGGAAGTCGGTGCGCCCCAGGTACTCCAGCGTCCCGTCCGCCAGCCAGCGGCACAGGTCGCCGGTGCGGTACAGCCGCGCGCCGGGCTCGCCGAAGGGGTCGGGGACGAAGCGCTCCGCCGTCAGCCGCGGCCGGCCCAGGTAGCCGCGCGCCACCGCCACGCCGCCGATGAACAGCTCGCCCGCCACGCCCACGGGCACCGGCTCGCCGGCGCGGTCCAGCACGTAGACCGCCGAGTTGTGGATCGCGCGGCCGATGGAGACCCGCTCCGCGGCGGGGTCGCACTTCCACTCCGTCACCTCGCCCGACTCCGTGGGCCCGTACTGGTTGGTGAGCTCCACCCCCGGCAGCCGCTGGTGGAAGTGGCGGACGAGCGCGGACGAGACCGCCTCGCCGCTCACGGGGACGCGGAGGAGCCCGGTGCACTTCGCCGCGTCGGGGTGCTCCAGGAAGAGCGGGAGCATCGAGGGGACGAAGTGCGCGTGGGTGACGCCCTCGCGGCGGATGACCTCCACCAGGTATGCCGGGTCGCGGTGGCCGCCGGGGCGCGCCATCACCACCCGGGCGCCCACCATCAGCGGCCAGAAGAACTCCCAGAACGAGACGTCGAAGGAGAACGGCGTCTTCTGCAGCAGCGCCTCGTCCGGCGTCATCCGGTACCGGCCCTGCATCCACGCCAGCCGGTTCACCAGGCTCCCGTGCTCCAGCATCACCCCCTTGGGCCGGCCGGTGGACCCCGACGTGAAGAGGACGTGCCCCAGGTTCCGCGGCCCGACGCCGACGCGGCCGGGATTCGTCTCCGGCTGATCCGACCACACCGCGTCCTTGGTGAGATCGAGCACCGGGACGGCGGAGCCCGCCGACAGCTCGGCCACGGTGCCGGCCAGGGGCGGGTGCGTCAGGAGGACGGCGGGGGCGCTGTCCTCGAGCATGTTGCGGAGCCGCTCCACCGGGTAGCTGGCGTCGAGCGGAACGTAGGCGCCGCCGGCCTTCAGGATGCCCACCAGCCCCACCACCATCTCCACGCTGCGCTCCACGCAGATCCCCACCCGCGCGTCCGGAACGACGCCGAGCCCGCGGAGGTGGTGCGCCAGCCGGTTCGCCCGCGCGTTCAGCTCCGCGTACGTCACCCCCTCGCCCTCGAACACCACCGCCACCGCGCCCGGCGTGCGCTCCACCTGCGCTTCCACGAGCTCGTGGACGCACGCGTCGCGCGGGTACGCCGCATCGGTCGCGTTCCACTCCCGCAGCACCAGCCGGCGCTCGGCCTCGGCGAGCATGGGCAGACGGTCGATGCCCAGGCCGTCGTCCGCGGCCATCGCCTCCAGCACGCGGCGCAGGTAGCCCAGCCAGCGCTCCACCGTCGCCCCGTCGAACAGCGCGGTGGCGTACTCCACCTCACCGGCGATCCGGCCATCATCCTCCCACAGCGCCAGCAGCAGGTCGAACTTGGCGGTCACGTGCGGCGCGGCATCGGCGGGGGCCAGGCTCAGCCCCGGCAGCTCCAGGCGGCCCGCGGGTGCGTTCTGCCAGGCGAACATCACCTGGAAGAGGGGGCTGTGCGCCAGGCTCCGCGCCGGCTGCACCCGCTCCACCACCTGCTCGAAGGGGATGTCCTGGTTCTGCTGCGCCTCCAGCGCGCGCGCCTTCACCCGCCCCAGCGCCTGTGCCACCGTGGGCGCGCCGGAAAGGTCCACCCGCACCGGGAGCGTGTTGACGAAGAAGCCGATCAATCCCTCGATCTCGCTCCGCCCCCGGTTGGCCGATGGAGTGCCGATGACCACGTCGTCCTGCCCCGACAGGCGGGAGAGGACGGCCGCCCACCCGGCCAGCAGCGTCATGTAGAGCGTGGCGCCGTGCCGCTGCGACAGCGCCTTGAGCGCCGCGGCCAGCCCCGCGTCGAACTCCACCTTCAGCGACGCACCCGCGAAATCCTGCCGCGCCGGGCGCGGGCGGTCCGCGGGCAGCTCCAGCAGCTCCGGGGCGCCGGCCAGCGTCTCGGCCCAGTACTCCGCCTGCGCCTCCAGCACCGGGCCGTCCACCCAGCGGCGGTGCCAGGCCGCGTAATCGGCGTATTGCACCGGCAGCGGCGGGAGCGGATCGGGCTCGCCGCGGGCGAAGGCGGCGTACAGCGCGCCCAGCTCGCGGTACAGCAAGCCCATCGACCAGCCGTCGGAGACGATGTGGTGGATGGTCAGCAGCAGCACGTGGTCGTCCGCCGCCATGCGCACCAGCCGCCCGCGGACCAGCGGCCCCCGCTCCAGGTCGAAAGGCGCACTCGCCTCGTCCGCCACGAGGCGGCGCAGCTCGCCCTCCGCGCCGGCCGAGGCGCGGAGGTCGTGCTCCACCAGCCGGAAGGCGCTCTCCTGGGCCGGGGCGATGCGCTGGACCGGCTCGCCATCCACCGTGGGGAAGGAGGTGCGCAGCGCCTCGTGGCGGGCCACGATGCGGTCCAGCGACCGCGCCAGCGCGCCGCGGTCCAGCTCTCCCCGCAGCCGCAGGCTCATGGGGAGCTGGTAGGTGCTGCCCAGGTCCCCCAGCTGCTCCAGGAACCAGAGCCGCAGCTGCGCGAAGGACAGTGGGATCGCGGCGGTGCGGTCCACGGGCGCGATCGCCATCGTCTCGGCCTGCGCGGCCGTCCGCACCCCACGCGCGAAGTCGGCCAGCACGGGCCGCTCGAACACGTCGCGCGGCGAGGCCTCCACGCCCAGCGCCTGCCGCACCCGCGAGACCACGCGCACCGCCAGCAGCGAGTGCCCGCCCAGCTCGAAGAAGTGGCCGCGCCGGCCTACCCGCTCCGCGCCCAGCAGCTCCGCCCAGATCGCCGCGACCGCCTCCTCCGCCGCGCCCAGCGGCGCCTCGTACTCGCGCGCGGGGAACGCGTCGCCCTCGGGCACGGGGAGCGCCTTGCGGTCGACCTTCCCGTTCGGGGTCAGCGGCAGCGAATCCAGGCGCACGTACGCCGCCGGGACCATGTATTCGGGGAGGCGCTCCGAGAGATGCGCCCGCAGCACCTCCGCCCCGGCCGTCTCGTCGCCGGCCACGTAGGCCACCAGCCGCTTCTCGCCCGGCGTGTCCTCGCGGACGAGCACCAGCGCCTCGCGGACGCCCGGGTGCTCCGCGAGCCGCGCCTCGATCTCGCCCGGCTCGATGCGGAACCCGCGCACCTTCACCTGGTGGTCGGTCCGCCCAAGGAACTCCAGTGCGAACGTGCGAGAGTGCGAGAGTGCGAGAGTGGAATCGGCCTCGCGCGAATCGTCGTCGCCGTGCGGCTCTCGCACCTTCGCACGTTCGGACTCCCGTACTTCCACCCACCGCACGCGGTCGCCGGTGCGGTAGAGCCGCGCCCCGGGCTCGGTGGCGAAGGGATCGGGGACGAAGCGCTCCGCCGTCAGCCCCGGCCGGCCCAGGTAGTCGCGCGCCACGCTGGCGCCGCCCAGGCACAGCTCCCCGGGAACGCCGACGGGCGCCACGTTCCCTCCGGGCTCCACCACGTAGAGCGTGGCGTTCCCCAGCGGCCGCCCCACCATCTGCCGCGCCGCCGCTTCCCCGCCCAGCCGGTACGCGGCGCAGAGGATCGCCGCCTCGGTGGGGCCGTACATGACGTGGATCGCCGCCGCCGGGAACGCCGAGCGCATCTCCTCCAGCAGGTCGGGCGCGACCGCGTCGCCGCCCACGAAGGCGTGGCGCAGGGCGCCGAGGACGCCCCCGGGCGTGGCGCGCACCTCCTCCACGATGCGGCGCATCAGCGCCGGCACGGCGTGCAGCGCGGTGCACCCGGCCAGGTCGTCCACCAGCCGCGGCACGTCGGGCACCCGCTCCCGCGGGACCAGACGCACGCTGCCGCCTGCCAGGAGGGGGAGGATCGTCTCGAACAGCCAGATGTCGAAGGCGAAGGAGGCAAGCGAGGGCACGCGGTCGCCCGCGCCCAACCCGAACGCATCGCCCGCCACGGCCAGCGTGGCGGCGAGGCTTCCGTGCGGCACCCGAACGCCCTTGGGGCGGCCGGTGGAGCCCGAGGTGTAGATCACGTACGCCAGGTGCCCGGGCTCCAGGCCGCCCCGCGGCGGGTTGCCGGCCGGCCGCTCGTCCCACGCCGCGCCCGGTGCCCCGAGCTCGATCACCGGGAGAGTGGCGCCGGCGAACAGGGGGCGCAGCGCGGGCTCGGTGAGGAGCGCCGCGGGCGAACCGTCGTCCAGCATGTAGCGCAGCCGCTCTCCGGGATACGCCGGATCGAGCGGGAGATACGCCCCGCCCGCCTTGAGCACCCCCAGCACCCCCACCACCATCTCCAGCCCCCGCTCCAGGCAGATCCCCACCCGCATGTCGGGCCCCACGCCCAGGGCGCGGAGGTGGTGCGCCAGCCGGTTCCCCCGCGCGTTCAGCTCCGCGTAGCTCAGCGTCTCGCCTTCGAAGACGAGCGCGGCCGCGCCGGGCGTGCGCTCCACCTGGGCTTCGAAGCGCTCGTGCACGAACCCTTCGCGCGGGGCCTTCACCCGCGCGTCGTTGAACTCCTCCACCACCCGCCGCCGCTCGGCCGCGGGGAGCAGGCCCAGCCGCTCCACGCGCTCCCGCTCGCCGGCCGCCATCCCTTCCAGCACCCGCCGCAGGTAGCCCACCCAGCGCTCCACCGTCTCCCGCTCGAACAGGGCGGTGGCGTACTCCACCACCCCCTCGATCCGCCCGCCCTCCTCCCAGAGCGCCAGCACGAGGTCGAACTTCGCGGCCACCCGTGACGGCGAGCCCCCGGAGCCCGCCGGGGCCAGCGGGCCCAGTGCCAGCCCCGGCAGCTCCAGGCTTCCGCCGGGCGCGTTCTGCCAGGCGAACATCACCTGGAAGAGCGGGGTGTGCGCCAGGCTGCGTACCGGCTGCACCAGCTCCACCACCTGTTCCAGCGGGATGTCCTGGTGGTGCTGGGCGCCCAGGGCGCGCTCCCTCACCCGCCCCAGCAGCTCCGCCACGCTGGGCGAACCCGACAGGTCCACGCGCACCGGCAGCGTGTTGACGAAGAAGCCGATCAATCCCTCGATCTCGCTCCGCCCCCGGTTGGCCGATGGCGTGCCGACCACGACCTCGCCCTGGCCCGACAGCCGGGCGAGCACGGCCGCCCACCCGGCGAGCAGCGTCATGTGGAGCGTCGCGCCATGCCGCGCGCCCAGCGCCTTCAGCCCGGCCGCCAGCGCCTCGCCCAGCTCCACCTTCACCGACGCACCCGTGAAGTCCTGCCGCGCGGGGCGTGGATGGTCGGCGGGAAGCTCCAGCAGCTCCGGCGCGCCCGCCAGCGCCTGGCGCCAGTACTCCGCCTGCGCCTGCAGGACCTCGTCCTCCACCCAGCGGCGCTGCCACGCCGCGTAGTCGGCGTACTGCACCGGCAGCGGCGGGAGCGGATCGGCCTCGCCCTGGGTGAAGGCCGTGTACAGCGCGCCCAGCTCGCGGTGCAGCACCCCCATCGACCAGCCGTCGGAGACGATGTGGTGCATCGTCAGCAGCAGCACGTGGTCGTCCGCGGCCATCCGCACCAGCCGGCCGCGGATCAGCGGCCCGCGCGCCAGGTCGAACGGCGCCGCCCCCTCCTCGTCCATCAGGCGGCACAGCTCGCCCTCCGCGTCGGCCGAGGCGTGGAGGTCGTGCTCCACCAGCCGGAACCCGCTCTCCTCGACCGGGGCGATGCGCTGGACGGGCTCGCCATCCACCGCCGGGAAGGTCGTCCGCAGCGCCTCGTGCCGCGCGACGATGCGATCCAGCGCCCGCTTCAGCGCGCCGCGGCCCAGCGCTCCCCGCAGGCGCAGGCTCATCGGGATGTGGTACGCCGCGCCCATCCCCCCCAGCTGCTCCAGGAACCAGAGCCGCTGCTGCGCGAATGACGGCGCGATCGCCACGGCCCGGTCCACGGGCACGATCGCCGCCGCCTCGGAGCGGGCGGCCGTCTCCACCTCGCGCGCGAAGTCGGCCAGCACGGGCCGCCCCAGGAGCGCCGCGAGCGGCACCTCCACCCCCAGCGCGGCCCGCACGCGGGAGATCACCTGCACGCCGCGGAGCGAGTGCCCGCCCAGCACCATGAAGTGGTCGCGCCGCCCCACCCGCTCCACCCCCAGCACGGCGGACCAGATCTCGGCCAGCGCCTCCTCGGCCCCGCCGGACGGCGCCTCGTACCCGCGCGCCGGGAACGCGTCGCCCCCGGGCGCGGGGAGCGCCCCGCGGTCGACCTTCCCGTTGGGCGTGAGCGGAAGCGCGTCCACCCGCACGTACGCCGCGGGGACCATGTGCTCGGGGAGCCGCTCGGCCAGGTGCGCGCGGAGCAGTTCCGGCTCCGCCTCATCGCCGGCCACGTACGCCACCAGCCGCTTCTCGCCCGGCGCGTCCTCTCGCGCCAGGACCACGGCCTCGCGCACCGCCGGGTGCTCCAGCAGCCGCGCCTCGATCTCGCCGGGCTCCACGCGGTAGCCGCGGACCTTCACCTGCACGTCGGTGCGGCCGGCGAACGCCAGCGCGCCCTCCGGCAGCCAGCGGCCCAGGTCGCCCGTGCGGTACAGCCGCGCGCCCGGCTCGCCCGAGAGCGGGTCGGGGACGAAACGCTCCGCGGTCAGCGCCGGGCGGCCGAGGTATCCGCGCGCCACCCCGGCGCCGCCCACGTACAGCTCGCCCACCACGCCGACCGGCACCGGCCGCATCCGCCCGTCCAGCACGAACACCCGGGTGTTGGCCGCCGGCGGGCCGATCGGCGTCATCCGCTCGCCCCGCGCCGTCTCGGGCACGTCGTGCAGGGTGGCGCAGATGGTGGTTTCCGTCGGCCCGTAGCCGTTGATGACCCGCAGCCCGGGGACGCTCCGCCGGATCTCGGCCAGCAGCGGCTCGGCGATAGGCTCCACCCCCACCAGCAGGCGGTGCAGCCGGGTTCGCCCGGGCGACCGGGTGACGCGGTCACGCAGCTCGGGGAGGAAGTACGGCGGCAGGTAGGCGCTTCGGACGTCGCGCGCCTCCATCCAGTCGAGAAAGGCGCCCGCCTCCAGCCGCACCGGGTCGCGCGGGATGCAGAGCCGCCCGCCGGCCAGCAGCGCGGAGAAGATCTCGTAGACCGAGACGTCGAAGCTGGGGCTGGTCCACACGCCGCACCCGTCGCCCTCGCCGATCGGCGCGCGATGCTGGACGCTGGCCAGCAGGCTCGCCACGCCGCGGTGCGGCACCGCCACGCCCTTGGGGCGCCCGGTGCTGCCGGAGGTGTAGATGACGTAGCAGAGGTGGTCGGGCGAGAGCCCCGCCGTCGATAGATCGGTGACGGGGAGATGCGCCCACGCCGCGTCATCCGCGGGGTCGAGCACCGGCACGCCGGCCGCCGCGAACCGCGCCGCCTGCGGGCGCGACGCCAGCAGCACCGCGGGACGGCTGTCGGCCAGCATGTAGCGCAGCCGCTCGTCGGGGTACGCTGGGTCCAGCGGGACGTACGCTCCGCCGGCCTTGAGCACGGCCAGCATCGCCACCACCATCTCCACCCCGCGCTCCACGCAGAGCGCCACCCGGACGTCCAGGCCCACGCCCATAGCGCGGAGGTGGTGCGCCAGCCGGTTCGCCCGCGCGTTCAGCTCGGCGTACGCCAGCGCGCGGCCCTCGTATTCCACGGCCACCGCGGCCGGCGTCCACCGCGCCTGCGCCTCGAAGAGCGCGTGGATGCACGACTCGCGCGGATACTCCGCCTCCGTCCGGTTCCACTCCACCACTACCCGCGCCCGCTCCTCGGCGGGGAGCAGTTCCAGCCGGTCGACGGGCTGCGTGCCGTCCGCGGCCATCTCCTCCAGCACCCGGCGCAGGTAGCCGGCCCAGCGCTCCACCGTCGCCCGTGCGAAGAGCGCCGTCGCATACGTCACGCTGCCGGCGATCCGCCCCTCCCGTTCGCCCAACGCGAGGGAGAGGTCGAACTTCGCCTGTGCCTGCGCGGATTCCGGACCCACGCCCTCCACGCCGCCGGCGCCCGCATCCGCCGCCGGAAGCGGCAGCGCGTCGCCCCCGGGCGTGTTCTCCCACTCGAACGTCACCTGGAACAGCGGGTGGTGCGACAGGGTGCGCGCCGGTTGCAGCAGCTCCACCACCTGCTCGAAGAGGAGGCCCTGGTGGCGCCGCGCCCCCAGCGCCCGCTCCTTCACCCGTTCCAGCAGCTCCGCCACGGTGGGCGCGCCGGAGAGGCCGATGCGGATCGCGAGGAGGTTGGCGACGGAGCCAGCCGCCCCCTCGGCCTCGCGACGCCCGCGGCCTGCCGCGGGCGTGCCGATGACCACGTCAGCCTGCCCCGAAAGCCGGCTCAGCACCACCGCCCACGCGGCCAGGAGCGTCATGTACAGCGTAACCCCGTGCCGCCGCGAGAGCGCTTCGAGCCCGGCGCTCAACGCCTCGCCCAGCTCCAACTCCACGCGGGCGCCGGCGCTGTCCTGCCGCGCCGGGCGCGCATGGTCGGTGGGCAGCTCCAGCAGCCGGGGGGCGTCGGAGAGCATCGCCGTCCAGTACTCCGCCGCGGCCTGCATCGGGGCGATGGCCGTGGAGAGCGCCAGGCGCTCGGCGGTCGAGGGGTTCAGCATGTCCAAGAACTACAGCCTGGGTTGCGTGGGTGCGGGCGAGGTGGCGTTGCACCTCCCGGATGGCGGAGCGGGCCTGGCCGGCCCAGCCGGGCGGACGTTCTTGGCCCGGCTGGGCCGGCGCGGCTCACGCGCCGGGCTCGCGGACGAGCTTCGCGAGCCGTGCAAGGGTTTCGGGGTCGAACCGGGCGAGCCGCTGCTCCACGATCCATTCGGCGAGCGCGGAGAGCACGGGCTTCTCGAACACGGCGGCCAGCGCGAGCTCCACCTGCATCTCCTGCCGCACCCGCGAGACGACCTGCACCGCCAGCAGCGAGTGGCCGCCCAGCTCGAAGAAGTGGTCGCGCCGCCCCACCCGCTCCACCCTCAGCAGCTCGGCCCAGATCTCCGCGAGCGCCACCTCGACCTTCCCCACCGGCGCCTCGTACTCCCGCGACGCGTACGCGCCTCCCTCCGGGGCAGGCAGCGCCTTGCGGTCCAGCTTCCCGTTGGGGGTGAGCGGAAGCTTCTCCAGCCGCACGTACGCCGCCGGCACCATGTACTCCGGGAGCGTGGCGGAGAGGTGCGCGCGCAACGACTCCGCGTCCGCTTCGCCGATCACGTACGCCACCAGCCGCACGTCGCCCGGCACGTCCTCGCGCGCCATCACCACCGCCTCGCGCACGCCCGGGTGCTCGGCCAGCCGCGCCTCGATCTCGCCCGGCTCAATGCGGAAGCCGCGCACCTTCACCTGGAAGTCGGTGCGGCCCAGGAACTCGATGGTTCCGTCCGGCCGCCACCGCGCCCGGTCACCCGTCCGGTAGAGCCGTGCGCCGCCCCGTGCCGAGAACGGATCGGGAATGAAGCGCTCCGCCGTCTGCCCCGGGCGCCCCAGGTAGCCGCGCACCACCCCCGCGCCGCCGATGTGGAGCTCGCCCGCCACTCCCACCGGCACCGGGTCGCCCCCCTCGGCCAGGATGTAGACGCGCGTGTTCGCCACCGGCCGCCCGACCGGCACGTGCCCGCCAGCAGTCCCGGCGGAATCGCCGCGGACCGCCTCGGTCGTCGACCAGATCGTGGTCTCCGTCGGCCCGTACACGTTCCAGAGCGCGCCGACCCGGCCGCGCAGCGCCGACGCGAGCTCCGCCGGGAGCGCTTCGCCGCCGCTGAGCGCCCGCATCTCCGGCGCGCCTTCCCACCCCGACTGCACCAGCATCCGCCAGGTGGCCGGCGTGGCCTGCATCACCGTGGGCGCGTAGGCCCGGATCGCCTCCGCCAGCGCCGCAGGGTCGGCGGAACGCTCCCGCGGCAGCACGATGGCTCGCGCGCCGTGGAGGAGCGGGAGGAAGAGCTCCAGCACCGAGATGTCGAAGGCGTACGTGGTGACCGCCAGCAGACGATCCGCGGGCTCCATCCCCACGGTCTCGCGCATCGAGCGGAGGAGGTTGACCACGCCGCGGTGCGGGACGGCGACGCCCTTGGGGCGGCCGGTGGAGCCGGAGGTGTACATGACGTACGCCAGGTGCGCCGGCGTCAGTCCCTCGATCGCCAGGTCGGTCGCGGGGTGGTCGGCCCACTCCGGCCTGCCGGCGTCGATCTCCAGCACCGGCACGCCGGTGTTCCCGATCCGGTCCCGGAGGTGCTTCTGCGCCAGCACCGCCACGGGCGCGCTGTCGGCCAGCATCGACTCCAGCCGCTCGGCCGGGTGGGCCGGGTCGAGCGGCACGTACGCCCCGCCCGCCTTCATCACGGCCAGCAGCGCGACCACCATCTCCGCGCTCCGCTCCACGCAGATCCCCACCCGCACGTCGGGGCCGACGCCGCGCTCGCGAAGGTGGTGCGCCAGCCGGTTCGCCCGCTGGTTCAACTCCGCATAGGTGAGCGAGCGATCCTCGAAGGCCACGGCCACCGCGCCGGGCGTGCGCTCCGCCTGCGCCTCGAACAGCTCGTGGACGCACGCGCCGGCCGGGTACTCCGCGTCCGTCGCGTTCCACGCCTCCACCACCTGCCGGCGCTCGTGCTCGGGGAGCAGCGCCAGCCGGTCCACCGGCTGCCGCTCGTCCGCCACCATCGCCTCCAGCACGCGGCGCAGGTAGCCCACGTGCCGCTCCACCGTCGCCCGATCGAAGAGCGAGGCCGCGTACGTCACGCTTCCGATGATGCGCCCGTCCCGCTCCGACAGGTCGAGCGACAGGTCGAACTTCGCCGCCGCTTCCGATGCCACTTCCGACACCGATCCCGCCGATCCCATCGATCCTGTCGACGCCGCCGATCCTGTCGATCCTGTCGATCCTGTCGATCCTGTCGATCCCGACGAGCCCGACGAGCCGGGCGTGAGCCCCGGCAGCTCCAGCCCGCCGCGCGAAGCGTTCTGCCACCCGAACATCACCTGGAAGAGCGGGCTGTGCGCCATGCTGCGCACCGGCTGCACCAGCTCCACCACCTGCTCGAACGGGATGTCCTGATTCTGCTGCGCCCCCAGCGCCCGCTCCTTCACCCGCGCCAGCACCTCCGCGACGGAGGGGGAGCCGGCGAGATCCACGCGCACCGCCAGCGTGTTCACGAAGAAGCCGATCAGCCCCTCGATCTCGATGCGGCCACGGTTGGCGGTGGGGGTGCCCACGACCACGTCGCGCTGGCCCGACAGCCGGCCCAGCACCGCGGCCCAGCCTGCCAGCACGGTCATGAAGAGGGTGGTGCCTTCACGCTGGCCCAGCGCCTTCAGGCCGGCCGTCAGCGCCTCGTCCAGTTCCACGGGGAGCCGCGCCCCCGTGTAGTCCATCTGCGCCGGGCGCGGATGGTCGGTGGGGAGCTCCAGCAGCTCGGGCGCGCCGGAGAGCGTCTCCGTCCAGTACTCCGCCTGCGCCTGGAGAACCTCTCCCTCCACCCAGCGACGCTGCCACGCCGCGTAGTCGGCGTACTGCACCGGCAGCGCGGGAAGGGGATCGGACTCGCCGCGGCGGAACGCGTTGTAGAGCTCGCCCAGCTCGCGGGTGAACAGCTCCACCGACCAGGCATCGCTGACGATGTGGTGCATCGTCACCGAAAGGAGGTGATTGCCCGGGGATACGCCGATCAGGCGGCCGCGGATGAGCGGCCCCCGCTCCAGGTCGAAGGGCGCATGCGCTTCTTCGGCCAGCAGCCGGCCGAGCTCCGCCTGCGCGTCGGCGTGCCCGCCCAGGTCGTGCTCCGCGAGCCGGAACCCGGTGCCGGCCGGCGCGATCCGCTGCTCGGGGACCCCGTTTACCTGCGCGAAGGTGGTGCGCAGCGCCTCGTGGCGCGCGACGATCGCGTCCAGCGCGCGCCGCAGCGCTCCCCGGTCCAGCTCTCCCTGCAGCCGCATCCGCATGGGGATGTGGTACGTGCCGCCCAGGCCGCCGAGCTGCTCCAGGAACCAGAGCCGCTGCTGGGCGAAGGAGAGCGGGAGCCGGCCGGCCCGCTCCACCGGCTCGATCGGCGGCAGCTCCGACCGCGCCGCCGTCGCCAGCCCGCGCGCGAAATCGGCCAGCACGGGCCGGGTGAACATCTCCCCCAGCGCGACCTCCAGCCCCAATACCTGCCGCACCCGCGAAACGACCTGCACCGCAAGGAGCGAGTGGCCGCCCAGCTCGAAGAAGTGGCCCCGCCGCCCCACCCGCTCCACTCTCAGCAGCTCGGCCCAGATCTCCGCGAGCGCCACCTCAACCTTCCCCACCGGCGCCTGGTACTCCCGCGACGCGTACGCGCCTCCCTCCGGGGCCGGCAGCGCCTTGCGGTCCAGCTTCCCGTTCGGGGTGAGCGGCAGCGCGTCCAGGCGTACGTACGCCGCGGGGACCATGTACTCCGGGAGCGTTGCGGAGAGGTGCGCGCGCAGCGACTCCGCGTCCGCTTCGCCGATCACGTACGCCACCAGCCGCACGTCGCCCGGCACGTCCTCGCGCGCCATCACCACCGCCTCGCGCACGCCCGGGTGCTCCGCCAGCCGCGCCTCGATCTCGCCCGGCTCGATGCGGAAGCCGCGCACCTTCACCTGGAAGTCGGTGCGGCCCAGGAACTCGATGGTTCCGTCCGGCCGCCACCGCGCCCGGTCGCCCGTGCGGTAGAGCCGTGCGCCGCCTTGCGCCGAGAAGGGATCGGGGACGAAGCGCTCCGCCGTCTGCCCCGGGCGCCCCAGGTAGCCGCGCACCACCCCCGCGCCCCCGATGTGGAGCTCGCCCGCCACACCCACCGGCACCGGCTCGCCCCCCTCGCCCAGGACGTAGACGCGCGTGTTCGCCACCGGCCGCCCGACCGGCACGTGCCCGCCGGCGCCGGCGGAATCACCGCGGACTGCCTCGGACGTCGACCAGATGGTGGTCTCCGTAGGCCCATATACGTTCCAGAGCGCGCCCACCCGGCCGCGCAGCGCCGACGCGAGCTCCGCCGGGAGCGCCTCGCCGCCGCAGAGCGCCCGCATCTCCGGCGCGCCTTCCCACCCGGACTGCACCAGCATCCGCCAGGTGGCGGGCGTGGCCTGCATCACCGTGGGCGCGTACGCCCGGATCGCCTCCGCCAGCGCCGCCGGGTCGGCGGCCCGCTCCCGCGGCAGCACGATGGCTCGCGCGCCGTGCAGGAGGGGGAGGAAGAGCTCCAGCACGGAGATGTCGAAGGCGTACGTGGTGACCGCCAGCAGGCGATCGGCGGGCTCCATCCCCACGGTCTCGCGCATCGAGCGGAGGAGGTTGACCACGCCGCGGTGTGGGACGGCGACCCCCTTGGGGCGGCCGGTGCTTCCGGAGGTGTAGATCACGTACGCGAGGTGCGCCGGCGTGAGCGCGCCGCGCTCCGGGTCCGTCTCCGGGCACCGCGCCCACTCCGCGCCCTCCAGGTCGATCACCGGCGCCTCGACACCCGCGAACAGCGACTCCACCCCGTCCAGCGAGCGCTGCGTGAGCACGGCCGCGGGCGCGCTGTCTTGGAGGACGTAGCGCAGCCGCTCCGCCGGATACGACGGGTCGAGCGGCACGTACGCCCCGCCCGCCTTCATGATGGCCAGCAGGGCGACGACCATCTCCGCGCTCCGCTCCACGCAGACCGCCACCCGCGCGTCCGGCCCCACGCCCAGCGAGCGGAGGTGATGCGCCAACCGGTTCGCCCGCGCGTTCAGCTCCGCGTAGCTCAGCGTCTCGTCTTCGAAGACGACCGAGGCCGCTTCGGGCGTGCGCGCAGCCTGCGCCTCGAACAGCTGGTGGATGCACAGCTCCGCCGGATACTCGGCCTCCGTCCGGTTCCACTCCTCCAGCACCCGCGCGCGCTCCCCCGGGCCGAGCAGCTCCAGCCGCGAGAGCCGGACGTCCGCATCCGCGGCGACCTGCTCCAGCACACGCTGCAGGTGCCCCAGCATCCGGCGGATGGTGGAGCGGTCGAACAGGGCGGTGCTGTACTCCATCACGCCGCGGACGCCGTCGTCGTGCGGGACGGCCGTGAGCGACAGATCGAACCGGCTGGTCTCCACCTCCGCGCCCATCCCGTCCATCCGCAGCCCCGCGAGGCCGGCGCCGGAGCGGTCGGCGTTCTGGAGGATGAACATCACCTGGAAGAGCGGCGAGTGGCTGAGCGAGCGCTCGGGCTGCAGCTCGGCCACCAGCCGCTCGAACGGCACCTCCTGGTGCTCGTACGCACCCAGCGTCCCCTCGCGCACGCGCCCCAGCAGCTCGCGGAAGCTCGGGTCGCCCGAGAGGTCGGTACGCAGCACGAGCGTGTTGGCGAAGAAGCCGATCAGATCCTCCACCTCGCGCCGCGTGCGCCCGGCTATCGGCGATCCGACGACAACGTCCTCGCTCCCGCTGTACTTCGCCAGCAGCAGCTGGAAGGCGCCCAGCATCACCATGTACAGCGTGGCGCCCTCGCCGCGGCCCAGCGCCTGGAGGCGGTCGAGCAGCGCGAGCGGCAGGTCGAACCTTTCCCGCGCGCCGTGGTGCGACTGCACCGGCGGCCGGGGCCGGTCGGTGGGCAGCTCCAGCAGCGCCGGCGCGCCCGTCAGGCGCTCCTTCCAGTAGCTGATCTGGCGGTCGAGCCCCTCGCCCCGCAGCTGCTCGCGCTGCCACACGGCGTAGTCCGCGTACTGCACCGGCAGCGGCGGGAGCGGATCTCCCTCGCCGCGCGAGAAGGCCCCGTACAGCGCCGACAGCTCGCGCAGGAGGACGCCGCTGCTCCACCCGTCGCTCACGATGTGGTGGATGCACAGCAACAGGACGTGCTCCTCGTCCGATACCCGCAGCAGCGCGGCCCGGAAGAGCGGCCCCTCGGCAAGGTCGAACGGACGCGCCGCGTCCTCCCGCGCCCGCCGCCGCACCTCCTCGCGCGCCGCCTCGTGCAGCCCCGACAGGTCGTCGACGGGAAGCGTGAAGCCGGCGAAGGGCGCAATCACCTGCACCGCGCCTCCCTCCCCCTCGCGGAAGACGGTGCGAAGCGACTCGTGGCGGCGGACGATCTCCCCCAGGCTCCGCTCCAGCGCGTCCACGTCCAGCGCGCCGCCCAGGCGCAGCGCGGCGGGAAGGTTGTAGGCGGCGCTTCCGCCCTCCAGCCGATCCAGGAACCAGAGGCGCTCCTGCGCGAACGAGAGCGGGAGGGGGCGATCACGATCGACCGGCAGCACCGGCGTCAGCACGCGCGCGCCGCCCTGCCGCAGCGCCTCCACCCGCGCGGCCTGCTCCGCTACGGTGGGGCCTTCGAAGACCGCGCGCAGCGGAAGGACCACGCCCAGCGCGTTCTGCACCCGCGCCAGGAGCCGCGTCGCCAGCAGCGAGTGCCCCCCCAGCGCGAAGAAGTCGTTGTCCACGCCCACGGATTCCATGCGCAGCACCTCGGCCCAGAGCTGCGCCAGGATCTCCTCCGTGGGCGTGCGCGGCGCAGCGGAGCGCGCATCCGTCGCGGCCGGTTCCGGCGCCGGCAGTGCCTTGCGGTCGAGCTTGCCGTTCGCCGTCAGCGGAAGCCGCTCCAGCCGCACGCAGGCGGACGGGACCATGTATTCGGGCAGCAGCGCCTTCAGGTGCGCCCGGAGCTCGGCGGATTCCGCGCGAGCGTCGTCGTCCGCCGGGACCCAGTACGCCACCAGCCGCCGGTCGCCCGCGTCCGCCTCCCGCGCGATCACCGCGGCCTCCTTCACCGCGGCATGCGACGCCAAGGCGCTCTCCACCTCGCCCAACTCCACGCGGAAGCCGCGCACCTTCACCTGCTGGTCGGCACGGCCCAGCGGCTCCACCTCGCCGTCGGGGCGGTAGCGGCCCAGGTCGCCGGTGCGGTAGAGCCGGTCGCGCGCCTGTCCCGTCCACGGGTTGGCTACGAAGCGCGAGGCGGTCAGCGCCGCATCGCCCAGGTAGCCGGCCGCCAGGTGCGGCGAGCGCAGCCAGATCTCGCCCACCTCGCCGATCCCGGCGATCTCCCCCGCGGCGTTGCGGACGAGGAGCTGCACCGCGGGGATCCCGCGTCCGAGGGGGATAATCTCCTTCTGCTCGGCTTCGGGATCGACCACGTGGTAGCTGACGGCCCGCTGCGTCTCGGTCGAACCGTAGTAGTTGATGACCGTCAGGCCCGGCGCCAGGTCAACCAGCCGCTGCACGTCGGCGCGGCGGAGGACGTCGCCCACGAAGAAGGCGCGGCGCAGCGAATCGATCCGCTCGCCCTCTCCCGCATCCGCCAACAGCTGACCCATCGCGGGGGTCAGATGCGCCACGGTGACGCCCGCCTCGCGCATCCACCGCGCGAGGTAGCCGGGGGTGCCGATCTCGTCCGGCTCCGGCGCGACGATCGCCGCGCCAAGCTGGAGCGGGGTGAAGACGTCGCGGTGCAGCGGGTCGTGCGCCAAGCCGGAGAGGAGGCTGAAGCGGTCGGAGGCACGGAGGCCGAACTCCGCCGCCAGCCACGGCGTGAAGTGCGTGAGCGACGAGTGCCGCCCCATCACCGCCTTCGGCGTCCCCGTGGTCCCCGACGTGAAGGAGAGGTACGCCAGCGTATCCGGGCCGACTTCCACGTTCAGCGGATCACCGACCGAATCCATCGCGTCCGCGGGCTCTTCGCTCCGCGGGTGGAGGACGACGGTCGTGCGGATGAATTCCGCGAGCTGATCGATCGCCTCGCGCGGCAGGTCGCCGGCGGCGGAAAGGTGGATGTGCGCGGCGGGGCGCGCGATGCGGACGTACTCGGCCAGGCGCGCCGCGGGATACGACGGATCCAGCACCAGGAATGCGGCGCCGCTCTTCATCGTCCCCAGCAGCGCGCGCACCAGCGCGGCGCTGCGATGGCCGGTGATCGCCACCACGTTGCCGTCTCCGATGGCGTGGCCGGCGAGGCTGCGGGCGATGCGGTCCGTCGCCGCGTTCAGCTCGGCGTACGTCCACCGCTCGCGCGGGTCCTCCACGGCCAGCGCGTCGGGCGTCGCCATCGCCCGTGCGGCGAAAACCTCGTGCACGGCGCCGCGCCAGCTCTCGTCCAGCGGCTCGGCCGGGTCGGGAAGGATGCCGCGCGCCGCTTCCGTCGCCAGCGACAGCGCGCCGATGCGGGTCTCCGGCGCGGCCGCGGCGTGGCGGAGCACGCCTTCGAGCTGCGCCAGGAGCGCGCGCATCCGCGGCGCGTCGAAGAGGTCGGCGGCGTAGGCCAGGGTGACGTGGATCACCCCATTCCCTTCCCCCACGTACAGCGTGAGGTCGAACTTGCTGGCCAGCTCGCCGCCCGTGCCCGCCCCCGCCACCTCCAGGCCCTCGGCGCGCAAGGCGCCGCCCTGGAAGTTGGAGAGGTTGAGCATCACCTGGAACACGGGGGCGTGCGCCAGGCTCCGCTCGGGGCGCACCTCCTCCAGCACCCGCTCGAAGGGGAGATCCTGGTGTGCGTACGCCTCCAGCGTGCTCTCGCGCACCCGCCCCAGCAGCTCGCGGAAGCTCGGGTCGCCCGAGAGGTTGGTGCGCAGCGCCAGCGAGTTGAGGAAGAGCCCCACCATCCGGTCCGTCTCCGCCCGCGTCCGCCCCGCGATCGGCGTCCCGACGACCACGTCGTCCTGCCCCGCGAGGCGCCCCAGCACCACGTCCAGCGCGGCGAGGAGGACCATGAACAGCGTGGCGCCCTCGCGGCGGGCCAGCGCGTTCACCTCCGCCGCCACCTTGGGCCCAACCAGCAGGCGCTCGACGGCGCCGCGGTGCGATTCCACCGGCGGCCGGGGACGGTCGGTGGGCAGCTCCAGGAGCGCCGGCGCGCCCTCCAGCGCCTGCCGCCAGAACTCCAGGTGCTCCTCCAGCGCGGCGCCGGACAGCCGCTCGCGCTGCCACACCGCGTAGTCCGCGTACTGCAGCGCGGGCTCGGGCAGGGGTGACGCTTCGCCGCGCGAGAAGGCGCCGTAGAGCGCGGAGAGCTCATCCAGCAGCACCCCCATCGACGAGCCGTCGCCGATGGCGTGGTGCAGGTTGAGGAGGAGGAGGTGCTCGTCGTCGGTGACGTGGACGAGCGACGCGCGGAAGAGCGGCCCGCGCGCCAGGTCGAAGCGGTGCCGCGAGGCCTCGGCCGCCAGGCGCGCGGCCTCGGCCCGCCGCTCGCCCTCGGGCAGGTGCCGCAGGTCGGCGACCGGCAGGTCGAAGTCACTTGGCGGCGGGGCGATCCGCTGCACGGGGACGCCGTCCACGGACGGGAGGGTGGTGCGCAGCGGCTCGTGGCGGCGCACCAGCTCGGCCAGCGTGCGGCGCAGCGCGTCGTGGTCGAGGCGGCCGGTGAGGCGGTACGAGAACGGGATCGCGTACACCGGGCTCCCCGGGTCCAGCGCGTCCACGAACCAGAGCCGCTCCTGCGCGAAGGTCACCGGCAGGTCGCCCTCGCGCGCGGCGGGGACGATGGCGTCGTCGGCATTGACGCCGGTGCCGCGCAGACGGTCGATCTCGGCCGCGAGCCCGGAGAGGGCCGGCCGCTCGAAGACGGCGCGCAGCGGCAGCTCCACGCCGAAGAGCTGGCGCACGCGCGCGGCGACGCGTGTCGCCAGCAGCGAGTGCCCGCCCAGGTCGAAGAAGCTGTCCTCCGCGCCCACCCGCTCCAGCCGCAGCAGCTCCGCCCACACGCCCGCCAGCACCTCCTCGGTCGGCGTGCGCGGCGCCACGTACGCCTCTTCCGGCGACGCGAGCTCCGGCGCCGGCAGCGCCTTCCGGTCCACCTTCCCGTTGGGCGTCAGCGGCAGCGCCTCCAGGAACACGAACGCGGACGGGACCATGTACTCCGGCAGGGTGCGCCGCAGGTGCTCGCGCAGCGCCTCTGCTTCCACCTCTCCCACCACGTACGCCACCAGCCGCCGGTCGCCGGGCTGGCCTTCGCGGACCACGACGGCGGCCTCGCGCACGGCGGGGGCGGCGCGCAGCACGGCCTCCACCTCGCCCGGCTCCACACGGAAGCCGCGGATCTTGACCTGGAAGTCGACCCGCCCCACGAACTCCAGCTCGCCCTCCGCGCGCCACCGCGCCCGGTCGCCCGAGCGGTACAGCCGCGCGCCCGGCTCGCCGAAGGGGTCGGGGATGAACCTCTCCGCCGTCAGCCCCG
>DASSJS010000475.1:0-11165 GCA_035691085.1 Longimicrobium sp.
GAGGCGCGCGGGTCGCTGGCGGCGCGCGCCGAGCGGAACGCGGGGGCGCGGGTGGCGCTGGCGGGCGCGCTGATGGCGCAGCACCGCTTCGCCGAGGCGCGCGCGCAGGCCGACACCCTGTTCGCCGCCGAGCCCGGCCGCTCGTCGTTCCGAGCGCTGCTGGGCGAGCTGCAGATGGAGACGGGCGACTACTACGGCGCGCGCGCCACCTTTGGCTCGCTGCTGTCGTCGTCCGCCAGCCTGGGCGTGGCGCCGCGGCTGGCGCGCTGGATGGAGCTGACCGGCCACACGCCCGACGCGCGCCGCATCCTGTACCGCGCCGCGCACGACGCCGAGGCGCGGGGCGACTTGCCGCGCGAGCAGGTGGCGTGGTTCCACCTGCGCGTGGGTGACCTGGAGCTGCGCAACGGCCGCCTCGACGCGGCCGCGAAGGCGTTCCGCGCCGGCCTGGCCGCGCACCCCGAAGACTACCGGCTGCTGGGCGAGATGGCGAAGCTCGCCGCCGCCCGCGGCGAGTGGAACGCGGCGCTGGAACTGGGCGGCCGCGCCATCGCCCAGGTGCTGGACCCGGCCACGCTGGCGGTGATGAGCGATGCCGCGCTGGCCAGCGGAGACAGCGCGAAGGCCGGGGAGTACGCGCGGGTGATGGAGGTGTCGGTGCGCCGGCAGACGGGTTCGCTGCACCGCGGCTGGGGGCTGTTCCTGCTGGACCGCGGCGCGCGCGTGGACCAGGTGGCCCGGCAGGCCGAGGCCGACCTCCGCGCCCGCCCCGACATCTACGGGTACGACCTGCTGGCCTGGGCGCGCCACAAGCAGGGCCGCGACGCCGATGCCTGGCTGGCCGCACGGCAGGCGCTGCGGCTGGGCACGCGCGACGCCCAGCTCTTCTATCACGCAGGGATGATTGCCGCCGCGCGGCACGACACGGCATCGGCCCGGCGCTACCTGGCCGCCGCGCTGGAGGTGAATCCCCACTTCCACCCCGTGCAGGCGCGGGAAGCGCGCGCGGCGCTGCGGTCGCTGGAGTAGGCGCGGGCCCGAACGAAGTTCACCCCCCATCCTCCGCGGAGCGAAGGGGTTTGAGGCAAAGGGGCCATCTCGCGGCATGAGCGCTGGCCCGGGCCAGGCGAGGAATACCGATGAGCGAGCTGCTGACGTTCTTCCAGGTGGGGTTCAGGCACATCGTGAGCTTCGATGCGCTCGACCACATCCTGTTCCTGCTGGTGCTGGCGGCCATTTACCGCTTCCGCGACTGGCGCGACGCGCTGTGGGTGGTGTCGGCGTTCACCATCGGCCACTCGGTCACGCTGGCGCTCGCCGTCACCGGCGCGGTGCGGATGCCCACGCGGCTGATCGAGTTCCTGATCCCCGTGACCATCGTGCTCACCTGCGTGGAGAACCTGGCGGTCACCGACCGCACCCGCGCGCCGTGGGGCGGGCGGTACCGGCCGGTGTTCGCGGGCGTGTTCGGCCTGGTGCACGGCGCCGGCTTCGCCAACTACCTGCACGACCTGTTCGTGGACCGGATCGCCGTGCCGCTCCTCGGCTTCAACGCGGGGATCGAGGCGGGGCAGATCGTGGTGCTGCTCGTTTGCGCCGGCGCATTCGTGCTGGTGGACCGGGCCATGCGCGCCGCTCCCGTCCCCCGCGTGTCGGCGGCGCCGCTGCGGGCGCGCGTGGTGATGGTGTCGGCGATGGTGGCCGTGGTCGCCACCGTGTGGGCGGCGCAGCGGAACCCGTGGTGACGCGTGCGCCGGCAGGGGCGGGGACCGGCGAAACGAGGGAACCGCCGATTCAAACCGACGCGGGTCGCGAGATGCGGCGGGAGGGAATCACGCGATGATACGAGCAACCTCGCGGCGGCTGCGGCCCATGGTCCGCCGGCGCGGGCTTCAACGGCAAACGGCGTTCGTGCGTAGGACGATCCGCCTCGCGCGGACGGGGTGCGCCGCGGCGGTGACGATGCTGCTGGCAGGCGCGGCGCCGGCGCCGGTGCATCCCCTGCACACCACGCTCACGCAGATCGCCGCGGGGCCGGGGCGCGCAACGATCTGGGTGCGCGCCTTCGCCGACGACTTCGCGCGCGGCGTGGCGGCGAACCGCGCGCCGGCGGGTGCCGACGCGGCGCAGGCGTACCTGGCGGCCTCGGTGGCGGTGTGGGACCGCGCGGGGCGGCGGCAGGGGCTGGCGCCTTGCGGCTCGCGGCGCGAGGGCGACCTGCTTTGGTACTGCCTGCGCGCACCGGCGCCTGGCGGCCTGAGCGGCGTGCGCGTGCTGAACCAGATGCAGTTCAGGGTCTATGACGACCAGGTGAACATCGTGCAGGCCGAGTACGGCGGCCGCAAAACCAGCCTCCTCTTCGTCCCCGGCGACGGCCCGAAGCGGCTCCCGTAGGCCTGTCGGCCAGGGAGGACCGGTGACGCCGCGGCCCTTCTCCCGCCACGAACGAGCCTCGCGCCGTCTGCGAGCCTTCCCGCAGTCGTAGCCGTGGCTTCAGCCGCCCGGTGCGGCATCTCTCCAACCGGCCGATGCTTCTCCCGCCACGGTGCGATATCGCCCAGGGTTCGGATGATTTTCCGCCGCCGTACGGCATCTCCGGAACCTTCCCGGATGACTTTCACGGATGAGCCTCGCGCGGCCCGCCCCCCGGCGCGCCACATGTCCATGTTTCTCCAACCATGCTTCCTGGAACAAGATAGATCCGCGCGCACCCCGTCTCTCGTATCCTTCTCCAGAGTTCCACTGCATGCCGACGCGCAGATGCATCGGGAGGGTGGCGCGCAATGATCGACTTCGCAGGGCATCCCCCGACAAACCTGAGACGGTTGTTCCACGCGCCGGCGAGGGGTAGATTCCGCCCGGTTCCAGGCCGAAGCGCGGCGCGCCACCGATCCGCGGGGCGCCGCGCCGCGTATATCTCCACAAGGAGCAACCATTTGGCCGTGCCCGACGCGCTGGTTTCGGCACAGGCTGACCGCAAGCTGGTACGGCGCATGTCCGCTGGCGACGAAGCCGCGCTGGGCGAGCTGCACGACCGCTTCTCCACGCTGCTGCACTCGGTGGTGCTGCGCATCGTGGGCGACCCCGACGACGCCGAGGAGGTGCTGGAAGAGACCTTCTGGCAGGCGTGGCGCCAAGCTGGCCGCTACGAGGAAGGGCGCGGCGGGATCGGCACCTGGCTGGTGATGATGGCCCGCAGCCGCGCCGTGGACCGCGTGCGCAGCCGCCGCCGCTTTCGCGAGGAGCGCTGGGACGAGCTCCCGGAGCCCGTGGAGAGCGGGCCAGGCATCGGAAGCGCGCCCCCGTCGCCGCTCGACAGCGCGCACGACGACGAGGTGCGGCGCGTGGTTGCGCGCGCCGTTGCCACCCTGCCCCCCGAGCAGCGCGAAACCGTGGAGCTGGCCTACTTCCGCGGGCTCAGCCAGAGCGAGATCGCCCAGACCACCGGGCAGCCGCTGGGCACGGTGAAGACCCGGGCCAGGCTGGCCCTGCAGAAGCTGCGCGAAGCACTCTCGGTGCTTCGGGAGGATGCCCCATGAGCCTCGACATGACGCACGAAGACGTGCAGGCCGCGCTGGCCGCCGAGGCTCTCGGAGCTCTGGACGGCGAGGAGGCGGCCGCCATCCACGCCCACCTGGCCGCCTGCGACGAGTGCCGGCGCGAGCTGGCCCGGCTGGAAGAAGCCGCCGCCGCGCTGGCCTGGGCCGCGCCGCGCGTTCCGATGGACGCCGCCCGCTCCGCCCGGATGCGCGCGCGCCTGCTCGCCCGCGCCGCGGCCGATCGTGGCGCGGACAGCCACACGCGTCCGCCGCGGATCGATGCCGTGCCCGTCACCCCGCCCACGCCCGCCGCTTCTCGCGCGGCGGACGTGGACGGCGAGGGTGTAATCCCGATCTCCCGCGCGCCCTCGCGGCGGGGGGGCAACGCCGGCTGGCTCGCGGCGGCCGCGGCGCTCCTCCTCGCGATTGCCGTCGGCGCCTGGGCGGCGCGGCTGAAGGGGCGCTACGACGCGCTGGGCGAGCAGTACGCGCAGGTCGATACCGAGCGCGGCGAGCTGCTGCGCGGCATCGCCCGGCGCGATTCCACGCTGGCGGCGCTCAGCACGCCGGGCGTGCGGGTGATCGACATGGCCAGCACGCAGCAGAAGGCGCCCGGCGGCCGGATGTTCTGGGACCCGCGCCGCGCGAAGTGGATCTTCTTCGCGCACGACCTGCCCCGGCTGCGGGCGGGGCGCGACTACCAGATGTGGCTGATCACCGCCGACGGCCCGATCAGCGCCGGCACCTTCAAGCCGCACGACGACGGCACCGCCGAGATGGAAGCCACCTTCCAGCTTCCGCCCGACGGCCTCCGCGCCGTGGCCGTGACCGACGAGCCCGAGGGCGGGCTCCCCAAGCCGAGCACCACGCCCATCATCCTGGGCACCTTCGGGGAATCGGCCGAGTAGTCTCGGTGCTCGTCCCTGGATGAGTGCCGGATGCAGGGTGGCGTTTTTTCAACACAGAGGGAGCAGAGGGAGCAGAGGAACTTCATCGCGGTTCCTCCGCTCCCTCTGCTCCCTCTGCGTTGAAAAAAGCAGAGCATCGGATCGAGATCAATCGATCCGCAGCAGCAGCGCGACGGGAAAGTGGGTGAAAACGTCGGACAGCCGCAGTCCGTCGCCGCCCGCGCTGATCTCCGCGCCGCTGAACAGCTCGCGCCAGTGGCCCCCCAGCGCCGAGACGTCCAGGCGCGTGTCGCCCCAGGCATCCGCGTTTGGCAGGGCGTACTCCCGGTCCGCCATCAGCGTCCCCACGAGCCGCGGCACCACCGTCAGCACCGTGCTCCCGCCGCCGCGCCGCGCGAAGGCCAGCACGTGCTCCGCCCTCTCGCCGGTGGCGGTGATGGGGAGGTACTCGCCGCCGGTGAACGCGCCCTCGTGCTCCTCGCGGGCGCACAGGCCCACGTGCGTCACGTAGAGCTTGATGCGGCCATCCGTCCACTCCTCCACCAGCTCGCGGCACAGCCCGGCGCGGTCGCCGTGCATCCGTTGGCGCAGCGCGGTGAGCATCTCGCGGCGCACGCCGTAGTCCACCGGGCGGCGGTTGTCGGGGTCCACCAGCGAGAAGTCCCAGATCTCCTGCCCCTGGTAGATGTCGGGAACGCCGGGCGAGGCGAGCTTCACCAGCGTCTGCGCCAGCGAGTTCACCATCCCCATCCGCGCCACGGGCCGCTGGAATTCGGCCAGGTCCGCCACGAACGCGTTCTCGTCCCCACGCTCCAGGATCGCGGCGACGAAGGCCCTCAGTCCTCCGTCGTACACCTCGTTGGGGTTGATCCAGCTGGTGTGGACCTTGGCCTCGCGCGTGGCCTTCTCCATGTACGCCTGGACGCGGCCGATGTACGCCTCGTGCGCCCGCGGCTCGAAGGGGGTGAGCGGCCAGGTGCCCAGCAGCGTCTGGTACAGCAGGTACTCGTCATTGGCATCGGGCACCGGCTCGCCGTCCTCGTCGCGCTTCCTGCCGCGGTTCATCTCCGCCCAGCGGTTGAACGCCGCTTCCCACTCGGCGGGCATCTCGGAGAGGACGTTGATGCGGGCGCGCACGTCCTCGCTGCGCTTGGTGTCGTGCGTGCTCCCGGCGCTCATGGCCCCGGGCCAGGTTTGCGCGCGGGCCGTGTTGAAGGCGTGGAACTCGTCCACGCTCACGCCGAAGCGGTCGGGCTCGCCGCCCACCTCGTTGAGCGACACCAGCCGGTTGAACACGTAGAAGGCCGTGTCCTCCACCCCCTTGGCCATCACCGGCCCGGTCAGCTGCTGGAACTTCATCACGAAACGCGCGTGCTCCTCGCGCGCCGCGGCGTCCAGCGTGTCGGGCCAGTGCAGCAGCAGCACGTCGCGCACGAAGTCGAACAGGCTGCCGCTGACCGAGGGGTTGCGGCGCCGGGCGAGCCGCACCGCGGTCTCCACGTAGCGCCGGTCGCTCTCGCTCACCTCGCCCGCGAAGGCGTCGATGTAGGTGCGGTACACGGGGAAGCACGCCACCACCTCGCGCAGCGCGTCGCGCAGCGCGCCCCAGGTGAAGTCGCGGTAGCAGCGGTTGTTCTCGCTGATGCGGTCGAGCATGGTGGTGAGCACGGTCAGCTCGCTCACCAGCGCGAAGCGGAGGATGGTGTTCTTGCGGTCGTACACCAGGTCGCGGAAGCGCGCGCGGATCCCCGTGAAGCGCCGGTACGCCTCGTCGATCGCCCCCTCGTTGGCGCGGCTGACGAACACGCCGTTCACCTGGTTCAGGAAGGCGTACCCCACCGTCCCCGCCACCGGCCACTCCTCGGGGAGCTGCTCGTGCCCGGTGAGGATCTTCTCGACGACGACGTAGAAGCGCTCGCGCGCGTCCACGCCGGCGGCCTCGTGCTGCAGCTGGCGGAGGTAGGCGAGGGGGTCGAACAGCCCGTCGGGATGGTCGATGCGCAGCCCGGTCACCTTCCCCTCGCGGACCAGGCGGAGGATGAGCCGGTGCGTGTCGTCGAACACCTGCGGCACCTCCACGCGCACGCCGGCCAGGTCGTTCACGTCGAAGAAGCGCCGGTAGTTGATCTCCTCGGCCGCCACGCGCCAGAAGGCCAGGCGGTACGGCTGCTGCTCGAGCAGCGCGTGCAGCCGGTCGAACGACGCGGTGTCGCCCGTGGAGCCGTTGAACGTCTTCACCGCCTGGTCCAGCGCCAGCGCCACGGCCGGCGACAGGGCGTACAGCCCCGAGAGGCGGTGCTGCGTGACCACCTTCTCGCGGCGGCGCTCGGCCACGCTCTGGGTGTCGGTGCGGCGGCGGTTGGGGAGGCGCTCCAGCGCGGTGGCGATGCTCTCCAGCTCCATCCGGTCGGGGTGCCACTCGTCCAGCACGCCGTCCAGCCCGGCCAGCGCCTCGCGCAGCACCGCGGCCGTGGAGGCGGGCGCGGCGGGGAAGCGGTTGTCGAAGTAGTCGATGCGGAAGCGCCCGCCGGCGTACACCAGCTTCAGCTCGCCGCGCTCCAGCACGCGCCCGTACTGGTCGCCCAGCACGGGAAGGAGGACCTTCCCCTCCAGCTCGGCCTTGCGGGGCCGCCAGTCGACGTCGAAGTACTTCGCGAACTTCGAATCGGGGCCGTCTTCCAGCACCTCCCACCACCACGGGTTGGTGTGCCCGCCCACCCCCATGTGGTTGGGGACGATGTCGAGCAGATGGCCCATTCCATGCTCACGCAGCAGCCCCGCCATCCGCGCGTGGTCCTCGTCGGAGCCGATCTCGGCGTTCAGCGAAGCATGGTCGGTGATGTCGTAGCCGTGCATGCTTCCCGGCCGCGCCTGCAGGTACGGGCTGGCATACAGGTCGCCGATCCCCAGCTCGCGCAGGTAGGGGATGACGGCGGCGGCCTGGCGGAAGGTGAAGCCGTGGTTGAACTGGATGCGGTAGGTGGAGCGCGGGATGCGCCCCGCGACGGTTGCCCCCGCGGACACGCCGCCGGTATTCTCGGTGCTCGGCACTGTATGCTTTCCATGGATTGCTGGCGAATCCCGCGCGATGGGCGGCGGGCGCGGCGGCCAAGGCGCAAGAAGCGGGCGCGTCGCGGGGCAGCGGATGAGCGCTGAAGATGGACGGGGTGATCGTCCGTCGAGGGGCCGAGCTCCACGGCGGGCAACTCCGCGCTTCTCCGCGCCTCGCTCCGCGGTTCAACCTCCCCCAGGCTGTTTTTGGGGAGGTCGGAAAATCGTGAACCGCCGTACCGTTCACGATTTTCCGGGTGGGGGCCTGCCGCGTCCGATGCGCCGCGGGTCCATTCGCACACGTGCCAGATGATTCGAGGATTCTCGCGCCGTCCTTGACACACCACTTCACCACCCGTCCCTAGCCGGGCGTAGCCGGATACTCGACCACCCTGATGTCCATTCCGCCGATCCGCAGACCGACGTATCCGCAGGTTCCCGGCTTCCTGGAAAGCGCCACCACCGCGTGGCCGGGAAAGGCGTATCCGCTGGGTGCCACCTGGGAGCCCGAGAAGGGCGGCACCAACTTCTCCATCTACTCCGAGCTCGCCTACGAGGTGGAGCTCTGCGTGTTCGAGCAGCCCCGCGACGCCGAGCCCACCGCCACCTACCGCCTGCGCGAGCGCACCGGCTACGTGTGGCACGGCTTCGTGCCGGGGGTGGGGCCGGGCACCTTCTACGGCTACCGCGTCAACGGCCCGTACGACGTGGCCCGCGGCCGGCGCTGCAACCCCTTCAAGCTCCTGGTCGACCCGTACGCCCGCGCCCTGGCCGGGCCGGTGGACTACGCCGCGCACCCCTTCTCCTATCCGTTCGACCAGCCCGGCGAAGACTGGGTGATGGACGACGAGTTCGACTTCTGGGGCGTGCCCAAGGGCGTGGTGATCGACACCAGCTTCGACTGGCAGGACGACGCGCCCCCGCGCATCCCCTGGGCCGAGACGGTGATCTACGAGGCCCACGTGAAGGGCCTCACCATGCTCCACCCCGACATCCCCCGCGAGATGCGCGGGACGTACCGGGCCGTGAGCCACCCGGCCATCGTGGAGCACCTCGCCTCGCTGGGCGTGACCGCGCTGGAGCTGCTCCCCGTGCACGAGATCGCCGACGAGCCGTTCCTGGTCCGCCGCGGGCTGCGCAACTACTGGGGCTACAGCACGCTCAACTTCTTCAGCCCCGAGGGGCGCTACGCCTTCGCGCGCGACTACGGCGAGCAAGTGCGCGAGTTCAAGGAGATGGTGCGCGCGCTGCACAAGGCCGGGATCGAGGTGATCCTGGACGTGGTGTACAACCATACCTCCGAGGGGCACCACCTGGGTCCCACGCTCTCCTTCAAGGGGATCGACAACCCCACCTACTACCGGCTGGTGGCCAACGACCCGCGGTTCTACATGGACTACACGGGCACTGGCAACTCGCTGAACATGCGCCACCCCCAGACGCTGCAGCTGGTGATGGACTCCCTGCGCTACTGGGTGCAGGAGATGCACGTGGACGGCTTCCGCTTCGACCTGGCGGCCACGCTGGCCCGCGAGCTCCACGAGGTGGACCGGCTCTCCTCCTTTTTCGACGTGATCCACCAGGACCCGGTGATCAGCCAGGTCAAGCTGATCGCCGAGCCGTGGGACGTGGGCGAGGGTGGGTACCAGGTGGGCAACTTTCCCGTGCTCTGGGCCGAGTGGAACGGCAAGTACCGCGACACCGTGCGCGCCTACTGGCGGGGCGACCCCGGCACGCTGGGCGAGCTGGGCTACCGGCTGACGGGGTCCAGCGACCTGTACGAGGACGACGGGCGCCGCCCGCACGCCAGCATCAACTTCATCACCGCGCACGACGGCTTCACCCTGCACGACCTGGTGTGCTTCAACCACAAGCACAACGAGGCCAACGGCGAGGAGAACCGCGACGGCGAGGACCACAACCTGTCGTACAACTTCGGCGTGGAAGGCCCCACCGACCGCGCCGACATCGTGCGCCAGCGCGAGCGGCAGAAGCGGAACTTCATCGCCACGCTGCTGCTGTCGCAGGGTGTGCCCATGATCTGCGGTGGAGACGAGATCGGGCGCACGCAGTACGGCAACAACAACGCGTACTGCCAGGACAACGAGATCAGCTGGGTGGGGTGGCGGATGACCGACGAGAAGCGCTGCCTCCTCCAGTTCACCCGCAAGGTGGCCCGCATCCGCCGCGAGCATCCCACCTTCCGCCGCCGCAAGTTCTTCCGCGGCCGCGAGATCCGCGGGAGCGAGGTGAAGGACCTGGTCTGGCTGCGCCCCGACGGGAAGGACATGACCGACATCGAGTGGAACTCGGGGATGGTGCGCTGCTTCGGGATGGCGCTGGGCGGCGGGGCGATGGAGGAGTGGGACGAGCAGGGCCGGCAGATCATGGATGACGACTTCCTGATCCTGTTCAACGCCGACGGCGGCGCGATGGACTTCACCCTCCCGTCGTTCGGCCGCAGCAAGTGGTGGGACGTGATCCTCGACACCAACGAGCCCGAGCTGGAGGACGGCGCCCGCAGCGTGGCGCCCGGCGAGTCGGTGACGCTGGAGGGGCGGTCGATGGTGGTGCTTTGCGGTTCACGGAAAGAGAGATGATGAAGGAGCAGCGGTACCGGCTGCCGTTCGGCGCCAACGTGGTGGAAGGTGGGGTGGAGTTCCGCGTCTGGGCGCCCGGCCACGAGTCGGCCGACGTGGTGATCTACGGCCCGGATGCCGAGGAGGTGATCCCGCTTCAGGCCGAGGGAGGTGGATGGTTCGCCGGCCGCGTCGAAGGCGCTGGTGCCGGCACGCGGTACAGGTACCGCCTGGACGGCGGCGACGCCTATCCCGACCCCGCCTCGCGCTCGCAGCCCGACGGCGTGCACGAGCCGTCGGAGGTGGTCGATCCCTCCGCCTTCCGCTGGACGGACGACGGGTGGAAGGGGATCGCGCGCGAGGATCTGGTGATCTACGAGCTGCACGTGGGAACCTTCACCCCGGAAGGGACCTTCGACGCCGCCATCGAGAAGCTGGAGCAGCTCGCGTCGCTGGGCGTCACCGCGGTGGAGCCGCTCCCCGTGGCCTCCTTTCCCGGCGGCCGCAACTGGGGGTACGACGGCGTGTCGCTCTACGCCCCCGACGCGTCGTACGGCGGCCCCGAGGCGCTGCGGCGCTTCGTGGACGCGGCGCACGCGCACGGGCTGGCCGTGATCCTCGACGCGGTCTACAACCACCTGGGGCCGGAGGGGAACTACCTTCCCGCCGTCACCAGCGGCCACTACTTCACCGAGCGCCACCACACCCCGTGGGGCGCCGCGGTGAACTACGACGGGACGGACGCGAAGCCCGTGCGCGAGTTCGTGATCCACAACGCGCTGCACTGGGCCCACGAGTACCACGTGGACGGCCTGCGCCTCGACGCCACGCACGCCATCGTGGACGACTCGCCCGTCCACGTCCTGGCCGAGATGGCCATCCGCGTGCGGGACGCGGTGGGCCCGGACCGCCACTTCGTGCTGATCGCCGAGGACGAGCGCAACGAGCGCCGGGTGATCACCCCGCGGCCGGAGGGGTGGGGCCTCTCCGGCGTGTGGGCCGACGACTTCCACCACCAGGTGCGGCGCCTGATCGCGGGCGACCACGAGAGCTACTTCGCCGACTACGAGGGAACGGTCGCCGAGCTC
>DASSJS010000476.1:0-2556 GCA_035691085.1 Longimicrobium sp.
GGCGTCGTCGAGGTAACGGAGGATGAGGGTTTCGGCCCGCTCCCGGTCGCGCGGCTGAAACTCGCGCGCGATGCGGGCGAGGGCGGCATGGGCCGAATCCATCAGGGCAGGTCCGGCAGCACGGTGCGCACCGGCTCTCACTCTCCACGGCGGAATGGTGGGCCGCCACTCCCGGTCAATGCGGCTGCTTCGAGCCGAGCGCCAGCAGGTTCGCGAACAGGCGCCAGGCGCCGGGGACGCCCTCGGGGAGCTGGCGGAAGAAGGCGAGGCCGGTGTAGACGTAGGTGCCGCGGCCGTACTTCGCCACCAGCAGCGAGCCGCGCATCGGCGCCTCGCCCGGGTCGGCCATCTCCAGCAGCGGCGTGTACTCCGGCGCCCAGGTGTGCGCGAAGTACAGGCCGCGCTCCTGCACCCACCCCTGCCAGTCGGCGTCGGTGATGCGGTTGGGCGTGGTGAATACGGGGCTCGCCGGCTCCAGGATTCGCACCGGCGCGGTCTCGTCGGTGATGCGGTCGTGCGGGCTGGCCAGGGTGAGGGAGAAGGGGTTGAAGTGCCCCTCCACCATCTCGTACTTGTTGTACTGTACGATCAGCGTACCGCCCTGCCGCACGTAGTCCAGCAGCCGCGTGTTGGTGGATGCCAGGTCGTGCCGCACCTCGTACGCGCGGATCCCGGTGACGATCACGTCGTACTGCGACAGGTCGGCCCCCGCGAGCGAATCCCGCGTGAGCACCGACGGGGTGATCCCCAGCTGGTGCAGGATGGACGGCCCCGCCTCGCCCGCGCCCTCCACGTACGCCACGCGCAGCCCCGCCGGCACGCGCACGTCGAACGCGCGCACGGCGCTGGCCGCGTCGTGGTACAGCGGCCGGGCGCGCACGTGGGGATAGTCCACGATCTCCACACCGCGGGTGTAGCGCGCGCCCGCATCGGTCACGAACGCGGCCGCTAGGGGGAAGCTCCCCGCCCGCACCCCCGCCGGCGCGGTGACGGCCACCTCCACCTCGCGCGATTCGCCGGGCGCCAGCGTCACGCTCCCGCTCTCGGGCTGCGCGCGCCAACCCTGCGGGATCTGCAGCCGCCACGTCCCCGCCACCGGCCGCGCCCCCGCCGCCGCCAGCCGCACGCGGAAGCGCAGCGGCCGGCCGGCCGAGGCGGTGGGGAGGATGCTGGTCTCCGGCTCCAGCCGCACCGACATCGCGGGAACCACCAGCACCGGCCGGCGCAGCTCGCCCTGGCGCGGGTCCACGTCGCGGAAGGTGGCCTCGCGCCGCAGCGGCACGGGGGCGCCGGCCACGGTCACGCGCGCCTCGGCCTGCAGCGGCGCGGGCTCGAAGGGGAGCCCCTGCACGCTCCAGTCACCCGGCCAGCGATAGAGGTCTCCGTCGCGCGGCTGGCGGAGGAAGTACGGCTCCGTCGGCGCCGCATCGGCCGGCACGCGCACTCGGAAGCGCCGCGTGGCCACCGCGCCCGCGGCGACCGGGCCGGACGGGAGCGGCGTGGAGTCGGCGGCGACCACCGTCCACCCCTGCGGCACGCGCGGCTCCAGCGCGGCCACCGTCACCGGCCGCGTGCCGCCGTTCCAGAGCGACACGGTGACACCGAGCTCCTGCCCCGGCACCACTCGCGCCGCGTCGGCCGTGGCGTCGAGCACCAGCCCCGAGGCGAGCGCCAGCGCGGTTTCCGCGTCGCGCATCTCGTTGCCCACCATGAACTCCGCGGCGGCGGCATCGGCCAGCGGCTCGCCGGCGCCGTTCTCACTGCGTAGCACGTTCAGCGCGGCGGCCAGGCTGTCCACCATAGCCTCGGGCTCCAGCACCCGGGCGTTGCGCTGGATGCCTTCCACACGGCGCGTGTAGTCTCCCAGCGCGCTTTCCATCGGGCTGCGGGCGCGGGAGCGAGAGAGCGTCCGTCCGCCCACGAGCGTGTCGATCCCCTCCCAGATGCTGGGCTCGGGGCCGGTGGCGGCGGGCACCAGGCGCATCAGGTAGCCCCAGCGCGGGCCGGCCGGCTCGGGCGCGCCCATGTCCTGCGAACGGTGGCGCGAGCGGCTGGCCATGGCCAGCTGGAAGGGCGAGCGGCCCACGAGCGGATCGAGATCACCCAGCGCGATCCGCACCGTGGCGCTGTCCGATCGCCCCCGCAGCGAGCGGTAGAACTTGGCGGGCTGGAAGGGCCGCAGCCCCGCGCGGACCTGCTCGGGGAACTGCGTGGAATCGCCCGCCAGGCCGAACGCCTCGCGGGCCACGATGGCGCTGGCCTGGTGCTGCCCGTGCCCGTCGCGCGGGGTGCCGCTGAACACGGCCACCACCACGTCGGGGCGGTACAGGCGGATCACGCCCACCACGTCGCGCAGCAGCTCCTGGCGCGGCCAGTGGCGGAACGCCTCGTCGGCGCTCTTGCTGAAGCCGAAGTCGTAGGCGCGGGAGAAGAACTGGCGCGCGCCGTCCACGCGGCGGGCAGCCAGCAGCTCCTCGGTGCGCAGCAGCCCCAGCGCCTCGTGCAGCTCGGGGCCGATGCCGTTCTGCCCGCCCTCGCCCCGCGTGAGGGAGAGGT
>DASSJS010000477.1:0-2104 GCA_035691085.1 Longimicrobium sp.
CACCGGCGGCGGACGCCGCAGCAACCACGAGAAGCCTCGCAAACCGCGCGAGGCTGTGGGCGCGGCATCCAGCGCCACCGGCGCGTGCCGCAGCACGCGGGGTCCTCTCCCCGCGCGAGGCTTCGCCCGCGCTGCCCCTCCCCCAAAAAACTGCCCGGGGCAGGGGCGGTCGGCGTGGCCTGCGGCCGATCACGCGCGGCGCGGCGCTTGTGTGCCGGGGGCGCCGATCCGGTACTGCGGCGATGCACGTTGATCGCCACAGCAACCGCGTCCACAGCCTCGCGCGGTTTGCGTGGCTTCCCGTTGTTGTAGCTGCGGCTTCAGCCGCCCCGGCGCGATCCCTCCGCCGCGCTATGATGGCTCCTCTTCACAGGATTGCTGACTTGCTGCGTGGGTCTGGCGCCACCGCCGCCGCCTTGCTACGCTGGAGGTGATTGGTTCAGTCGATTGGGCCAATCATCGCTAATTTCGCTGGTCCAAATCGAGGTGCAACGCGGATGACACCAACCCCGTCGCTGCTGATCCCCCTCGCCCCCGGCGCGCGCGAGCCGCTGCAGGAGCAGATCTATCGCGGCCTCCGCGACGCCATCCTCACCGGCCGCCTGTCGCCCGGCGCGCGCCTCCCGTCCACCCGCGCGCTCGCCGCCGACCTGGTGGTGGCGCGCAACACCGTCGTCCCCGTCTACGAACAGCTCCGCGCCGAGGGGCTGATCGCCGGGCACGCGGGCGGCGGCACGCGCGTGGTGGCGGTGCTCCCGGATGCGTTCCTGCGCGTGGCCGGCGCCGCGGGCCACCGCACCGGCAGCCGCCGCGACGATGCGTCGAACGGGCGGCGCGTCCGCGTCGCCGCGCCCGCGAACGGCAACGGCGGCTCGCCGTCGAACGCGGTCGAGTCGCGGCGCGTGGTGCGCGTGTCGGCCGCGGCGGCGGCGGCGGCGAAGACGGAGATGGGGGTGTGGCGCGAGGGAGGGCCGCGGCCGTTCCGGCTGGGCGTGCCCGATCACGACGCGTTTCCGGCGGAGCTGTGGGGCTCGCTGCTGTCGCGGCGCTGGGCACGGTCCGGGCGCGAGCTGCTGGCCGCCGGCGACCCGCGCGGCTATCCGCCGCTGCGCGAGGCGATCGCCGAGTACGTGGGCGCCGCTCGCGCCGTCCGCTGCACGCCCGAGCAGGTGATCGTGACGGGCGGCGCGCAGCCGGCGCTGTCGCTGGCCGCGCGGGCGCTGCTGGACCCCGGCGACACCGCGTGGGTGGAAGAGCCGGGGTACGGCGCGGTGAAGGCGGCGTTCCTGGGGGTGGGCGCGCGGCTGGTGCCCGTGCCCGTGGGCCCCGGCGGCATCCGCGTGGACGAAGGGGTGCGCCGCGCGCCGCACGCCCGGCTGGCGTGCGTCACCCCGTCCAACCAGCACCCGCTGGGCGGGGCGATGGACCTGCCCACGCGCATCGCGCTGCTGGAGTGGGCCGAGCGCAACGATGCGTGGATCGTGGAAGACGACTACGACAGCGAGTTCCGCTACACCGGCCGGCCGCTGCCGTCGCTGCAGGGGCTCGATCCGTCGGAGCGCGTGGTGTACGTGGGCACCTTCAGCAAAACCATCAGCCCCGCGCTGCGGCTGGGGTTCATGGTGGTGCCGCCCGCGCTGGCGCCCATCGTCTCCGCGCTGCGCAGCGGCACCGACCGGTATCCGCCCGCGCTGGAGCAGGCCGTGCTCGCCGACTTCATCGCGCAGGGCCACTTCGCGCGGCACGTGCGGCGGATGCGCGCCATCTACTCGCAGCGCGTGACCCTTTTCCGCGCCATCGCGGCGCAGGAGCTGACCGGGCTGCTCGAAGTGCCGCCGGTGGAGGCTGGGCTGCGGCTGCTGGGCTGGCTCCCCGAGGGCGTGAGCGACCAGTGCGTGCGCGACGAGGCCGCCCGCCGCGGCGTGGACGTGGAGCCGCTCTCCGTGCATCGCACCGAGCCCGGCGGCCGCGGCGGCCTCCTTCTCGGCTTCGCCGGCTTCAACGGCCACGCCACGCGCCGCGGCATGCAGGAGCTTGCCGCCGCGATCCGGGCGTGCATGGGGTGAGGGGAAGTGCTGGGTGCTGGGTGCTGGGTGCTGGGTGC
>DASSJS010000478.1:0-4131 GCA_035691085.1 Longimicrobium sp.
TCGCTTGAAGCTCTCCCGGCGGACGGATCGCCGCAAGGGAAGGGCCGGAGGCGAAGCATCGCCGGCGCGTGCGGGCTCGGAATCCGCTTCGCGTGGCGGTGACGGAACCGCGTCCACCGCGTCGCCACACCGGGGCCCGAAGCCACCGGCCACGACCACGGGGAGTCTCGCGAACCCCCGCCAGGCCGCAGCGCCGTCGCTTGCCCCGCGCGCGGAACGGCGCTAAATCATGCCATCCTTCATCCCGCACGCCGCGGCGCGCCACCACCTTCGGCGCCGCGCGGCGGGCGTCCCGTCCCCGTCCACCCCGCAAACGGATGCCGTCATCCGTCCCGATTTCCGTCTCCATCAACGGCCAGCCGTACGCTCGCGAGGTCGAGGCGCGGCTGCTGCTGAGCGACTTCCTCCGCCATGAGCTGGGCCTCACCGGCACGCACGTGGGGTGCGAGCACGGCGTCTGCGGCGCGTGCACGGTGCTGATGGACGGCCAGGCCGTGCGCAGCTGCCTGGTCTTCGCCGCGCAGGCCGATGGCGCCGAGCTGCGGACCGTGGAGGGCCTGGCCCCCGCCGAGGACCAGCTTCATCCCATCCAGACGGCCTTCCGCGACGCGCACGGGCTGCAGTGCGGCTTCTGCACGCCGGGGATTTTGATGACGATGATCCCCTTCCTGGAAGAGAACCCCCATCCCACCGAGGACGAGGTGCGCCTGGCCATCAGCGGCAACCTGTGCCGCTGCACCGGCTACGCCAACATCGTCCGCGCGGTGATGCTGGCGGCCGAGCGGATGCGCGGCGGCCCGGGCGACGACGTGTCCATCGAGCCGCGCGGCGTCCCCCATCCCGTGGAGGCACATTGAGCGGGCGCTACGTGGGCCAGTCCGTCAGCCGCAACGAGGACGCGCGGCTGCTGACCGGGCATGCGCTGTTCGTGGACGACGTGCGGCTGGAGGGGATGCTGCACGTGGCCTTCGTGCGCAGCGACCACGCGCACGCCACCATCAACTCCATCGACGTGAGCGCCGCGCTGGAGCGGCCCGGCGTGGTCGCCGTCTACACCGCGGAGGACCTGGGGGACTACTGGCGCCCCGGCCCGCTCCTGGTCCCCCCGCCGCCGATCGAGGGGATCGTCTTCAACCAGGCCACGCAGGTGCCGCTCGCCAAGGACCGCGTGCGCCACGCCGGCGAGCCGATCGTGATGGTCGTCGCCGAATCGCGCTACATCGCCGAGGACGCGCTCGCCGACATCTTCGTGGACGCCGAGCCGCTGGACGTGGTGGCCGACCTGGAGGCCGCGCTGGCGCCGGACGCGCCCATCATCCACCCGCAGCTGGGGACGAACCTCGCCGCCCACGTGGTCCAGCGGCACGGCGACTACGCGTCGGCCAAGGAGAAGGCGGCGGTCGTGGTCAGCCGCCGCTTCCACTACGACCGGGGCGCCAGCGCGGCGATCGAGAACCGCGCGGTGGCCGCCCGGTGGGACGCGCAGGCCCAGGAGATGACCATCTGGGACACCACGCAGGCGCCCATCCCCATCCGCAACGGGCTGGCGGCAATGCTGGGGCTGATGCAGAGCCAGGTGCGCGTGGTGGCGCCGTTCGTGGGCGGCGGCTTCGGCCCCAAGATCATGATGTTCTACCCCGAGGAAGTCCTGGTCCCCTGGGCGGCCATGAAGCTGGGGCGCCCCGTGAAGTGGGCCGAGGACCGCCAGGAGAACTTCTACGCCACCACCCAGGAGCGCGGGCAGGTGCACGACGCCGAGATGGCGGTGGACGCCGACGGCCGCATCCTGGGCGTGCGCGACACCTTCCTGCACGACACCGGCGCGTACGACCCGTACGGGCTCACCGTGCCCATCAACAGCCAGTGCACGCTGCTGGGCCCGTATGACGTGCCCAATTACGACGCCGAGTTCCGCGCGGTGTTCACCAACCGCATCACGGTGACGCCGGTGCGCGGCGCCGGGCGGCAGCACGGCGTGTTCGTGATGGAGCGCCTGCTGGACCTGGCCGCCCGCGAGGTCGGCATCAGCGTGGCCGAGATCCGGCGCCGCAACTACATCGTGCAGGACGACTTCCCCCACGACCACAAGATCCTCTTCCAGGACTTCCAGCCCCTGGTCTACGACAGCGGCAACTACCGCCCGGCGCTGGAGACCGCGCTGGAGCTGATCCGCTGGGACGGCTTCGCCGAGGAGAAGCGCGCCGCGGCGGCGGAAGGCCGGCGGCTGGGAATCGGCGTGGTCAGCTACGTGGAAGGCACCGGGATCGGCCCGTACGAGGGCGCGCGCGTCACCATCGAGCCGAACGGCCGCGTGCGCGTGGCCACGGGGCTGGGGACGCAGGGGCAGGGGCACTACACCGCGTTCGCGCAGATCGTGGCCGAGGCGCTGGACGTGGACGTGGAGAGCGTGAACGTGGTGACCGGCGACACCCGCGAGTTCAACTGGGGGACGGGGACCTTCGCCAGCCGTGGCGCCGTCGTTGCCGGCAGCGCCTGCCACGCCGCCGCGGTGAAGGTGCGCGAGAAGGTGATCGAGGTCAGCGCGCGCGTGCTGAACGTGAACGAGGGCGAGATCGAGCTGTCCAACGGCACCGCGCGCGTCCGCTCCGAGCCGGAGCGCTCCATCACCCTGGGCGAGCTGGCGCTGCGGGCCAACCCGCTGCGCGGCGGGGTGACGCCGGGGAGCGAGCCGGGGCTGGAGTGCACCGCCTACTTCGGCCCCGACCGCGGCTCCACCGCCAGCGGCGTCCACGCCGTCGTGGTGGAAGTGGACGAGGAGACGGCGATGGCGAAGTTCCTTCGTTACGTGGTCGTTCACGACTGCGGCAAGCTGATCAACCCCATGCTCGTCGAAGGCCAGGTGCAGGGCGGCGTGGCGCAGGGGATCGGCAACGCGTGGTTCGAGAAGCTGGTGTACGACGACAACGGCCAGCTGATGAACGCCTCCTTCGCCGACTACCTGCTCCCCACGTCGCTCGACGTGCCCGACGTGGCGATGTCGCACCGCGAGACGCCCGCGCCCATGAACACGCTGGGGCTGAAGGGCGTGGGCGAGGCCGGGTGCATCCCCACCGGCGCCGCCTTCGCGCAGGCGCTGGAAGACGCGCTGAGCGACTACGAGATCGAGGTGACCGAGATCCCCCTGTCACCCAACCAGCTGTTCGAGATGCTGCGCGCGGCACCCCGCCGCGCTGCGAGCGAAAACACCGTTGCGACGGAGGCGTTCGCATGATCGTGGAGGGCGAGTTCACCTTCCGCGCCCCGCGCCGCAGCGTGTGGGTGCTGCTGCAGGACCCGTCGGTGCTGGCCAAGGCCATGCCGGGCGCCCAGAAGCTCATCTCGACCGGCGACGGGACGTACGAAGGCAGCGTGCGCATCGGCGTGGGGCCGGTGACGGCCGCGCAGTGGACGCTGAGCGTGGCGCTGCACGACCGTGACGAGCCGCGGCGCTACATGATGAAGGTGGATACCAAAGGCCCCCTCGGCTTTACCCGCGGCAGCGCGTCGGTGGAGCTGGAGGAAGGCGAGCAGTCCACCACCATGCGCTACCGGGCCGACCTGCAGATCGGCGGGAAGGTGGCCGGGATCGGGCAGCGGCTGCTGGACCAGGTGGCCAAGCAGCTCACGCGCCGGGGCCTGGAAGCGCTGAGCCGCGAGATGGAGCTGCGCCTGAACCTGGACGTGGGCGCCGCCAGCGCCTCGTTCGCCGTGGGCACCGGCACCATCGTGGAAGGCGAGATCGTGGTGGTGGAAGACGACACCGATGACGCCGCCGCCGCGAACCCCGAGTCCGGCGACACCCCCGAGGCCGCGGCCGCGCCGCCGGTGGATGACGGGCATGCGTCGTACTCGGCCGATGCGGCCGGCGACGATGGATCGCCCGCCGCGCACCCGGTGGAGCCGCTCGAGGAGACCGCGTCCCCCGATTCGCCGCTGCCCCCGGGGCTGGACGACAGGCCGGCGCCGGTCGCGAACCTGGACTCCGAACTGCCGCCCGGGACGATTTGATGAGGCCGATGCTTCACTCAACCACCGGCGTGGCCGCTGCTCAGTTCCCTGCCCCGCGCGCGGATGCCGCGTCTGCAGTCCGCGAAGGCGGACTTCGTGTGGTTGTTGCCGCGAATTCATTCG
>DASSJS010000479.1:0-18006 GCA_035691085.1 Longimicrobium sp.
GCACGCCCCGCATCATCACTTCCGTCGGTGCGTTGAGCGGTACCGTGGCAACCTTGGCGTCCGCCGCTTTCGTTGTTGGGATCAGTTCCTGTGCATGGTCTTCGCCCAGCTCACCTACCGCGAGAGCCTGCGCGACATCGAAGCCTGTCTGGGCGCCGTACCCGACCGGCTCTACCACATGGGGATCAGGAGCAAGGTCTCACGCAGCACGCTGGCGGATGCCAACGAGAACCGAGACTGGCGGATCTACGCTGACTTTGCCCAGGTCCTGATCCTCGAGGTTCACTTCATCCTCGACAACTCTTCGGTGCACAAGCACGACGCGGTGAACGAGTGGCTCGCGGCCAACAAGCGGGTGCACTTCCACTTCGTCCCGACGAGCGCCTCCTGGCTCAACCTGATCGAGCGCTTCTTCGGAGAGCTTACGCAACGCCAGCTCAAGCGCCTCGCCGTTCACAGCGTCGAGCAGCTGATCGCGGCCATCATGGCTTACATCGAGAACCGCAACCGCTCTCCCAAGCCTTTCGTCTGGACTGCTTCCGTCCAGCACATTCTCGACAAGGTCGGGAAGGCCAAGGAGACTTTGGGCGCACTACACTAGTTTCTAGTAGACTGCCCCAGAAGTTATGATGGGTAGAGCCGCTTCAGCCGTTTCCGTGTCGTGGGGGTGGTGAACCGCCAAGTGACGCTGGTCCGCAAGAAAAAGAGTTCCAACTACCGCTCGATTCGTGCGAGTTTGCTCTCTCCACTTCAGCCGTTGTGTCCTTCCGTCACCATGCTCACCGATCCCTGCACCGGGATCGTCCTTATCCACTCCGCCCTGGTCATGCCCTTGGCATCACCGGCGCCTGTGTCGGGCCCGAGCCGACTCGGGCGAGCCGGTGAGCCATGTTTGGACAAGCGGCTTGACAGCACTTCTGGGACAGGGCAATATCCGCCATTATCAATTTCTTGCGTCCGACGCGGCCCCGGCGGTCTCCTCCGCGACTCTCGCCTCGCTCCCTCTCTCTTCCATCCAGAAGTCATGAGTTTTTGCAAGCCGGTAGCAGCGCTCCAGTGCTCGCTGGCCGCCGTGCTCACGATGACGGGCGCCTGCGACGGGCGGGAAGATTCGGGAGTGTGTCCGTCTCAGATCCAGAGCGTCAGGGAATGCGTGGAAGCGTCGGCGCGGCCCATCACGCCCGGCCATCCCCTTCCCACGCAGTCACCGGCCGCCGTGGCGCTGTACATCGACCGCTCGGGGAGCATGAACGGATACCTCGACGCCGAGAACGCCGATTCGGGGCAGACGGTTCATGCGTCCGGGGCCAACCTGCGCACCACGCTCACCCGGCTGCTGGCGGTGGGCGGCGAGCAGACCGCCGTGTACGGCTTCGGCGAACGCGTCACCTCGCTTCCGGCGCTCACGCAGAGCGAGGTGCTAGGGCAGTTGTTCAGCCAGAGGTTCTATAACCAGAACGACACGCGAACCGAAGACGTGCTCGCGCAGGTGCGCGCCGACAGCGAGCGCGCGTCCGTGCACCTGGTCGTGACCGACGGGCGCCGGGGGAGCGGCGAGTCGGCCATCGCGCAGTACCAGCGGATGGGGGAGGTGGCCTCGTGGTGGACCGCCCGGGGAGGCGTCTTCGCCGTGGCGGCCAGCATGTCGCCCTTCACGCAGGTCCGCGGCGACCGCGCCGGGTGCTGGCAGAGCGCCCCGTCGTCCGCGGGGCGGTGCCCGCTGTACGTGTTCGCCTTCATCCCCGCCACGGCGGCGGAGCGCACCCTCGCGATCCTCGACGGCGTCTCCGACCGTCTCTACGCGTATCCGCCCCCGTCCGACGCGCGCGTCCGGATCGAGCACGCCACCGCCTCGCAGCAGGGCCCCGGCTCGGTGGGGGTGGTCCGGGGGCAACCGTTCGTGCTGGGGTTCCGCGCGCAGGGGCGCCCCAACCAGCCCGTGACGGCCCAGGTGACGCTCACCTTCCACGCGGACGAGAGCGCTGCGCGCTTCGCGCTGGACGACAGCCTCACTTGGCGGCTGGACCGCGCGCTGCTGGGGCGGAAGACGCCCGAGTGGACCGACGCCGGCGACGTTTCGGACGACTGGGTGCAGCCGGGTCGCCTGCGCACCGGCGCCGGCTCCACCCTGGTGCTCCCGCTCACGGTGCGCAGCTACGCGGGGCTCGCGCCCACGCTGTACCGCATCCGGATCTCCAGCGCGGGGCTCCCTCGCTGGGTGCGCGAGTACGAAGCGGTGCAGCAGCGCGATTCGCTGCGCACGTACGGGCTCAGCGCCCTGCTCACGCAGCTGCAGCCCCAGCCCGCCGTGCTGGCGGGCGCCCAGGTGACGGTTTACTGAGCCTCTCCCGCCGGGTGCCCCACCCCCGGCTCGTCAGGACCTGCCGTGGCGGCCCGTGAGGCCGCCGCCCCGTTCATGCTGAAAGGAGCTCATCCGGTGCTCGCCTTAGCCGCGGTCCCCTCCTGGATCAACTGGCCCTTCTCTCCAGGCGAGATCACCATCTCGCCCAACCACTGCCCGCCGCTGGCGAGCGGCGCGTACCAGGCCGCCGACGCGGCGCTGCGCGTGGAGGGATGGCAGACGCTGTTCCTGTTCGTCTTCCTGAGCAGCGTAGTCGCCGCGCTGGTGATGGTGCTCCTGGCGTACGCCGCCACGCGGCGGATCGGGATGCCGTTCGTCCGCCGCTGGCTCACCTGGCTGGGCGTGACCGGGGCCATTGCCGCGGTGGCGGCGGCGGCGCTCCTGCTCGCCGTTCCCGTGGCCACCTCGGGGTGCGAGGCGGGTGAGGCGGTGGCCCGCGTCCCCGCCGGGTGGATGGCGCTCCGCTCGCTCCTGGCGGCGGTGCACGGAACCATCCTGTACGTGCTCCTGAGCTGGCTGCTCAGCACCGTGCTGGGGCGGGTGCTCCGCCAGGGCCGCTGGTACGACAACCATCGGGTCCCCTATCCGGCGCTTCTCCCGCGGCGCCAGGGGTAATGGAGATGAGCGAGACCAACACCCTCTACTACTTCGCGATCGGGGGCACCGGCGCCCTGTCGGTGGAGCCGCTGGTGCACCTCTGCGCGGCGGGGCTGGGCCCGCCCTCGCTGCGCGTGGTGCTGATCGACGCCGACAGCGCGAGCCCCTCGGTGGAACGCGCCCTGGAGCTCCTGGACCAGTACCGGCGCGTGCGCGAGGCGTTCGGGCGCCCGGCGCGGGGATACTTCCGCACCGACATCGACCCCACCCGGCACGACCGGGTGCACTGGTCACCCATCGGCCGGGAGAACCCGGGCGCCGACGGGGGGAACACCACGCTCTCCACCTACGTGACCGAGACCCGCATGGCGGGCTCGCTCGAGGACGCGCGCCTCCTGTTCGACCTGCTGTACAGCGAGCGGCAGCAGGACGAGGCGCTACGTGAGGGGTTCCGGGGGAACCCGGCGATCGGGTCGATTCTCCTGAATGGGCTGAAGGACGCGGGGCTGATGGCCGACATCCGCAAGTCGGCCGAGGGCGACACCGCTAAGGCGTTCTTCGCCACCGGCTCCATCTTCGGCGGAACGGGGGCAGCGGGGCTTCCGGTGGTGGCCAGCGTGCTCCAGCCGGAGCGTGACGGGCACGAGACCGAGGGGGCGTGGAGGGAGCGCCAGGCCAGCTTCCGTTCGCGCATGGGCGCCGCCGTGATCACCCCGTACTTCTCGCTCCCGCCGGCGCAGAACGACGCCGCCACGCGCGGGCGCCTGCACCCCGACAGCTCCAGCTTCCTGCGTAACACGCGCGCCGCGCTCCCCACCTACGTGCGCGAGCGTACCGGCTACGGCTCCCTGTACGTGGTCGGCGACTCGCGCTCCCTGCCGCACCAGCGCCGCGTGTACTCGGCCGGCGGCAAGGAGCAGCGGAACGACCCGCACGCGGTGGAGCTGTACGCCGCGCTGGCCGCCCTGCACTTCGCGGCGGAACGGCCCGATTCGGCCGAGGAGGCGGTCTTCCACTACACCCGCGTGACCGGGCTCGCCCCCACCTGGGCCGACGTGCCGCTCGGCGGCGGCGCACGGCTGCAGCTGCAGTCGCTGCTGGTGGCCGCCAACTTCTTCCTCCAGTACTTCGGAGCCACCCGCGGCGACCACGACGAGCGCAGGCTGATGCGCGAGCTGCACACGCTGCCGTGGATGGCCCACGTGGGGCTCTCCGCCGGCCTGGTGCGCGAGAACCGCGACGCGCTCGACGCGCTGGGGGCGTACTTCGCCGAGCTGTGGGGGTACCTCTTCGCCCTGCAGCTGGCGCCCACCGCGCAGCAGACCCGCCTCGCGCTGGTGCGCTTCGGCGAGGGCGAGGGAGTGCGCGTGCGGACCCCGGCCCGCTACCCGTTCTCCGACCACGAGCCCGCCTTCACCCTGCCGCGGGTGGATGCCACGGTCCCGGGGCTGGGCGAGGCCGTGGCCCTCCCACAGAACGTGGACTTCTTCCGCTGGTTCAACCGGGTGCACGACACCGATCCACGCGGCATCGCGGGGTTCCTCCATTACCTGCACGCGGCGGCCATGGGCTACGTGCGCGACAACACGCGGGGGGCGGCATGACCGATCTGCAGACCACCGCGGCCGCGCCGGCGGCGCCAGCGGCGCCGGACGCCCGCCGCGCGCTCCTGCACCCCCTCAAGAACTCGGCGATCGGCGAGAACGCCGGCACGGGCACGTGGGTGCCGCTCAAGTCGCCGGGCGAGCTGGAGAACGTCCACTTCCCCGAAGACAACCCGTCGCTCGGCGCGGGGATCTCGTCGGTCCCCACCCCGTGGGCGCGGCTCGAGCTGTTCCGCGACGCCGTGCGCGACGCGCCGCAGAGCACGCGCGACACCGATGGGCACCCCTTCAGCGGCGACGCGATCCAGGACATCCTCGACGCGCTGGAGCTGCTGGCGTTCGAGGGACACATGGACGGGGTGGTCCTGCGCCGGCGGCCGCTGGACCTCGCCGCGCTCGCCTCGGTGGCCGAGCACGAGCACGAGGACGGGATCCGGCGGTTTCTCACCGCGGTGCGCGACCTGGCCCCGCGCGAGGGCGGCACCCGGCTCGACCGCCTGACCGTGGTGACCGACGGCCGGGGGCGCCTCCTCTTCGCCACCTCGCCGTTCACCCTCTTCTTCACTCCCGAAGACCGCACCACCTCCATCCCCGGCTACCTGGGCGCGCGCGAGCGGCCCCGGCCGCTGCGCGACCGTCCTCCCGAGCTAGCCGGGCTGCTGGCGGAGCACCTGATCCCCCGCCTCGCACGGCACGCCAGCCAGCACCCCGAGCTGCAGCGGCTGGTGTCGATCCTCCAGCGGCAGCTGCAGGAGGTGCCCGAGGAGCACCGCCGGCTCGCCGCCGAAAACCTGGACGAGGAGGGCGCGCTCCAGCCGATCGCGGGGGTGCCGGTGGGGCGGGTGCGCTCGCTGGCCTGGAGCGGGCGGAACTCGCTGGTCCCCTCGCGCGGGAGCGCGCGGCCGCTGGTGCTGCACGACCAGGCGCTGGAGAGCGAGCGCACCTACTTTCCCTGGGTGTCGCCCGCCCTGGGTACCCGTGTGGCCGAGGCGGCCGACCGCCGGCGGCTTCCCGGCAGCGCCTGGAAGCACGACTGGGTGGACCCCGAGCGTGACTTCCTGGTGGACAGCCTGCTGATCCTGGAGCGGGCGGAGCTCGACCTGGCGTCGGTGCTGGGCGGCGAGATCTACGCGGGGCTGTCGTCGCAGGTGGAGTGGCGGCGCCCGGGGCAGGTGCTTCTCCCGCTCTCGGCCGAGTACTTCAGGTTCTTCAGCCCCGAAGACGCCGTGCGGCACCTGCGCATGACCATGGACCCCGACGGGATGCGGATCGAGGCGCGGCTCACCATCCCCACCGGGGGAGGCGAGCGCACCTTCCGCAAGGTGTACACGCGCGGCGAGAACGTGGCGACCGCCGAGTTCTACCTGAGCGTGTGGCCCGACTTCGTTCCCGAGGCCGGGGCCTTCCACTGGCCGTACTACAGCGTGTTCCAGCTCTCGTTCGGCCGCGGCGCCGACGAGTTCGACCTGCGCGTGGGCCTGGCCGACCGCGAGGTGGGGGTGAGCGGCGAATACGGCGCCCCCCCGGTCCAGCGGTTCGTCCGCGACCAGAACGCCGCCTTCTACGCCATGGACGAGGCGCCGCGCTACCTGCGCGTGCGCCTGCGGCGGCACCCCGGGTCCGACGAGTCGATCGCCGAGGGGGTGCTGCTCCCCAAGTTCGAGACCGTTCGCGCCCCCGCGGCCACGCCGTGGGCCGTTGCCGTGGACCTGGGCACCTCCAATACCACGGTGGCCATCAAGCGCACCCCCGACGGCCCCGCCGAAATCCTGAGCCTGAAGGGCCGGTCAGCCGCCACCCGGCGCGACCTGATGCAGGCCCCCGCCGCCGCCCAGGGAACGGGGCGGGCCGACATCCTGAGGATCATCGACACGCTCTTCTACCCCGACGTGGTGCCGGGCGCCCCGTTCGCCACCTACGTGATGCGAACCACCACGCCGCGCGACGGGAACAACGAGCCCCTGTTCCAGGCACCGGGCGCCACCGCCAACATCCCGTTCAGCGGCGAGCTCACGCGGGGCGGCGGAAGGGGCGGAATGAACGAGCTGGAGGGAGACCTGAAGTGGGGCGGCGGGCTGGCCCGTCTTGACCACAATCTGTTGACCGAGCAGTTCCTGAAGCAGCTCCTGGCATTGATCCATGCCGAGGCGGTGCGCTCGGGAGCCCGCGTGGACGAGATGACGCTGCGCTGGTCATACCCTTCCGCGTTCACCAGCGAAGAGTCGGAACAGCTCATCCAGCGCTGGCGCAACGTGCTCCGCTGGTTCCGCGACGCGAGGCCGGGCCTGGCGCCGACGCAGTCCGGCGCGGCGGGGGCGTCCGCCCTGGCCAGGGCGGTGGAGCACGCCGACCAGCTCCCCGACGAGAGTACCTCGTCGCTCTGGTTCTTCAAGTCGCTCCCCGGCTTCTCGGCCAACGACGACGCACTGGCGATCACGGTGGACCTGGGCGGCGGGACCACCGACATCGCGGGGTACGCCGACGGGCACGGGCAATTCCGCAACTCGGTGCTGCTGGGCGGCCGTGACCTGGTGGGAACGCCGCCGACCGACGAGGGGCGGCGGATGGTGAATGCGCTCTACCGCTCGGTCGAGGCGTGGGCGCTGGAACGGATGGGGAGGGAATCCACCCAGCTGCTCACCAACATCCAGGGCGCGCTGGAGGTGTATCCCACCTCGCATGGGAAATTCGGCTACCTGGTCCGTCACCCCTGGTTCGACGAGCACCGCGGCGAGCTCCTCGACGAGCCGTGGTTCCGCTCGGCGCAGTTCTGCATCGTCTACCTGTTTGGGGCGCTGTTCTTTCACCTGGGCACCCTGGTCCGCGCCGACCAGGAGGCGGGGGGCCAGTACCAGCCTCCCCGCAGGGTGGTCTTCGGCGGCAACGGCTCCCGGTTCCTGGACTGGCTCTCGGGCTTCCGGCCGTTCGCCCGTTCGCGGCCGGCGCAGGACTTCTTCATCCCGCTCTTCCGCGAGCTCTTCGAGACCACCCTGGGGGGCGAGGTCAACCCGCGGCTGGAGGTGATCGCCAGCCCCCAGCCGAAGGAGGAGGTGGCGCTAGGCCTGCTCACCGCAGAGGCCGGGCACCTGCTGGGCCGGGCAGACGGCCGGGCCGAAGGCGCGCGTGTCGCGACCGACGATGCTCCGGGGAGCATCCGCGTGCTCAACCCGGTGGGCGAGGTCGTCCGGTTTCCCGGGCAGGCCGAAGCCGTGCCCGCCGAGCGTCCGGTGACCGTCACCGGACAGTCGGGGAGCCAGTTCTCGTATGGGGGCGACTTCGAGTCCTCGATGATCCGGCGGTTCCACACCGCCCTGCTGGAGGGGCTGGGTAGCGCCGAGGCGCCGCACCGCGACTGGCCGGGAGTGCGCGACCGCGCCGCCGCGATCCTGCGGGAATGCGACCGCAGCTTCTACATCACCGCGGTCCGCGACGAGCTGGAGCGCCGGCTGTGGGGGAACGCGCGCCTGACCCCTTCGGTGTTCGCGATCGAGGTGTCGGCTACCCTGCGGCGGCTGCAGGCCGCGCTCTTCCCGGAGCCGCCCGATGGCAGCCGCTGAGCGGACCGCGCGATGGCTGGGCGCCGCCGCCGCGGCGCTGGTGATCGCGGCGTGTTCGGGCGCTGAACCGCGGGATACATCCGCTGCAGGCGCGGGGAAGAGCACGCTCGACTCTGCCGTGCAAGCAGGACTCGACACGTCGGCGGCGGCGGCCGGCGAGGATTCGGCCGGGCGAGACGCCAGGCGCGAGCGCGAAGCCGCCCCCGGCCCGTCGGGGACGAACGCCCGCCTGGACGGGATCGAAGCAAGACTCGACTCGCTCTCGGCGCGGCTCGGCGCGATGTCGGCCCGGATGGACACCATTCAGCGCGGCGTGAGAAGCAACGCGAGTGCGCTGGCCAGCATCCGCAACGACCTGCGCCAGGGCGGAGCGCTCGGCTTCCTGACCTTTCTGCTGGGCGCCGTGGCGGGTGCGCTGGGGTTGCCGCGCCTGCTGCGGTGGTGGCGCTCGCGCAGGGGTCTGCCCGCCGGTCCGCCCGCGGCGGCGGGTGCCTCCGCAGGTGGTTTCGCGGCCGGCGCCTTGTCGCTCAGCCCGGAGAAGCAGGCGCGAGCCGAGCAACTGAGGGCCCAGCGCGAGGCGGAGCGCGCGGCGGAGGCGGAGCGCGCGGCGGCGGAGGCGCGGCTGGCGGCCGCGACGCGTCCGCAGGGCGGGACCGCCGGCCGGGGGGTGGATGAAGTGTCCGCGCGTGTGGCACAGCTGGAGAGGGTCGTGATCGACGGCTTGCGGACGCTCTCGGGCCAGATCCGCGCGATGGAAGGCACGCGGCGCGGCAGCACGGGTCTCGGCAACCAGGCGGGGGATGACGACCGCGAGAGGCGCACGCACCGCCGCGACGCGGGCACCGGCCGTGGGCGTGGCGTGGAGCTGATCGGTGACGAATCGGAGATGCGCGACCTTTCCGGAGGTGGAAGCCAGGGGAGCGCCACGGAGCGGATGCAGGTGCTGCTGGACGAGGAAGGGATGTTCGTTCCCTATCCCGAGCCGGTCAGCAGGCCCATGGCGGAGCTCTGCTGGCGGCCGGGTGAGTCCACCGCGGAAGCGTCGATCCTCACCACCTTTCTTTTTGGCCTCGACAGCCGCCGGCTTCAGATCGCGTTCGACGTGGACCACATCGACAGCGGACGGTACCAGACCAGCCGCCCCGCCCAGGTGGACTGGAGCGAGGGGCGGAACCGCGGACGCGTGCTGCGGAAGGGCGTTCTCCGCTACGTAGGGACCTGAACAGGCGACTTCGCTTTCATGAGCAGCACCGTGCCCCCCCCGCGCCGGACCGTGGCTTTCTCTCCCAGCCGGGCAGACTTCCGTCTTCAGCCGCCCCGCCGCGGCGACAACCTGGCGCTGCTTTCATGCGTGGTGGGGCTCGCCCTGTACGCGGTGGTGACGATCATCCTCTGGCGCAACAAGCTGATCGTCCCCGAGAGCAACCTTCTCTACGGGCTGGCGGTCGGCAGCATCGCGCTGACCCTGCTGGGCTTCGCCCTGAGCCTGGGGGTGGACGTCCGCCGCCTGTGGCGCGACGAGCGAGCCATCCAGTTCCTGCTTCAGGTGGATGAGGGGAAGGACCCGCTCTCGGAGTTCGTGGCGCGGGCGCCCAGCCTGGGCGGCCGGACACTGGCCGGTGACCTGGCGCGCCGCGTGGACCAGGCAAGGCCGGGGGGGCGTGCCCCCACCCCCGCCGAGCTGCGCGGGATCGCCGCGGCGCACACCGCGCAGCTGGGCGGCGTGGCGCGCTTCTCCTCGCAGCTCCTCCTTCTCCTGACCGTGCTGGGCACCTTTCTGGGCGTGCGCGAAGCGCTCCCGGAGCTGGTGACCACGCTCGGCGCCACCACCGGCCCCGGCGCGCTGGGCGCGCAGACGCTCACCCGGGCGCTGTCGGCCGTGGGTGACGCGTTCGGCTCCAACCTGGGGGCGCTGCTCGGCTCCATCGCGCTGGGGATCGTGGCGTACGGACTGGGCGCGGGGCGGCAGGCCATGCTCGCCCGGCTGGAGCTTGCGTCGGTTCAGCACGTGTATCCCGCGCTGGAGCGCAAGGCCGCCACCGACGGCGGCAGCGAGATGGTGCGCCAGCTCCGCGAGGCCACCCAGAGCCTGGCCTCGCTGGCGGGGCTCACCGATGCCATGAAGGACCTGAAGGACGAGGTCGCGCAATCGTCCGACCGCACCGCGCGGCTGCTGGAGCGGGCGCTCAAGCAGGAGCGCGAGGTCACCCTCAAGGACACCCGCCAGCAGGTGAGTACCCTCGAGGGGCTGGTGACCGACGTGGTGACCACGGTGCAGGCCAACGCCACCGAATACGCCACCATCGCCCAAGCGCTCGCCAGCCGCGACCGTGACTTCGGCACCGCCGTGAGCGAGATCCGCGAGGTGGCCGAAGCGCTCCACCGCGTCTCCGACAGCCATGGCGAGAACGTGCGCGGGATGGCCCGCGACATCCTGGCCGCCTTGGCGCAGACCCAGATCACGGTGGGCGAGGCGGTCACCGTGTCGTCGGGGATCCGCGACGACCTGCGCGCCGCCCGCGACGACGCGCAAACGCTGATCGGAGGCGTGGCGGCGCTGGCCACCGCGCTCGCCGCGGCCGAGGCCGCCGCCACCCGTGCCCGCCAGGAAGCCGCCGAGCGCGAGCGCGTGGCGCTGGCGGCGCTGCGCGAGCAGCAGTCCGCCGCGCTGGCCGCGGGCGACCGGCACCAGCGCGAGACGCTGGACCGCGTGGAAGCCGAGCTGGTGCAGCTCCTGGCCGAGCGGATCACGCCTTCCGTCGGAGAGCTGCGCGGCTCGGTGGACTCGCTGCGGGGCGCGGTGGAGCGGGTACCGGCTGGAACGGAGCTGGGGGTGCTGGAGGCGTTCCGCCGCGCGCGCGCCGAGCGCACCGGCGGTGGCGTGGACGACCTGACCAGCGTGCTCGAACGGGTCTCGGTGCTGATCGAGCGGCTCGACCTGCCCGCCGGACAGCTTTCCACCGCCCTGCGCCAGCTGGCGCAGCGGATCGACGCGCTGGAGCCCCGGCGGGAACAGCCGTTCTGGAGGCGGTGGATGCGGCGCCCGGCGCCCGGCTCCTCCCCTTCCGCGTACCGTTCGGAGCCGCCACTCACGTCCCGGCAGGCGGATCGCGCCTGGCCGCCGGCCGAGGGACAGGCGGGCTACGCGGCCGGCGAGGCTTACGCGCGTCCCTCACGCGACCCGCGGGACTTCGCCGAGCCCCCCACCGCGCGCGTGCCCATGCGTGCGCCAACCAGCGCCCCGGAAGAATTCCGGACCATCGACTCGATAGCCGCGTCCGCCGAGCCCTTGGGTTTGCCGCACGACATGGCAGACGGCGCCGCCGCCGGCCCATCATCCGAAGCATCCGGCGAGCCGGTGGATTGGCGCGCGCGCTCCTCGGCGGACCGGTCCATGGCGGCGACGTCCCCCACGTTGGTGGAGTGGATGGAAGCGGCGGAGATGGTCGATCTGTCGCCGCCGGCCGAGTCGAGGGAATCGGCGCAACTGGCGGAGCCCGCGGAGTTGAACGAGTGGGCGGAGTCCGCGCAACCGGCGGAGCCCGCGCGGTCGAGCGAGCCGGTGGAGTCCGCCCACTCCGACGAATCGCCCGAGCCCGTTCAGTCGAACCAGCCGGCGCAGTCCACGGATTCCATCGAGTCCACGCACACGGCGGAGGCAGAAAGCGCAATGGACCGCCCCGGCGCGGCGGCCCCGGTCTCCGGAAACGATGAATCATCCCCCGTGCTTCCGGTGGATGGACGGGCGCGCGGGAGCGGCACACCCGAGCCGGGACGCGCGCCCCCCGCTGGCGGAGACGAGAGCGGACCGGCGGACGCTCCGCATCTCGTAATCGAGCCGCACGACTCGCCCACGATGGCGGAACCGGCCGGCTCCGCGGAGATGCGCGACGCGGACGAGCCTTCGCCCGGGCATCCCGCCGATCCCGTCGGACCCGAGGCAGACCCGGGCGCCAGCCTGGAGTTGCCCCAGGCGCCGGGCGGAATGGACGAGCTCGCCCCGCAGGCGCCGCCCGCGGAAGCAGCGGGAGACAGTGAGGCCGCGGCGCGGGATGGATCGGACGCGGGTGACGGCACCCCGGCGGGCGTGGAGGAGGAGCGGTGAGCGCCACCCCCGAAGAAGGCTGGGAAACGGGAACGCATGCCGGGCCGTGGCCGGCGTTCGTGGACCTGTTCGCGGCTACCTCGCTCATGCTGCTGGTGTTCTTCGCGGTGCTCGCCACGCGCTACTTGCGGCTCGAGTCCGACGACCGCGTGGTGCGGACGCAGGTGGATTCGCTCTACCACACGCTGGCCGGGGTGGCGCGTGACAGCGGCGGCTTCACGGTCAAGCACCAGGGCCTCGACGTTCTGATCGTGCTGGAGGAAGACGTCTCCTTTCCCCGCAGTCGCGCCAGCCTGAGCGAGATGAAAGAGACCGGGCGAGACCGGCTCCGCGCCATCGGGGCGCGCGTGCACGGGCCCGGGTTCGCGGGGCTGATCCACGAGGTGGAGGTGATCGGGCACGCCGACAGCACGCAATACCATGCCCGGCCCGGCGAGCCCCCCGCGCGCACCAACTGGGAGCTCTCCGCCGCGCGCGCCGCCGCGGTCGCGCAGTTCCTGGTCGATTCGCTGCACTTCGACCCGTGCCGTATCATCTCCTCGGGACGGGGCGAGTACTACCCACGCAACCGGAGCGAGGCGGGCGCGCCCCCGCCCACCGGCGACGATCCCCTGGCTCCGGACCGCCGGGTAGAGATCCTTCTTCACTCGGTGATCGGCGACACCTCGCAGCAGCGCCCGGGGTGCCGCGCCCGCACGCCCGCCGCGCCATGAGCGAGATCCCCCGTCCCGCCACGCTCGGCCCCGGCACCCTCGCCGACGCGGTGGTGGCGGTGCGCGACCGCGTGGGCCCGCAATGGGAAACCGTGGCCACGTGGGAGACCGGCGTGCGCGAGCTGTGGCTGCGGCTGGCCGAGGGCACGTGGGAGGGGCTGGCGCTGCGGCAGCGCGCCGGGCGGCTGGCCCGCGCGGCCACGCGGCTGGTGGAAGGGACGTCGTCGGCGCTGTTCCGGGCCGCGCGCATGCAGCGGCTTCCGTGGGAGTTGGGCGACGAACCGCTCCGGGCGCTGGGGCGCGAGGTGGAAGCCTTTAGCAAGGCCGCGCGAGAAGTGCTGGAACTGGCGGCCGGGCAGGCCGCAGCCGCCGCCCGCCTGGCGGCGCTCGAAAGCCGCTGGGCGGCCGGCTTCCCCGGCGCGTGGCGGCGCTGGACGGGCCTCTTGGGCCTCGACCCGGCCGAGGTCCACGCGGGTGACAGCGCCGAAGACCTCCGCTCTCTTCACCAGCGCATGGACCGGCTCGACGAGGAGATGGCCCGCTGGCGCGGCGAGGTGGAGGCGTGGCTTGCGGCGGCTGGTGAAGCCGATGACGGCGCGGCACTGGGTGTGTCGGAGGACCGCTACCTCGCCCTCCTTTCCATCGGCGCCGCCGACCGGAAGTCGGCGCTGGGCCGCACGGCCGAGCTGGTGCGCCGCGGAAGCCGGGAGCACCTCGCCGCGCTCCCCGCGCCGGGAGCCTCGCCGTGGGCCACGCTGGTGCGCGACCTTGCCCGTGAATGGGCGCAGCTGCCGCCCGGCGAGCGGCTGTCGGCCGAAGAGACGGCGTGCTACCGGGTGGCGCTGGCCGAGGCCCATGCCCGCGCCGACGAGCCCGCGCTCGCGGGGCGCCCGCCCACCGTCGCCGTCGGCGAGCTCCCGGCCGGGAGACCCGCGGCGGGGGGAACCACGCTCTACGCCACGCCGCTCGACCCCGAGAGGACCGGCCGTCCGTGGATCGTGGTGCGGCCGTCGCCGCGGACGCCGCTCCGGGTCACCGCGTACGGCGCGGACCCGCTGCGGGGGGAGCTGCAGGTGGTGCTCCCCGATTCGGAGCCCGCGCTCAGCCCCGCCGAACTCGCCGAGGTGCTCCGCTTCTTCGAGGTCTCGGAGTCACGGGTGCCGCCGTACTGGTGGGCCAGCCCCCTCCCTGCGCGGTTCCATCTCCGCCCGGTGCGCGCGGGAGACGGACCAGCGGGCGAACCCCCGCGCGGCGCCACCTTCGTGGGCGAGCTGGTGGAGAAGGGCCGCTTGGTGCAGCTCGGCGAGGCGGCGGGAGCACGCCCCCGGGTGCACGGGGATCCGCCCCTGTTCCGTGCGTGGCGGGAGGCCGGCGCGGAGGCCGACGCGATCTACCTGGAGCGCGACCCCAGGGTACAGCCGGCCGTGGCCGTGTTCCAGTCGCCCGATACCGAGGGGTGGGTGGCGGAGGTCCCCGAGCACGGCCCCGGGCGGCTGTGGCTGCGCACCGCCGCGGCAGGGGCGCGGGCACCGCTCCCCGCCGGCGCGTTCGATGCCGAGACGGAGCTCCTCCACCACTTTGCCCGCGTGGTGCCGGGCGCCGCCGTGCGCGTGGCGCACCGCGGCACCGTGGGCTTGGCGGAGCACGGCGGCCGCGCCGCCTACCTGGCGACCACGACGCCACTGGGCTTCGGGCTGGACCGGTGCTTCCGCGCGGCCGGGCCCGGGCGCGCGGCCGACTGGGGCGTGGACTTGGCCGCCGGCCTCCTGCAGACGCTGGCCGCCGCGCACGCCGCGGAGCTCTGCGTGGGCGTGCTCTCGCCGCCCCTGGTGCGGGCCCGCCCGGCGTTCCACGCCTTGCCCCCGGTGCTCCGGGCCACCATCGCGGCGGCGCCGCTGGCGGGGCGCGCGGGAGAGCCGGTGGGCGACGAGCTTCGCCGTGCGCCGTCATGGAGCGGGTCTCCCGCTGCGGGGAGCGAGCGGTCACCGCGCAACGACCTGGTGTCGCTGGGCCGTCTGCTGGGCGAATCGGTGAGCCTGTTCCTGGCCGGCGACGACCCGCTGCGCAAGGTGGCGCGCGAGCTGGCCAAGGGCGCGCATGGCACCGCCGACGAGGCCCTGGCCCGCCTCGAAACCGCGGCCCCGGAACGGATGGCGTATCTCCACGGCGTACTTCACGGCCGCGAACGGCCGCGGGCCGCCGTCCCGGCCTGACCTTCACCGCGGCCTGACCTTCACCGGGCGACTGGCAGCATGGTTTCCACCGCTCACCGCTTCCTCCACGGGCGCACGCCCCGCACCCCCGAGAAGCAGATCTGGGTGCTCTCGGGGCAGGTGCAGGACTGGTATTTCCACGACCTGCTGCGCGGATGCCTGCCGTTGCGCGCGTCGCTCGAACGCTGGGCGCTGGACGGCGGGATGGCGCTGACGGTCACGCTCGACCGCAACGGGAGCCTGGATTTCTCCGGCAACGGGTCCGAGGCCGAGGCGCGGCGGCGCTTCGAAGCCAGCCGCGCCTCGCGCCCACCGCGCTACGGCAACGCGAGGCGCCCGGCTGAGCCCCGGCCCGACGCGGGCGCGGAGCCCGGGGGCGAAGACCCCGAGGCGGGCCGCCGAGCGCAGGCGGCGCAGCAGGCGCGCGAAGCCGCGGGGGGCACGGGCCAGGCGATCCTGAACACCGCGGGAACGCTCACGCACCTCCTCCAGTCCACGGCCACGCCCAGCCTGGTGATCGTGGACGAGTTCCCCGAGCTCCTCCGGCGCCTCGCATCCAACCAGCAGACCGCCACCGTGGCCGACGACCTGGTGGCGCTCGTCCGCAACGAGTGGCACGGCAAGATCGCGCATGCGCACCGGCTGGTGTTCCTGTCCATGAACCCCGCGGGGATGGAGGCGGTCCTTCCCCGCAGCCACTTCCGGAAGGTCGACTGGCGCAACCTGGAAGGCCCCCGCACCCCCGAGATCCGCGGCGCCATCGAGCGCCTCACCCGCCGCCGGGCGGTGGCCGTGCAGGGGATCGACGCCATCTCCAGGGCGCTGGAGAGCCATGGCAACCTGCAGGTGGCGCTCACCCAGGTGATCCGCGTGGTGGCGGCGGGCGAGCGGCAGCTCACGCTCGAACGGGTGCTGCAGCGCCCGCCGCTCAACGACGACGAGGTGCGGCGCATGCTCGGCGAGCTCCAGGCGCTCACCGGGCTCGAGGAGGTGAAGGAAAAGCTCCGCCGGCTGGAGCGGAGCGCCCGCACCCTGCGCAGGAAGCTGCTGGAAGGCGACCCGAACCTCCCCGACGACTCGCTGCACATGGTGTTCACCGGGGGCCCGGGAACCGGGAAGACCACGGTGGCGCGGCTGGTGTCGCGGCTCTACCACGCGCTGGGCCTTCTCCCCCGCGACGAGGTGCGCGAGGTGGTGGCCTCCACGCTGATGAGCTCCAACGTGGGCGAGACCCGCGAGAACATGCAGCGGACCCTGGAGGAGGCGCGTGGCGGAGTGCTCTTCATCGACGAGGCGCACCAGTTCGGCGAGCGCGAGTCCACCCAGGCGCGCGAGGCGGTGCAGGCGCTGGTCCCCATGGCGTGGAACCACCGCCATGAGATGGTGATCGTCCTGGCCGGGTACGCCGAGCGGATGCACGATTTCTTCGCCATGGACCCGGGGCTGGACCGGCGCTTCCCCCCGCACGGGCGGATGGTGTTCCGCGACTATCTCCCCGCCGAGCTGTGGACGATCCTCGAGCGCAAGGTGGCCGCCCGCGGCTTCACGCTGGGGCCGCAGGCCGCCGCCCGGCTGCGCAACCTGCTGGAGCGCCGCGCGCGCCGCCGCTCGTTCGGCAACGCGGGCGGGGTCGACAACCTGGTGGCCGAGGTGCTGGAGCGGCACGGCGCGTCGCCACAGTCGTCCACCCGCGTGATCCAGGCCGACCACCTCCCGCCGCTGGTACGCCGCGACGAGCAGGCGCGCGACGCCGCCATGGCGCGGCTGGACTCGATGATCGGGCTGGAGCCGGTACGCGAGCGCATCGAGGCGATCGTCTCGCGCCTGGCCTTCGACCTGGAGGAGGAGGAGCACGGGGAGGGAACCGGGCGGGTCCTCATCCACCCCGGGAACATGCTCTTCACCGGGCCGCCCGGCACCGGGAAGACCACCGTGGGCGAGCTGATGGCGCAACTGCTGTGCGGGATCGGGGTGATCGACCGCCCGGTGGGGGTGGTGGCCTCGCGCGGCGACCTGGTGGGGGCGTACCAGGGGCACAGCGCGCGCGCCGTGCGCGAGGTGGTGGACCGCGCCCGTGACGGGGTGCTCTTTGTGGACGAGGCGTACGCACTGGTGCAGGGCGAGGGCGACACCTTCGGCAAGGAGGCGCTGGACGAGCTGGTGAGGCAGGTCACCTCGCCCGAGAACGAGGGGACCGTCTTCATCCTGGCGGGCTACCGCGCCGAGATCCAGCGCCTGCAGGGGCACAACCCCGGGCTGCTGCGCCGTTTTCCGGTTGAGATCGAGTTTCCCGGCTTTTCGCCGGCCGATTGCGCGGCGTACGCGCGGCGGCTCCTGGAGGCCGAGCGGCTGCAGTGGGAGGCGGGGGTGCTGGAGCGGGTCGCCGCGCTGGCCGCCGAGGCGCAGGCCGAGCTGGGCGAGCGGTTCGGAAACGCGGGGTGGGTGAACGGGATGCTGGGGCTCGCCACCGACCACATGCGGCGCCGCGTGATGGCCACCGGCGTGCGCCCCGGCGACCCCGGCCGCCGCCGGGTGGCTCTGGCCGACCTCCCGGCACCCCGCCACGCCCCCGCCGCCCCGGCCTGGGCCCCATCGCCGGACGCCGCGTCGCTGGCGCAGGAGCGGCCGGCATGGCGCCAGGCGACCCGTGAAGACCTGGTGGACGAGGTGCTGGACTGCACCTTTCAGGTGCTCACCGCCGCGCAGGACGGCGGCACTGGCTCGGCCACCGCCTTCTTCGTGACCCCCGACGGGCTGGCCGCCACCTCGGCGCACGTGGTGGAGGGAGCGAGCGAGGTGCGGGCGCTCTGCGGCCCCGGCGGGGCCGCCGTCGGCGCCCGCGTGGTGGTGGCCGA
>DASSJS010000480.1:0-21719 GCA_035691085.1 Longimicrobium sp.
GCACGCCCCGCATCATCACTTCCGTCGGTGCGTTGAGCGGTACCGTGGCAACCTTGGCGTCCGCCGCTTTCGTTGTTGGGATCAGTTCCTGTGCATGGTCTTCGCCCAGCTCACCTACCGCGAGAGCCTGCGCGACATCGAGGCCTGTCTGGGCGCCGTACCCGACCGGCTCTACCACATGGGGATCAGGAGCAAGGTCTCGCGAAGCACGCTGGCGGATGCCAACGAGAACCGAGACTGGCGGATCTACGCTGACTTCGCCCAGGTCCTGATCCTCGAGGCTCGACGGCTGTATGCGGACGACTCCTTCGGCGTGGAGTTGGAGGAAACCGTCTACGCTCTCGACTCCACCACCATCAGCCTGTGCCTGTCGCTCTTCCCGTGGGCTCACTTCCGGCGGACCAAGAGCGCGATCAAGCTCCACACCTTGCTCGACCTCCGCGGCAGTATCCCGTCGTTCCTTTGGATCACCGAGGCCCGCACCTCGGACGTGTCCCTCCTGGACGACCTGATTCCCGAAGCGGGAGCGATCTACGTGATGGACAGAGGCTACGTGGATTTCGCTCGCCTCTACAACTTCACGCTCGCCCAGGCCAGCTTCGTCGTTCGGGCCAAGAAGAACCTGCGCTTCAAGCGGCGCTACTCCCGGGAAGTCGATCGCTCGACGGGGCTGCTGTGCGACCAGACCGTGGTTCTGGTGACCGCCCGCTCCGCGGAGGGCTACCCGGAACCCTTGCGGCGCGTGCGGTCCCGCGATCCAGAGACGGGCAAGGCAATCACCCTCCTGACCAACAACTTCCGCCTGAGTGCCTGGGAGGTGGCGGAGTTGTACCGCTGCCGCTGGCACGTCGAGCTCTTCTTCAAGTGGATCAAGCAGCACCTGCGCATCAAGGCCTTCTACGGCACTTCCGACAACGCCGTCAGGACGCAGATCTGGATCGCCATCTGCTCGTACGTCCTCGTCGCGATCCTCAAGAAGCGCCTCCACAGCGAACTCAGTCTCTACACAATCCTACAGATCCTGAGCGTCAGCCTCTTCGAGAAAATCGAGCTCTCACAGGCCTTTTCGCGTGCAAAGCTCGCAATGCCGGAGGAATCAACATGCAACCAGTTGCGGCTCTTCAACTTATGACCGGACACTAGTGCATTCGCACAAGACATATACCTTTTTCCGCTGTCGCACTCTCAGTATCTCGCCCCACTCGTAAATGCAGTTCGTGCAATCAAGCCACAAACTTTTGGTGGTTCCCACTGGAGCAGCGTTCCAGTCAACCTGACCACACTCCGTAACGAAATTCGAATCGCGCTATCTGTCGGTCGCGCTGGGCCATTGGGGGGAGACTGGTTCCGCGAGTACGGCAGGCAGAATCCAACAACACAGTTTGTGGATTCGGTCCAAGCACTTGGTGGAGTGTTGATTGGAATGCTGGGCCGAAGCTTTCCGCTGTTCCTCGTTCCACGATCCGTCGAGGTGCTGGATCGGTTAGAGGGCGACTATGAAGTCCAGATTCACTGGGATGAACGCTCGTGGTATCTCAGCGTGTATGGTGACCGGATGTTCTCGTTCGATTTGCCTCCACGTCTGTTCGCGCGGTACGCAAGATCGGGCCTTTTACCTCGTGACCGCGCGCTTGAACTGAAGCGCAATTACTTTGGTGACTTGCACGCGGTAGTGACTGATGAGCGCGGGGTGCGAGTAATCCGTTTCCACATCGATCAAGACTGGATTGGGCAGCTAATGGAGCAGGCCGAACGGCGGCGTCCCGGTGTAGTTAACGATGACTTCGACGACGTTCCATAGACGCATCAGTTAGCGAGCATCCCGCAACTCCGGTGGAGCTCGTACCCAGTATTCGTATGGGTTGAGCGCGGACTCCGACGTGGTCTGTTTCATGTCCGCGCAATTTGAGGCGGAGATGCTGGAGGTGGGCTCTGTAGCGAACGGTTGAAATCGTGCAGCGAACGGCGTCATTTCCGCGTCGCTCGCGCGTTCACCTTTTTGCAGGCCAATGCTCACTCCTGACCGTATGAGACCGCTGATGAGATCCGTCCTGATCGCGCTGGTTGCCGGGTTCCTTTCGTTGCTTCCCGTCTCCGTCCGGGCACAGACCGATGTGCCGCCGCGGGTCACGCAGGGGCTGGACGCGTACCGGTCCGGCAGCGTGGAGGCGGCCGCGGACGCATGGTTCGCCGGGTACATGGGCGATACCTATCCCGAGATGAAGCGCTCCGTCCGCGTCCGGCTCCGGCAGTTCGAGCACGGGACGGGGCCAATCAAGGGCTACGAGTACGTCGGCGAGGTGCGGCTGGGCCCCAGCACCCGGCGGATCTTCTACACGCTCCTCTACCGCGACTTCCCGGCGTTCGCGCGCTTCGACGTTTACCAGGCGGGCGGCGAGTGGCGCGTGCTGGGCGTGATCGTGGACAGCAACCCCGCCGAGGTCTTCCCCCACGAGATGCTGGCGCCAGCGGGGTGAGTTGGCGCGATTGAGGCCGCACTACGAGCGATGGAGGGAAAACCGATGAGCAGCATAGGGCCGATCGACGTCACGCCGAGCAGCGGAACGTTTTCGCGGACCTCGGGCTTCCTGACGCGGACGAACTCTACGCGAAGTCACTTCTGTCGATCCTGATCGCGCGCACCATCCGCGGCCGGGGGCTTACGCAGACAGAAGCGGCCGCGCTGCTGGGCACGACGCAGCCGAAGGTTTCGGAGCTTGTCCGTGGCCGCCTCAGCGGGTTCTCGATCGAGCGGCTGTTCCGGTACCTGAACGCGCTGGGGATGAACGTTCGCATTCGCGTGAGCGAGGCTGAGTCGAAGGAAGAGCCCGCGCAGACGCTTGTCGAGGTTGGCTGATTGCTGATTTCGTGCTCGCTGCTATTCCCCCATCCGCAACTCCGGGAAGTCCTCGTACCAGTATTCGTCCGGGCCGCGCGAATCCATGTCGCGCTGGCCCGTTTCGTTTGCGCGCAATTCAACGCGGCGGATCTTGCCGCTGATGGTCTTGGGGAGCGGGGCGAACTCGATGCGGCGGATGCGCTTGTACGGCGCCAGCCTGCCGCGGCAGAAGCGGAGGATGTCGAGCGCCACCTCGCGCGTGGGGATCGTCCCGCCGCGCAGGACGACGTAGGCCTTGGGGACGGCCAGGCGCACGGGATCGGGGCTCGGCACCACGGCGGCCTCGGCCACCAGCGGGTGCTCGATCAGCACGCTCTCCAGCTCGAAGGGGCTGATGCGGTAGTCGGATGACTTGAACACGTCGTCCGCGCGGCCCACGTAGGTGATGGTGCCATCCGGATCGCGGCGGGCGACGTCGCCGGTGCGGTACCAGCCGTCGCGCATGGCCTCGGCGGTGCGCGCCGGGTCGTCCATGTAGCCCTGCATCAGCGCGATCGGGCGCGGATCGAGCCGCAGCGCGATCTCTCCTTCGTCCGCTTCGTTTCCATCCACGTCAAGCAGGCCGACAACGTACCCCGGAAGCGGGCGGCCCATCGATCCCGGCGTGAGCGGCTGGCCCGGCGTGTTGCCGCAGAGCGCGGTGGTCTCCGTCTGCCCGTAGCCGTCGCGGATGGTGAGGCCCCACGCCGCCCGCACGCGCTCGATCACCTCGGGGTTCAGCGGCTCGCCCGCGCTCACCACCTCGCGCAAGCCCGGCTTCCACGCTGACAGCTCCTCGCCGATCAGCATCCGCCACACGGTGGGCGGGGCGCAAAGCGTGGTCACGCCGTGGCGGACGATGGTATCCAGCATCCGCGGCGCGTCGAAGCGGGTGTAGTTGTAGACGAACACGGTGGCGCCCGCGTTCCACGGCGCGAACACGTTGCTCCACGCGTGCTTGGCCCATCCCGGCGAGCTGATGTTGAGGTGCACGTCCCCCTCGCGCAGCCCAATCCAGTACATCGTGGACAGGTGGCCCACGGGGTAGCTCTGGTGCGTGTGCAGCACCAGCTTGGGCTTCGACGTCGTCCCCGAGGTGAAATACAGCAGCAGCGGATCCGTCGCCTTCGTCTCGCCATCCGGGGTGAAGTCGACGCCGGCCGTGTAGCCGTCTTCGAACGCCCTCCATCCCTCGACGTCCCCGCCAGCGACCAGCCGCGTGTAGCCGCCGGGAAGGGACGCGAACTTCTCCGTCCCCGCCACGTCGGTCAGCACGTGCTTCACCCCGCCGCGGTCGAAGCGGTCGCGCAGGTCGTCGGGGGTGAGCTGCGTGGTGGCGGGGATGATCACGGCGCCCAGCTTGATGCACGCCAGCATCGCCTCCCACAGCGGCGCCACGTTGGGCAGCATCAGCAGCACGCGGTCGCCTCGCCGCACGCCCAGGGTGTGGAGGAAGTTGGCGACCCGGCTCGACCGCTCGGACAGTTCGGCGAACGAGAGGCGCACCTCGCCGCCGTCATCGTCCACGATCCAGAGCGCGGGCCGATGATTGCCCGCCGCGTGCGCGTCGAACCAGTCCAGCGCCCAGTTGAAGCGGTCCAACTCGGGCCAGCGGAAGCCAGCGTACGCGCGGGCGTAGTCGCCGCGGTGGGCGAGGAGGAATTCGCGGGCGTGGCTGAACGCTTCGGGTGCGGTCATGGCCATCTGCGGGGAGGCGAGGTCTTCACGAGGGAGAACGGATGCAGCCGCGGCTGCGAATAGCGCGCCGGGTGTGGTCGAGCGGAATGGAACGTTCGACCGCCAGCCTCGCTCACCGGCGGCTGAAGCCGCAGCAACGACGACGAGAAGCCCCGTAAACTGCGCGAGGCTCCAACGGCATGGACCTCGTGCGACCACGTTCATCCTCCGTGATCGCGCGCAGCGCGGTGGGAGGCTCAGCCTCGGGATGACACGGGGGAGGGGAAGCGAAATCCAGCTTGCCCTCACGCCTCCAGCGCCAGCAGCGCGAAGGTCGCCAGCCAGTGCTCGCCCATGTAGTCGCCGGCCACGTGGGGAAGGCTGGCGCGCAGGTGCAGGTCCGCCGTGAACTCCGCGATCCGCCGGCGTGCGTCGTTCGCCGGCCACGTGCGCGCCAGCGAGCGCCAGCACCACGCGCGGCTCAGGTTCAGGCCATCGAGGTGGGCGATCTTGCCATCCGTGCGATCGCTCACCAAGACCGGATTGAAGAGGGAGCCCGGCACTTCGTTCCTGATGTGCGGAAGAAAACGGTCCATCCACCCGGCGAAGTGCGGCGGCGCGAGGACCCTGCGCATGCATTCGGCCTCGATCAGCGCGGAGGAAAGAAAGTCGTCACCACCGGGCTCCCAGGCCTGGCAATCGGCGTCTTTCCAGTACCACTCCAGCGCGGCCACGCGGAGCCGCTCCCGCAGCAGATCATCCCCGGTCACCTGCGCGTATTCGAACGCCAGCGCCACGGCGAACGCGGTGTTGTAGTGCGTGCCGACCCGCACGGGATACGTCGCCTTCGGCAGGAACTCGCGGAAGCGCTCGGCGAACGCTTCGGCCAGCGGTTGCAGCGCGCTGGAGCGGCGGCGGCCTGCCTCGCTCTCGTCGCGCCTCAGCTCGGCGGCAAGCATCAGCAGCCACGCCCACCCGTACGGCCGCTCGAATCCCTTCCGCAGCGGATCTTCGTGGAGATACGCCACCTCGCCGGCGACCCGCTCCGGCGTGAGCTGCGTGTCGAGCAGCTCCACGATCCGCGGCGCCTCGGGCAGCTCCGGGAAGCGGCGCAGCAGGCGGGCCAGCAGCCAGTATCCGTGCACGCACGAGTGCCAGTCGAAGCTGCCGTAGAAGACGGGGTGCAGCTCGCGCGGGCCGCGCACGTCGCCGGGCCCGCGCAGTACGTGATCGAGCTTGTGCGGGTACTCGCGCGTGACGTGCGCCAGCGCCAGGCCGGCAAAGCGCGACGCGATTTCGGGCGTGAGCGAAAAATCCGTCATCGGCGCCTCACCGGCGGAAGGCCAGGAAGTAGATCAGCGCGGTGTTGACCGCCAGCAGCGCGAGGGCGGTGGGCACCTGCACGCGGATCACCGCCTTCTCGTCGGGGAGCTCCAGCAGGGCCACGGGAACGATGTTGAAGTTGGCGGCCATCGGCGTCATCAGCGTGCCGCAGAACCCCGCCAGCATCCCGATCGCCGACACCACCGCGGGGTCGCCCCCGAAGCGGCCGATGATCAGCGGGAGCGCGATCCCCGCGGTCATCACCGGGAATGCGGCGAAGGCGTTGCCCATCAGCATGGTGAACAGAGCCATCCCCACCGCGTAGGCGATCACCGCGGCGAGCGGGCCGTTCAGCGGCAGCCACCGCGTGACCACCGCGCTCACCACCTTTCCCACCCCCGCCAGCGCGAAGAGCGCGCCCAGCGCCGCCAGCATCTGCGGGAGCACGGCGGCCCATCCCACGGTGTCCATCAGCCGCCGCGCCTCGCGGACCGGCGTGAGTGCCGCGGGGCGGAGGATGGCGAGCGCCGCCGCCAGCGCCACCAGCGTGGCGATGCCCAGCGAGATCACCGTCACCTGCTTGGGGTCCACGAGGGGCGCGCCGTGGAAGGTCGCCTTCTTCAGCGTGAGCGTGCCCAGCAGCGCCACCCCGGGCACCAGCAGGGCGGGGATGTAGAGCCGGTTGCCCAGCCGCCGCGCGTGCTCGATCCGCTCGTCGACGGTGGTGGTGTCGGGCTTCCCCTGCCCCAGCCCGCCGAACCCGGCGACGGCCGTCATCGCCAGGACGAGGATGCCGCTGGCGAGCGGCGGCAGGTAGCTGCCGAACAGGAAGGTGGCGGCGTAAAAGCCCCAGAACGCGGTGTTGCGCCAGCGTTTGGGGTTCGACCGGTCACGCGCGTTCACCACGGTGATCCCGGCCAGCATCAACCCCATCAGCACGTAGATGAACTCGAGCGTGATCATCGGGCGCCCTCCCCTTCCGCCGAAGACCGTTCGGCCGGCGCGCGCTCGTTCGGCGCCTGCTCGTTCGACGCTCGCTCGTTCGGCGCCCGCTCGTTCGACGCTCGCTCGTTCGACGCTCGCTCGTTCGACGCGCGTTCATCGGATGCCCGCGCCGCCTGGATCTGGGCGCCCAGACGGCGGTCCAGCAGCAGCATCCGCCCGCCGTGCACCAGGAACGCGGCGATTGCCGTGGGGATGGCCCACAGGGCGAGGCGGACGGGCTCCAGCAGGATCCCGTTCTGCTCCAGGAAGCCGCGGATCAGCAGGATGGAGCCGATGGCGATGAAGATGTCTTCGCCGAAGAAGAGCCCCACGTTGTCGGTGGCCGCGGCGTACGCGCGGATGCGCTCGCGGATGGCGCGCGGCAGCTCGCCGTGCCGGGTCTCGGCTGCGGCCTCGGCCATGGGAGCGATCAGCGGGCGCACCATCTGCGCGTGCCCGCCCAGCGAGGTGAGCCCCAGCGCCGACGTGGCCTGCCGGACCGCGAGATAGGCCAGCAGCACGCGCCCCGTGGTGGCGGCGTGCACGCGCGAGATCAGCTGGCGCGTGCGCTCCTGCAGCCCGTAACGCTCCAGCACGCCGATCACCGGCAGCACCATCCACACGATGGCCACGTAGCGGTTCTCGATGAACGACTTGCCGAACGCCTCGATCACGGCGACCAGGTTCAGCCCGCCCGCCAGCCCCGTGGCGATCCCCGCCACCGTGACGACGAGGAGGGGATTGAGCCGCAGCACGAAGCCGACGATCACGATCACCACGCCGATCAGGACGAACCAGTGCATGGGGCGATGTGGAAGCGGAGGATGGAAGGGCACGCACGGGGAACATCGGCGCTCGATTGCCGGCAACATACACGGCCAACGTTTACGACGCACCGCGCTGCGGATACGGCCAGGAGATCGCGTGCGTTGGACGGGCTCAGCTCGATGGATCGAGGCTCACCCGGTACCGCCGCAGCAGCGCGGTCAGAAGCGGCGTCCCGATCAACGCCTGCTGGGCATCCACCCGCAGATCGCCGGCGTCACGCTCGAACAGCGCGACACAGAATTCGTCGTCGTCGTGCCTCGAGGTGTAGAGAATGCCGTCGGGGCGGGAAGGATGTGACCACAGCGCGAGCGCCCAGCGGTGCGCGACATCGTACGCCGGTCCGTGCGACACCTCGGCGGTGGCGCCGACGCGCGCGAGCCCGGGGCCGTGCAGACGAACGACCCGCAGCGCGCGTGTGGGTGCAAGCGTGGAGAGCGCGCGGCTGTCGATCAACGTGGCGTCGAGCATGCGACGGCCCGGGTTGCGCAGGAACGTCTCGGCGAACGCAGCCTCGGGCGTAAGAGCTACGTAACAGACGCGAAACTCGCCGCCGGGTGCATCGAAGCGGCTCCGGGGCGGAACGCCGGGCGCCGGCCCGAACCACACCGGATGGCGGCCGGCGTCGTGGACGCGCCAGAGCGGTGTTCCGGCGTCGATGGTTCGGAACGGGAGCCGCCGGGCATGAAGGTCGGCGGGCGGCTCGGGTGGGTGGGCTACCACGGCGTCGGGGGATCAGCCCTGCTCGCCGAACATCGACGCCGCGAGGATGGCGGCGTCGACGTCTCCGTGGCGCAACGCCTCCAGTGGCGAGATGCCGCCGATCTCCTCGGCGGGGGTGAGGAGCACGTCCAGGCGGGTCCATCCGCCGCTGGGTGGAAAGGCGGCCAGGACGCGGTCGATCCCTCCCAGCACGCCGTGCTCGGTGAACTGGCAGACGGGGTAGAGATGGTCCCCCGTTCCGCTCTGCAATGCCAGCAGCTTTCCCGCGCGGCGGCGCTTGTCCACCGCCTGGCGGGTGATCCCCAGGTGCGCGGCGGCGCGGGCGGCGCTCCAGCCGCCGCCCGCGTCGCGGAGAAGCGCCTGCTTGCTCTCCACACCACGTGCCACCGCCTCGGCCAGCGGATCGACAGTATCAAGCGCGACGCCCAGCGCCGCGGTCTCGGACAGGAGCCGCGCCAGGCCGCCGAAGTCGCTGGGTGCGGCCAGCGCCGCCGCCAGCGCATCCTCCGACGCCTGCTCCGAGAGCCGCTGAACCAGCGCCTCGGTGCGCTTCCGGAAAATGCTCCGGAGATCCAGGGGGTCCTTGCCGCCGCGGCTGCGCCTCGGCCGTGCCGGGTTCTTCATCGCTGCCTCCACGTCGTTTGGTTTACCAAGTCCAATCTAACGCGGATGAAGATCAAGGCAACCATCGGGCGAGGCGCACGCCGATCACCTGCAGCCCCGCAGCGGCGATCACGATCACCACGCCGATCAGGACCAACCAGTGCAGGGGGCGAGTACGGTCTGAGGAGGGATGTGGGACGTTGGTGGGCCGAACGACGCCGTCTCAGCCGCCAGCGCGGCTGCGGTTCAATTACTGTCGCCCGTGCCGATCCGATCGGCGCCAGCCTCCCCGGCCGGTGCTTGGCGCCACGTTTGGGCTCGCGGCCTTCTTCCGGAAGGGAAACGCATGAGCACGATCGAACTGACGCTCCTGATTCGCTGCACGAGAAGATTCAGGAAGCCGCCCGGAGTGACGGAATTTCGGCGGAGCAGTTCCTCGCGGCGGCCGTGGCCGAGAAGCTCGCCGCCGACGCGTTCCTGAACGCACGCGGGCGGCGTTCGACCAGGCAATCGTTCGAATGGGCGCTCGCGCAGGTGCTCGACGCGCCGCCGGATCCGTGCGACGAACTATAGGCGAACCAAACGATCGAATCACTGCGGAGGTGAGCGCGAAGCCGAGCCAGAGAGCCGTGATGAGTACTGCGCCCATCCACCTTCCAGATGCGGTGCACGAAAAACTCCGGACTTTCGTTGAGAGAGACGGAATCTCGGTCGAGCAACTCCTCGCGTTGGCTGCTCAGAAGATGGGTGCGATGACGGACGTCGAGTATCTGGAGCAGCGCGCGGCCCGTGGCAGCCGGGCGTCTTGCATATGATTCTCGACCGCGTGCCCCACGTGCCGCCCGATCCGGGAGACGAGTTGTAGGTGGAAGGAAACGGGAAGGACCCGTCACGGATGTTCAACGTGGCGCTTGACAACGGCGCAGGGGGAACGAGGCAGCTTCATCGGGTCCGACGTGTCAGCAACTCCGTCCAACGCCGGTCAATATGCTGCCGAGCCGCCCTTTGTTGCTGTAAATTCCTGGGAGCGTTTTCGACTGGTGAGTATTCGCCGCGACGGTGGTTGGAAGTATGCGTCCGGGCCGAGGCACGTTGTGCCCGCTGCGGCCCGCGGCCCCTTGCAAGCCTTCACTGCCGAGTTTTTGCGATGATGGATTGGTCTACCTGTCCTGCCGTGGAGCGCGATCCCGAGCGTGTAAGTGGAGCCTGGATCTTTCAAGGCACGCGCATGCCGGTTGCGGCGCTGTTCGAGAACCTGGAGGACGGTGTCGGGGTTGACGAGTTCGTGCGACTCTTTCCCGGTGTGACCCTGGACCAGGCGCGGAGCGTGCTCGAACATGCCGTCCACCGAGCGGGTAATCTACCGGTGCCGCTAAGATGAACGGCGACACGCCTGCCGAGCCGGAATACACCGCCGCGGGTTGTCCAACGCGGCGGGTGGTGTTAAATTCCACGGCTTGCAAGTTGATTGATCCGCATGAAGGCTCTTTCCGAGGTTTCACACGGATCGGTAACTCCCTGACCAGCACTCGACTCTTCAGGAGGTCCGATCGATGGCTCTGACGGCTGAAAACCGCAACGAGATCATCCAGAAGTACCAGCTCAACGAGAAGGACCGCGGCAGCGCCAAGGTGCAGATCGCGCTTCTCACCGCGCGCATCAACGACCTGACCGGTCACTTCCGCGCGCACAAGAAGGATCACCACTCGCGCCGCGGCCTGCTCAAGATGGTGGGCAAGCGCCGGCGCCTGCTGGACTACCTGCGCCGGAACGACCTGGAGGGTTACCGCGCGCTGATCGCCGACCTGGGGCTGCGCCACTGATCGGCGGGCGCGCGCCGGTGGACGGCCTGGCCCGGATGGAACGTGGATGCCCGGCGCGAACGATCGCGCCGGGGTGCCGCGTCCCCTCCAGCCAGGCGCAGCGCCGGATGCGCGCCACGAGATAGACGGCTCGACAGGGGCCGCACGGCAACGCGCCGTGCGGCCCCTTCGCGCGTTTCCGGATGCGACCGGAGGCGCGCGGCAACGAGAAAGAAGCAACGAGGCTACGCCGCCCGCGTTTCGGGGGAGCGCGGGCGAGCATCGCGGCCCTTCCCCCGGCAACCAAGAGAGAAACGAGATTCGGACATGGCCAAGCTGGTCAGGCAGTTCGCGGGGCGCCCGCTCACCATCGAGACGGGGAAGATGGCCCGTCAGGCCGACGGGAGCTGCACCGTGATGTTCGGGGAGACGATGGTGCTGTGCGCCGCCACGGCGCAGGACCACGCCACGCACCTCCCCTTCTTCCCCCTCACGGTGGAGTACCGCGAGCGCACCTACGCCGCGGGCAAGTTCCCCGGCGGCTTCATCAAGCGCGAGGGGCGCCCGTCGGACAAGGAGATCCTCTCCGCCCGCCTGGTGGACCGCCCGCTCCGCCCGCTCTTCCCCGACGGCTTCGCCAACGAGACGCAGATCTTCGTCACCGTGGTGAGCGCCGACCAGGAGAACGACGCCGACGTGCTGGGGATCACCGGCGCCAGCATGGCGCTGATGCTCAGCCGCGTCCCCTTCGCCGGCCCCATCGCGGCGGTGCGCATCGGGCGCATCCAGGGGCAGTGGGTGCTGAACCCCACCTTCCAGCAGCTGGAGTACAGCGACCTGGACATCATCGTGGCGGGGAGTGACGACGCCATCATGATGGTGGAGGGCGGCGCGCTGGAGGTGCCCGAGGCGGTGATCGCCGAGGGGCTTTCGGTGGCGCACCAGGGGATCCGGGAGCTGGTGCAGATCCAGCGCGACCTGATGGCCGAGGTGGAGATCCCCGCGCCGATGGAGTGGACGCCCAAGCAGGCCGACCCGGCGTTCCGCGCGCGCGTGGAGTCGATCGCCGCCGACCGGCTGAACCAGGCGCTGCGCATCGGCGACAAGGCCGAGCGCAACGCGGCGGTCAAGCAGGTGAAGGCCGACGTGATCGAGCAGCTCACCCCCGAGTACGAGACGGCCGACAAGGACGCGGGCGAGGTGCTGAAGGACATCGAGAAGCGCGCCATGCGCGAGATGATCCTTTCCGAGGGCGTGCGCAGCGATGGGCGCGACACCGACACCGTGCGGCCGATCAACATCGAAGTGGGGCTGCTGCCGCGCACGCACGGCTCGGCGCTCTTCACCCGCGGGCAGACGCAGGCGCTGGGCACGGCCACGCTGGGCACGCAGGACGACGTGCAGGCGTACGACACCATCGACTTCGCGCAGCAGCAGAACAAGAGCTTCATGCTGCACTACAACTTCCCGCCGTACAGCACCGGCGAGGTGCGCCCGGTGCGCGGCACCAGCCGCCGCGAGATCGGCCACGGCGCGCTGGCCGAGCGGGCGCTGGAACCGCTGCTGCCGGCGTTCGAAGAGTTCCCGTACACCATCCGCGTGGTGAGCGACGTGCTGGAGTCGAACGGCTCGTCGTCGATGGCGTCGGTGTGCGCCGGCTCGCTGGCGCTGATGGACGCGGGCGTGCCGATGCGGGCGCACGTGGCCGGCGTGGCCATGGGGCTGATCAAGGAGGGCGACCGCGTGGCCGTGCTCACCGACATCCTGGGCTCCGAGGACGCGCTGGGCGACATGGACTTCAAGGTGGCGGGCACCCGTGACGGCGTGACCTCCATCCAGATGGACATCAAGATCGCCGGGCTGACGTTGGAGATCATGCGCGAGGCGCTGGAGAAGGCCAACCGCGGCCGGCTCCACATCCTGGGGCTGATGGAGCAGGCGCTGGAGGGCCCGCGCGCGGAGCTGAGCCAGTACGCGCCGCGCATCATCACCATGAAGATCAACCCCTCCAAGATCGGCGAGGTGATCGGGCCCAAGGGCAAGACCATCCGCGGCATCCAGGAGGCCACCGGCGCGTCGATCAACATCGACGACGACGGCACCATCACCATCGCCAGCGTGAACGGCGAGGGTGGCGAGCGCGCCCGGCGGATGATCAGCGGGATGGTGGAGGAGCCCGAGGTGGGCCGGATCTACGAGGGCGTGGTGAAGAGCACCACCACCTTCGGCGCGTTCGTGGAGATCACCCCGGGGACCGAGGGGCTGCTGCACATCTCCGAGATCCAGGACGGCCGGGTGGCCAATACCGAGGACGTAGTGAAGAAGGGCGACACCGTGCAGGTGAAGCTCCTCTCCATCGACGAGAAGGGCCGCCTGCGCCTCTCCCGCAAGGCCGCGCTGAAGGAGCTGTCGGAGCAGGGCGGCGGTCAGGGCGGTGGACAGGGCCAGGCTCCGGATCAGCCCTCCGAGAGCTGAGCGAAGCCGTGGGCGCATCCCGGTAACGGGCGCGCCGACTGTGATGTCGTTCGACAGACGAAGCCCCTCTCCCGCGCCAGCGGGGGAGGGGCTTCGTTCGCACGGATCGTTGTCCGGACAGACGGAAATCATCTCCTGCTGAAAGGCGTGTGCACGAGGCACTTGTCGGATCGGAGGTGTTGCCGCAGCTTCAATGCGTCAATCCTCGTCGGAGTCAGTTCGCTCGCGGCCACTCTGCCGTACGCTGTTCCCCTTCCTCGGGTCTCCTCATCATGGCGCGCGCCTCAAGAAACACCAGGGCAGCATGGCGAATCCCCATGCTCCCGGCCCTTACCGCAACCGCCGTCGCGATCGCGATCATGTCGGTGCTCGCGGTGGGGAAGCTGCGCTCTCGTACTCTGTATAGCCGCGTGGCCGCCATCGCCGCGAAGCGCTCCATCAAGCCGCGCGTGTCGTTTGACCCCGTCTACCGCGAGTGCGACGAAGCACGGTCCGACAGCACCATCCCGGACGCTACCTGCGGCGGTGCCGTGGACCTGGACGACGAGCGGATGGAGGAGATTTCCGCCGAAATCCACCGCCGGACGGAAAGCGGCGTGGACGCCGACGCCCTTTACGCCGAGGCCCTGCTTGACCTGGTAGGACCCAGGGCGGAGGACCGGCGCCCCGCGCGAGCCATCACGTCCCTGATGACGGTGATGCCGCTCACGCACGACTCGGCGAGGGTGATGGTGGACCTTTCCGCCGCGTACCTGGTGCTTGGAGGAGACGAGCAACTCGTTGACCATCTCCTGGCGGCGCTGGATTGGAGCGATCGCGCGCTGGCAGTGAAACCCGATCTTGCCTCGGCTCTGTTCAACCGGGCGCTGGCGCTGGACGCACTGACGGCCGATGTCGCCGCGCGAACTGCGTACCAGGATTATCTGCGAGCGGAGGAGCGTGCTCCGCTGACCGCGTATTTCGCGCGTGACCACAACGCTGAATGGCGACGCGAGGCGCAACGCCGCTTGCGCGAGTTGGAGGCTCAGGCACCGGCACCCGTGCCGGGGCCGAACGCGAGCGACCGGGAGCTGGCTGCATTCGCGGTGAACGATCCGCAGGGTGCCCGCGAACTCGCTACCGATATCCTCCTCCCCCGGTGGGGGCGTGCCATCCTGTCCGGCGACTCCGCAGTCGCCGCGAGGCTTCTTCGCCGCGCGGGGATCGTGGGATCGGCGCTGGTTGAAGGGGGTGGTGACGCACTGGTCCACGACCAGGTAAGCGACGTCCAGGCAATGCTCCGGGGCGGCACGGACGTTCGCGATGTGGCCGCGGCGTACCGTCTGTACGGAACCGCGAACGCCGCAAAGGCGGAAATGCAACTCAGCCGGGCCGATTCGCTGATCAACATCGTAGAGGACACTTCCCTGGCCACGCCTCATCGAATCGGAATTCTCCTGACCCGCGCCGCGATTCAGGCGGACAGGCAGGATCAGAAAGCGGTGCGGCGCTGGCTTGCGTCCGCGGAAGCGGCCATCGGAATGGCGCGGTATCCTGCCGCGGCGGCGCGGATCTCATGGCTTCGCGCCACGCTCCTTTCTCGAACCGAGGCCTACGCGGAGGCCGTCGCTGCCTATAAAAAAGCGGACGCCGCGTACGCCCGGCTGGGCGAAGATAAGAACCGCGGCGCGATTGCGTTCTACATCTCCGACTGCGAGCGCCACTCGGGCGATCTGGTCGCCGCAAACCGCTGGTTGCGGCGCAGCGTAGTCATGCTACGTGGCTTCGGGTATTCGAAGTACCGCCATTATGCCATGAAGGGCCTTGCTGAAGAGGCACTGAGCCAGGGCCTCCACCGCGCGATGCGGGATATGGCCGACGAGGACGTGGCGATGGCCGAGCAGCAGGCCAACCCGGTCTTCGTCAGCGAGGCACGCTTCGCCCGGGCCGTGTTGCTGGCCGCGAGCGGCGCCATAGAAGCCGCGCTGCAGGCGTTGCGCGAGGCCGGTCCGACTGAAGCGTTCACCGAGCCTGCTGTCCGCGCCTTTCTCGACGCCTCGGAGGCGTACGTGAAAGCGCAGTCCCAATTGAGGAGTGCCCCGGACTCGGTGTTCGCGACTGTGCGGCCGCTGGTAGGGTTCAAGGAGATGGGGGTGTGGCGTTTTCGCGGCTTTGCCCTCCGGGCGCAGGCTTACCTCGCCAGGGGGAATACGCTGGCCGCGGTACGTGACCTGAACAGTATCTTCGTGGCGCTGGAGCACGGGCGTGACGGAACCGGCGGGGCTTCGGACCGCAAGATGGTGGAGGGCGACGTTCGCACCGCGCTCCACTTTGCGGTCCGTATGCTGGCGCCGGGGCACCGCCGCGAAGCGCTGAACCTTCTTCAGCGCGGAGACGCCGCACTGTCGACGCTGTCCGGGGGGGACGCGCAGCTGCCGCTTTCCGTTCCAGCGGACCGTGTAATAGTGCGGCCGCTGGTGGTGGGTGACACCCTCCTGGTATGGACGATGGCGGGCACCACCTTGGACCTCTCAGTTACCCGGATTTCCCATGCCGGGCTGAGCGCCACGATCGACAGCGTGGATACCGCGTTGACTCGTCCCTGGAACGCGGATGTGTATCTCTCGCGTCTTTACGAAGTGCTGCTTCGGCCGGTCGAGGGCCGGCTGGGGCAGGCGGACACAGAATTGGTGTTCGTGCACGACGCCGACCTGGCGGGCGTACCCTGGGCCGCGCTGCGGGATTCCGGTGGGCGGCCGCTGGTGGAGCGCCATCCGGTGTGGCGTGCGGTTTCGGTGGCGGCGGCGGGCGTCGAGCATGCCTGGCGCGTTGCGGCGTCGGCCGCCTTCTCGGCTCCCCCGTTCGATCCCGACCTCCACCCCGGGCTGGATGAATTGACGGAAGCACGGGCCGAGGTGGGCTCCGTTTCGGCCGGCTACCCGTCACCCTTCACCGGCGCCCACACACCGGGTGCGCTGAAAGCCGCGCTGGAGCGGTACGAACTGGTGCACTTCGCGGGGCACGCGGTGGTGAACAACACGCGGCCCGAGCGTTCGTACCTGGTGCTCGCGGCCGACAGCGCGGCTCCCACCGGCGCGCTGGAGGCGGAAGCGATCGAGCGGCTGCATCTGCGCGGCCTGCGCCTGGTGGTGCTCTCCGCGTGCTCCACGCTGGGGGGTGACGAGGGCTCCAGCGGCTTCACCGGGCTGAGCGGGGCCCTGCTGGGCGCGGGTGCGCACGGCGTGGTGGGGAGTCTGTGGAAGGTCGACGACGAGGGCACGCGGGAGTTCATGGAGGCGTTCCACGAATCCTATCGCACCGATGGAAATCCGGTGCGCGCCCTGAGGCACGCGCAGCTCGTCATGCTTCAGAAAGCCGACCCGGTGCTGGCCTCGCCCTCCACTTGGGCCGCGTTCCAGTACGTGGCGCGCTGACATCTTCATGCAACGAGCCCCTCGGGCATGGCGCCCACGGGGCTCGCTTGAAACGGTCCATCATTCACACCCCCGGAAATCGTTCAGCAGGGTCCGTCTCACTGTGCAACGTAATCGTGGAGCAGTGCCGCTCCGGGTGCGTTTCACCGCGGGAGACCAACACACCTTGTTCGGGAGGATGCCATGCCGTTCGACCTGAAGCTCACCTTCACGGGGATGATGCTGTACGTCCCCGAGGCCACCCGGCTGCAGGTGCTGATGCCCAAGACCGCCGAGACCATGGCGGCACCCGTGATCTCATCCACCGGCGAGGAGTGCGGCGCCTCCACCACCGACACGAGCGTGTGCGTGGAGCCCCACGCCGCGCGCGTGACCTTCGACACCGCATACGTACGCGAGGGGGCGCAGGCGCTGGACGACGTGCTGGCCCACGTGTCGCTGCGGCAGAAGCGGCTGGAGATTCCCGCGGTGGGCGGGTCCTACACCCGGGGGATCCCTTCCGTCGTGACGGTGACCTCGTCGCCGGTGCGCAGCGACGTGCTGGACGGCACGGCCGACGAGGTGCTGATGGCGCGCCTAGTGGTGAGCACCGGGGGTGCCACGTATGCCGACCCGGGCGAGTGCTGGGAATACCAGGGCGACGTCCGGCGCATGAGCCACCAGGTGGAGTGGACCATCCCGGACATCGACGACGACCACCTGGACCTTTCGATGACCGACCTTGCCGGCATGGCCGCGCAGGGCTCGTTCCCGCGGCTGTACCCCATCGACGGCAAGGTGGAACTGTGGGTGTGGCACGCGCCCGCCTACGAGCTCCCGCCCGACGCCATCACCCCCGAGGAGCCGGTGAGCGGCGACCAGGCGCACCACTTCGCGCACCTAGCCCTGCTGCTGGACAGCCGCTCGCTGGAGATGCCGCTCTTCCGGCCCAACGAGTGCGGCGAACTGCCGCCGGGCACCCGCCCGCGTGAGCGCGACAGGGGGGCGTCGGTGCTCAGCTGCACTGGTGCGCAGGCGCCCGTGATTCCGTGAACTGACCGGTCAGCTGGCGAGGCGGCGCAGGAGCGAGTCCAGCGCCGTCCGCACCTCGGCCCAGCGCGGCGGCTCCGAGCCCACCATTTCTCCGATCCGCCGCAGCTCGGCCCGTTCTGTTTCGAACACGCTTGCCGGCCCCTTGCCGTTCAGGATGTCGAGGCTGAGCGAAGATCGGAAGAATACCGAATCCTCGCGGGCCGCGGCGAAACGGGCCATCTCCATCCAGACCCCGGTTTCGGCCGCCTTGCCGCCGAGTTCGATGGCACGGCGGGTGAATTCCGGATCAGCCCCGCCGGGGGGTACGATGCCACTTGCGAGGTCACCGTATTGCCTGGCCACCGGGTCGGCGTGCCTACCTCTCAGCAGCCGCGCGACGTCCCTGGCGGCTGCGCTTGCAGCCTGGTTATCGTGCCCGGCCAGCTGCTCCACGTCCGCCAACCTTGCCCCAAGCTGAACGTCACGGCCTTTCCCGGCTTCGCCATCGCCGCGGCTGGCGCCCCATGGCTTCAGCCTCACTCCCGCCGGAACGCCGAGCGCTGGCTGCTCGAGCAGGGCCAGCACGTCGCCCGCGCCGGTGCCACGGCCGCGCCACAGCAGCCCCCCGCCGATCAGCGCCACGAGCCCGGCGGCCACGGCGAGCTTCGCCCAGCGGGGCGGTTTCCACCGCGGACGTGGTGGCTGCTCGCGCACCGGCCGGTGCAGCGGGATCACGCCCGCCGCGGCCTCTTCCTCTTCATGTTCGTGCAGCACCGCCGCGGCGTCGGCGAACACCTCCAGGTCGTCGCCGCCGGCGGCCAGCTCCGCCAGCAACTCCTGCCGTTCGCGCTCGGTGCAATTGCCGTCGAGCAGTGCGGCAAGCCGCTCCGCCTTCGATGCATCCATCACCACCTCCTCATATGGTCGGGACGTACCCCGTTGGACGGGTACGACGCGCCAATATCCCACTCAGGAGTCATTTCTCGTTTCCCGCAAGCAGTTCGGCAACCTGCTGGCGCGAAATGCCCGCGGCCTCCAGGTTCATCCGCATCCGGGCCAGCGCGCGGTCGAGGCGGCGGTACAGCGGCTTCTGCTCCAGTTCCAACGCCCGCGCGATCGCGGCCACCGACATGTTCTCGAAAAAGCGCAGCCGCACCACCAGTGCGTCTTCGGTGGGAAGGCCCTCCAGGGCGCGTGCCAGCACCTGGTTCACGCGGTCGCGCTCGGCCTCGGCCTCGGCGTGGAGCAGGTCCTGGTCGGCGGCGCTGGGCGAGGGCTCGGTGACCAGCGCCTGGTCGCCGCTGTCGCCCAGGCGGCCACGCGCGCGCATGGGGAGGTGCCCGAACATCTCGTACAACTCGCGTTCGGAGAGCGAGGTGTCACCGCGCGAGCGCAGCAGGTCCACCGCCTGGGCCAGTGAATAGCCGTCGCGGTACACCATGGTTTCCAGGCGGGTGGCGTCGGGCCCGCGGCGACGCGCCTCGGCGGAGGGGCGCCACCGGCCCCACCGCCACACGCGATAGTCGCGGTACAGCATCGACAGCACCACGGTGAGAAACGTGGTGAGCGCGCTGTCGCCGCGAAACTTCCGCAGCACGCCGTAATCGTTCTCCACCAGCCGCGCCGTGGCCCACGAGGTGAAGTCGTCGGTCTCGTCGGGGTCCAGGCCGTGGCGGCCGCACAACTTGGCCGCAATGCGCCTGATGAAGGGGAGATGCTGCTCCAGCAGCGCGGCAAAGTCCTTCGGATCGGACATCTTCGGCGCACCGGGTGTGCGGCGCCTGGCGGGAGGCGCGCGCCCACAATGTGACAGGGATCAGACGAAGGTCGCTGGAAACGTACGCAGTCCGTCCATTCGCATCAAGCCGCCCCCTGCCGGAAAGTGCCGGGTTGTGCCCGTCATACGAAGGTCAGGGTACGCGCGGATTCCATCCAGAAGGAGACACAGCCATGCCTCTCGGACTTTCCCTCCACATCGGCCTGAACGAAGTAGACAAAGAGCACTACGGCTCGCCGTGCAAGCTGACCGGCTGCGTGGGCGACGCGCACGCCATGCGCGACCTGGCCCAAGCCGCAGGGTTCGAACCGACCCTGATGCTGGGCGCTCATGCCACCGCCGAGGCGGTGCTGGGCGCCATCGGCCACGCGGCGCAGCGCATCGGGAGCGATGGTATCCTGCTGCTGACCTATTCGGGCCACGGCGGGCGGGTGCGCGACGTGAACGATGACGAGGGTGGCCGCCACAGCTGGGACGAGACCTGGTGCACCCACGACCGCCAGGTGGTGGACGACGAGTTGTTCCACGCCTGGGCCGACTTCCCGAAGGGCGCGCGCGTCCTGGTGGTCAGCGACAGCTGCTTCAGCGGCCACGTGATCCGCGCCGCGCGCGCCGCCCGAGCCGCGCAAGGAACCACCGAGCCGCGGACGGGCCTCGCATTTCAGCCGCTGGTGGCCGAAGAAGACGAAGGTGCGCCGGAGGTGAAGGCGGACGCCGCAGGCCGTGGCCGTGGGTTGGTGGCGCGGGCGCGCCCGCCGGTGATGCGTGGATCGGGGACGCGGCCGCGCCCGCGAGCATTGAGCAGCAAGGACGCACGCCGGATCTACCTGCGCAAGCGCAGCATCTACGACCGCATCCAGAAAGAGCTGCGTGCCCGGCCCTCGCGGCCGGTGGAGGCCGAGGTGCTGCTCCTTTCGGCCGCGCAGGATAACGAGACCGCGCAGGATGGCGACGAGAACGGCGCCTTCACCCGCGCGCTGCTGGACGTGTGGAACAAGGGCGAGTTCCGGGGAAATTACAGGGATTTCTACTCCCGGATCCGCGAACGTCTCAAGGGCATCCAGCATCCGCACATCATGGCGTTGCGCCCGCCCTCGTTCTCCGACGAGCGCCCGTTCACCATCTGATCTTCCTCATCCCCGTGCCCAAGCCGGGAGGACGAAAGCGGATCGTCGGCAGGGTGCACGAAAAAACGTGGGGAACGGGGGAGCCGCGTGCTCTTTCCGTTCTCCCCGCGTTCACGATCTTCCGCCGGTGGGCGGCGGGAAATTCGTTCAGAGGCTTTGCGAAATCGACCGGCGCGAGGGTGCGCACGGTGGCGTGAGTGGTGCTCAGTCTCGCGCAACGCGGCGGGGCGTGTATATTGTGCGCGCCCGCACGGCTGCCGGTTGTCGTTCGGCGGGCTCGCACTCAACGCTGAACTGAAGACCTGGCGATGATCATCGGGGTCCCCAAAGAGATCAAGACGAACGAGAACCGCATCGCGCTGGTGCCCGCGGGCGCCGAGGCGCTGGTGCAGGCCGGCCACACGGTGCTGGTGGAGCGCGGCGGCGGCCTGGGCAGCGGCTTCGACGACGCGCAGTACGAGGCCGTGGGCGCGCAGATGCTGGACGTGGAAGAGGTGTGGGCGCGCGCCGAGATGATCATGAAGGTGAAGGAGCCGATCCCCGTGGAGTACCCGCGGATCCGCCCCAACCAGGTGCTCTTCACCTACTTCCACTTCGCCGCCGACGAGACGCTGACCCGCGCGATCATCGACTCGGGCTCCATCGCTGTGGCGTACGAGACGGTGCAGCTGCCCAGCGGCGAGCTGCCCCTGCTCACGCCCATGAGCGAGGTGGCGGGGCGCATGGCCATCCAGGCCGGCGCCAAGTACCTGGAGAAGTTCTACGGCGGGCGCGGCATGCTGCTGGGCGGCGTGCCGGGCGTGGCGCCGGCCAACGTGCTGATCATCGGCGGGGGCGTGGTGGGGATCAACGCGGCCAAGATGGCGGCGGGCTTCGGCGCCCGCGTCACCATCCTGGACCTGTCGCTGGAGCGCCTGCGCTATCTGAGCGACGTGATGCCGGCCAACGTGGAGATGATCTACAGCAATCGCCACAACATCCTGGAGCGGCTGGAGCACGCCGACCTGGTGGTGGGCGCCGTCCTTCTCCCCGGTGCCAAGGCGCCCAAGCTGGTCAAGCGCGCCGACCTGTCGCGGATGAAGAAGGGCGCGGTGATCGTGG
>DASSJS010000481.1:0-4139 GCA_035691085.1 Longimicrobium sp.
CACCTGGGACCCGGCCTACACGCCGCTGCTGGAGATGACGGACCCCGGCGAGGCGCCGCTGCGGGGCGGGCTGCTGATCGCGAAATACGGCCAGGGCACGTACGTCTACACGGGCTTGGCGTTCTTCCGCCAGCTCCCCGAGGGTGTGCCCGGTGCGTGGCGGCTGTTCGCGAACCTGCTGGCGCTGGGGGCGAAGGGCGCTCGGTAGATCGGTCCGTATCGACGCGAGGCTCATCCGCGCCGAGGGAGAGGCTCGCCGGGAGCCATCTTCGCACCGGCGGCTGAAGCCGCGGCAACAACCACGAGAAGCCTCGCAAACTGCGCGAGGCTCGGTCTGCGCGGAGACCGGCCGTGGGGCGAAGATGCGGAGGCCGCAGTCCGCGAAGGCGGACTTCCCGCTGGTTCAGCGGCGGGTTTCAACCCGCCGGACGGAAGCCGGTCGAGGGCCACCGATCCGGCCCGGCGTTCACCCCCTGCGTGGACCCGCCGGTGCATCAAACCGCGCATGCGAGACCCTGACGTGAAGGCAGCTGTGGTAATCGCGGCCTCCCTGCTCCTGGGGGCATGCGGCAACGTGGAATCACCGCGTGGGAAGACGGCCGGGGCGGCGAGCGCATGCCGTGCCGACGCGGGAGACAGCGCGTTCGCCGTCTGCCTGGCGACACGGCCTGCCTCGCACGGAATTCCCGGGGAAGCGTTCGAGGTGGTGCGCCGGGGTGACACCATCTGCGTTACCACGATCCCGGCCGAACGCGCGGGGATGGTGATGCTGGATGGGACGATACGGACGAAGGTCGTTCGTGGCGTGGTGGTGGAGCGCGTGGAATCCGACAGCATCGGCTGCGGATAGCGAATAAAGGAAGCGAGGCGGGGATGTCGATCGAAACGAAGGAAGACCTCGAGGCGTTGAAGCGCGCCGGGCGCGTGGTTCGCCTGGTGCTGGAGCGGATGCGCCGCGCGGTGAAGCCGGGCGTGACCACCGCCGAGCTGGACCGCCTGGGCGCGCAGGTGCTGCGCGAGCAGAACGCCCGGTCGGCGCCGCGGCTGGTGTACGGCTTCCCCGCCGACACGGTGATAAGCGTGAACGACGCCGCGGTGCACGGCATCCCTGGCGCGCGCGTGCTGCGCAGCGGCGACCTGGTGAAGCTGGACGTGACGGTGGAGAAGAACGGCTACATGGCCGACGCCGCCATCACCGTGCCCGTGGGCAGCGTCCCCCAGCACCGGCTGAAGCTGATCTCGGCGGCGCGCGCGGCGTTCGCCAAGGCGATGGAGGTGGCGCGGCCGGGCGTGCGGGTGAGCGAGCTGGGCCGCGCCATCGAGGCCGAGGTGCGCGGCCGGGGCCTGCAGGTGGTGCGCGAGCTGGCCGGCCACGGCATCGGCCGCACCATCCACGAAGACCCCAGCGTCCCCAACTACTGGGAGCCCACCGTCCGCGACGTGCTGACCGAGGGGCTGGTGATCGCCGTGGAGCCGATCGTGGCCGAGCGCTCCGGCCGCGTGGTGCAGGACGCCGACGGCTGGACCCTGCGCACCCGCGACGGCGGCTACACCGCGCACCACGAGCACACCATCGTGATCACCCGCGGGAAGCCCCTGCTGCTCACCGCGGCCTGATCCGGGCTTGTGCGACGATTGCGATTCCGGGCAGCGCGGGCTTCGCACCGGCGGCTGAAGCCGCAGCAACAACCACGAAAAGCCTCGCAACCCCCGCGAGGCTTCACGCGCGCGTGAACCGGCCGCGGCGCGCGGATGACGGCGCGGAAGTCCGCGAAGGCCGACTTCGTGCTGTTGTTGCCGCGAATTCATTCACCCGGTATCCCCGCCTCGCCCCGGCGCCGGCGGCATCACCTGAATGACCGATTTCCATCAACCGAACGCGATGCGAGCCATCTACCTAACGTTTGCGGCCGCGGGTCTCGCCGCCCTGGCCGCGTGCGGCGGGGGTGACGAGCGCCAGGTGCTCACCATCTACTCGCCGCACGGGCGCGAGATGCTGCAGGCGTTCGAGAAGCGGTACGAGGCGCTGCACCCCAACGTGGACGTGCAGTTCCTGGACATGGGGAGCCAGGAGGTGCTCGACCGCCTGCGCAGCGAGCGCGCCAACCCCCAGGCCGACGTATGGTGGGGCGCCCCCTCCGCCACCTTCGAAGACGGTGTGCGCGACTCGCTTCTCGAGCGCAGCACCCCCACCTGGGCCGGTGCCGTCCCGGCGGACGCGAAATCGAAGGACGGCTTCTGGTACGGCACGTACCTGACGCCCGAGGTGATCGCCTTCAACAGTACCGCCGTCCCCGCCGCGCAGGCGCCGAAGGACTGGGATGAGGTGCTGGACCCGAAGTGGAAGGGGAAGGTGCTGATCCGCGACCCGATGGCCAGCGGCACCATGCGCGCGATCTTCGGGATGATCATGCAGCGCTCCCTCCGCGCCACGGGCGACACGGCGCAGGGATGGCAGTGGCTGCGCCGGCTCGACGCGCAGACCCGTGAGTACACGCTGAACCCAACCATGCTGTACCAGAAGGTGGCGCGGCAGGAGGGGGTGATCACCCTGTGGGACCTCCCCGACATCGAGCAGCAGCGGGCGAAGGGAACGCCGCTCCCGTTCGATTACGTGATCCCCGCCAGCGGCACCCCGGTGCTGGTGGACGGCGTGGGTGTGGTGCGGGGGACGAAGAACGCGCAGCTGGCGCGCGAGTTCGTGGAGTGGATCGGCGGCCCCGCCGTGGTCCCGGCCGCCCGCGAGTTCTTCCGCCTCCCCGCGCGCACCGACATCCCCGACGACTCGCTCCCCCCGCGCCTGCGCGCGGTGAAGGCCCAGCTCAAGCCCGAGCCGCTGGACTGGACCCTGTTGCAGCAGAAGACCCCCGAGTGGATGCGCTACTGGGACGAGCACGTGCGCGGCAAGGGCGGCCGGTGAGCCTCGCGCATGCGTCCGTGATTCTCGATTCCGCGATCTCACGCCAGCCGGCTGAAGCCACGGCTACAACCCTCGTGTGGGACGCGCGCCAGCGCTCGTGCGCAGTCCGCGAAGGCGGACTTCCCGTCGTTCCAGCGCCGCGTTTCAACCCGGCGATACCGGCGGACGCCACCACAGCCAATCCAATCGCACCGATCTCGACGTGGGAGTCCGCGAAGGCGGACTTCGGGCCGTTGTTGCCGCGAATTCATTCGCCCATCCCCAATCGCCGCCACATCATCCCGGCTCCGCCGAGCCTCATCGCCCCCGCCCGCCTCGCCCATGCTCCGTCTTGAGTCGCTGACCCGGCGCTTCGGCGAGACCGTGGCGGTCGACGCGGTGTCGCTCGACGTGCAGCAGGGCGAATTCCTCACGCTCCTTGGCCCCAGCGGCTGCGGAAAGACCACCACGCTGCGGATGATCGCGGGGTTCGAGCACCCCACGTCGGGCCGCATCACCATCGGCGAGCGTGACGTGACGGCGCTCAAGCCGCAGAAGCGCGACGTGGGAATGGTCTTCCAGAACTACGCGCTCTTCCCGCACCTGGACGTGTGGGACAACGTGGAGTTCGGCCTCCGCTCGCGCGGCGTCAGCCGCGCGGACGCGAAGCCCAAGGTGGAGCGCGCGCTGGAGCTGGTGGAGATGGAGGGGTACGGAAAGCGGAAGGTGCAGGCGCTCAGCGGCGGCCAGCAGCAGCGTGTGGCCCTCGCCCGCGCCCTGGCCCCCGAGCCGCCGCTGCTCCTGCTCGACGAGCCGCTGTCGAACCTCGACGCCGCGCTCCGCGAGCGCACGCGCGACGAGCTGCGCGCCCTGCTCAAGCGGCTGGGGATGACCGCCGTCTTCGTCACCCACGACCAGGAAGAGGCCTTCGCGCTCTCCGACCGTATCGCGGTGATGAGCCGCGGCGTGCTGCAGCAGCTGGGCACGCCGGAAGCGCTGTACGCCGCCCCCGCCAACGCCTTCGTCGCCGCGTTCCTGGGCCGCGCCAACTTCCTTCCCGCCACGGTGGACGGCACTCACGGCGACCGGCTGTCGTGCCGCCTGGCCGCCGGCCCGCTCTGGCCCGCGCGCCCCGCCGACGGTGTCGACGCGCGGCCCGGCGCCGCGGTGCGCGTGATGGCGCGCCCCGAATCACTGATCATCGTGCGCGATCCGTCAATCGACGCGGTCCGCGGGCGCG
>DASSJS010000482.1:0-5152 GCA_035691085.1 Longimicrobium sp.
GTGAACGAAGCCTGCAGGCGCAGACGACGGGGCGAACGACGAAAGCGGGTGTTCCTGAAAAAAATTTCGATACTCAGCGCATTCCGAGCCTGCAGCCACTCGTCGGTGAGCTCCGGTGCGATCACGTTGCAACTAAATCGATGAAGAACCGAAAAAAAGGAAGAGCATGAAGCACCAAACCCCATCGCCAAGAAAGGGAGGTGCGTCATGCTCTCGCTGGAAACAAGTATCCAGCCGTGCTGGAGCGTAAACGTGTCGGCCGGAGGAATCAACGACCTCGCCGGGGGATTGCCTGAACTGCACGGGCGAAACGGAATTCACGATCCGGAGCCGTTTTCGCCACCGCTCGCGGAGGCGCGCGGAACGGGGTCATGGCTGCGGGGGCTGCGCGCCGGCCGACGGGGGCGCCGTGTCGCGGATGATCTGCTCGATCATGTCGATCAGCGCCTTCTCCAGCGCGCCGGTGCTGCTGCACTCCACCGAGTTGGCCGACACGTCGCGCCGGGTCACGCGGGCATCCACCTGCGTCATCAGCACGCTCGAGGCACCGGCGGGGCGCACCCGCATCAGGATCGCGAAGGTCAGCGTTCCCCGGTCGGCCATGTTGCCGCCGGCCAAGTCGGTTACCTGGCAGGCGAAGAAGTCGCTGTTGTTGCGGCCGAACAGGTGCCGCTGCACGCGAAGGTACGGCGTGAACACGTCGCGCGCGTTGTCGGACGACTGGAGCAGCGGAAGCCCCACCTGGGCGTAGACCATCTTCGCCGCCTGCACCACCTGCTCCGGCGTCGCGTTGATGGCGCGTTCCGACTGCGGCAGGTCGCTGCGGAAGGCCACGATGGTCGTCTGCCCGCGCTGCGCCGACGCCGACGACGCCGGCTGCGCCAGCGCCGGCCGCGCCGACGGCAGCGCAACGGCCATGGCGATCAGGGCCGCGCGGATGGCGGACTGGTATGGGATGGGTCGCATGAAGATGTACGGTGGAAACGGGGGGAAAGGACGTTCGCGGAAGAGTCGCGGATCACGCGCCGTGCGGAGCGAGGCCGGGGGACCGGAAGGGAACGAACATCCGGCCGCGCTCCACAAGAGACAATTAATTCCGAAACACCCCGTTCGTCAATCCCTCTGCTTCCTGATGAACGTATTCCCGGCACGGGAGGGCACGGCCTCGTGTCCTCCGTTTGCCGCCCATCTGCCGTGCTACGCGCCCCGGGTCACTCCGGTTGCGGCCGTGCGGGGGCTGCGGCGGGCGCGGGGTGGGCAAGCTGCTGCACCCGCTGGTCCACCAGCCTGCCCAGAGCCTGCTCCAGCTTGGCGGTGGTGGTGCAGTCCACGCGGCTGGCGCTGGTGCCGCGGCGGCGGGCTCGCGCGTCGACCTGCGTGTGCAGCACGCTGGCGCCACCCTCGCCCGGCGCCACGCGCGAGCGCACGGCAAAGCTGATCTGGCCCGTGTTGGTCAGGTCGTTCAGCGGGTCGCTCCACTGGCAGTCGAACCACTCGCCGTTGGGGCGCTCGAGCAGCCGCCCGCGCAGCTCCATGAAGTTGGTGAGGTACTCCATCGATCCCGGGTTGGACGCAGTGGCCATCGGGAACCCCATCTCGGCATACACCTCGCTCAGCGCCCGCCACACGGCCGCCGGCGGAGCGTGGATGATCGCGGAGGTCTCGGGCGCGTCGTTGCGGAAGATCCCGTTCATGCTGCGGTCACGCTGCTGCGCGGCCGCGGGGTGGCTCAGCACCGGAACCAGCGCGACCGCGGCGGCGGCCAGCCAGCGAAGGACGTGGGGCGAAGGAGCGGACTTCATGGGCTTCCCTGTACGAGTTGAAGGACGATGGCGAGGCGGAAGGCGATGCGGCGAGCCGCATCAGGATCCATCGTACACGCCGCGCACGCCACATGTTCAGGCGCGTGCCGGTCGGGTGTCCCCGCGCGCGGGGCGATTGGGACAAATCTACCGGATGACGCCGGCCCGGTCGAGGCTCCGCACCGCCCAGTGGACGTTTTGCGTCCTGCCGACGCCGAGCACGTTCCGCGGGCACTCCCCACCCCCGTCGCGCACCGTCTGGTTCGAGCGCCGGGCCACCGGACGATCGCCGAGATAGCGGCGTGTTGCCACGCCCGGTGCGCCGGGCCATCCGCCCGATGGACGTAGCCGCCGTTTGCACCGGGCGGGGCTGGCCGCTACCATCCGCGCTCGCCAGGCCCCGACCCCGGACCCGCACACCGCCTGATGGCCGACCGACACGATCCCTACGTCTCGCTGCGCAACCGCGGCTTCCAGTGGTTCGTGGGCAGCCTGGTGGCGATGACGCTGGGAACCATGATCCAGGGGACGGTGGTGGGGTGGCAGGTGTACGCGCTCACCCGCAACCCGCTGTCGCTGGGGCTGGTGGGGCTCGCCGAGGCGCTGCCGTTCATCGGCGCCGCGCTGTACGCCGGGCACGTGGCCGACCTGTACGACCGCAAGCGCCTGTCGCTGGTGGCCATCGCGGTGCAGACCGTGTCGGCCGTGCTGCTGCTGGCGTTCAGCCTGCGCCCCGAGGTGCTGGCCAACGGCCGCGTGTGGCCCATCTACGCCGTGGTGTTCCTGAGCGGCCTGGCGCGCAGCTTTCTGCAGCCCGCGCGCACCGCCATCGGCGCCGAGATCGTGCCGCGCGAAACGCTGGCGAACGCCATCGCCTGGCGGTCCAGCCTGTGGCAGTTCGGCGCGGTGGTGGGGCCCGCGCTGGGAGGGCTGCTCTTCGGCTTCTCGGGGGCGCTGCTGGCGTACGGCGTGGAGGTGGCGCTCTGCCTGCTGGGCCTGGTCCTCTTCGCGCGCATCGCCTACACGCCCACGCCGGTGGTGCGCGAACAGACCGGGCTGCGCGAGAACCTGACGGTGGGGATCCGCTTCCTGTTCACCCAGCCGGAGCTGCTGGGTGCCCAGGTGCTGGACCTGTTCTCGGTGCTCTTCGGCGGCGCGCCCGCGCTCCTCCCCATCTTCGCCGACATCCTGCACGTGGGGCCGCAGGGGCTGGGGGTGCTGCGCGCCGCGCCGGCGGTGGGCGCGGTGCTGATGTCCGTCGTCCTGGCGCACCGCAAGCTGCGGCGGGCGGGGCGGCAGCTGTTCGTGTGCGTGGCGCTGTTCGGGCTGTGCTGGATCTTCTTCGCCCTCTCGCGCTCGTTCTGGCTGTCGCTGGCGCTGCTGGCGTTCAGCGGGATGGTCGACAACGTGAGCGTGGTGATCCGCTCCACCCTCCTCACCGTGCGCACCCCGCCCGAGCTGCTGGGCCGCGTCTCGGCTGTCAACCAGATCTTCATCGGCTCGTCCAATGAGATCGGTTCATTCGAGAGCGGGGTTGCGGCCAAGCTCCTCGGCACCGTAAATTCCGTCATCTTCGGTGGGCTGGTGACCCTCGGCGTGGTCGGCGTCACCGCGTGGAAAACCCCCGCGCTGCGCAACCTCGACGAACTGAGCTGAACGAAGGCTCGGGTCCCGGCCCGCCGAACACGAATTCCTGATTGTCAATCCGGGTCCAGGTGGGTTGCCCAAAACCCAAGCGTCAGGTATGGTTCATGCCGACAATCTTCCGGTACGGCGGCTTTCGCATCGTGATCAACCCGCTGGACCATCCGCCGCCCCACGTGCACGTGCTGAACGCCGATGGATACGCGGTCATCGAGATCGAGACCCTCGTCGTCCGTCGCTACCGGGACATGCGAGAACGGGACGTGGTCCGTGCCGTCGGGATCGTTGCCGAGTTCGGCGACACGCTCCTGAAGCGCTGGAGGGAGATCCATGGCTGATATTCCGACCGAGGCCGAAATCCTCGCGCAGCTCCCCGCCGCCCGCGAGCGTGAACGCATCGCCGCCGAAACGGAGCCGCGGGCAGCGTCCGCGCGCTATGATCGCCGCTCAGGGAGAATCGTCATCGAGTTGATGAACGGCTGCATGTTCGCCTTTCCCGCGGCGCATGGCCAAGGCTTGCGAGAGGCTACGGCGAGGCAGCTTGCAACGGTCGAAGTCGTCTCGGGCGGTTCGCTGCTGATCTGGGACGAGCTCGATGCCGCCCTGTCGGTTCCGGGCCTGCTGGCCGGCGTGTTCGGCAGCAAGACGTGGATGCGGGAGCTCGGCCGCCTTGGAGGACAGGTGCAGACGGAAGCGAAGGCCCGCGCAGCTCGCGAGAACGGGAAGAAGGGCGGGCGGCCGAAAAAGGCGCGAACGGAGCCGGAGCTTTCCACTAAGGACCAGAAGCGGCGCGGATCCGCAAGGCGTCAAGCGGCGTGACGATGGTGTGATCGAGCAGTGAAGCCTTTCCGGCGTGGCGCTTGCGGCGTCACGCCGGGATTTCGTGCGTGGATTGGGCACAACCGGGGAGGATGGATGGAGACCAGGCGGATCGGATCGCTGGAGGTGTCGGTGGTGGGGCTGGGGTGCAACAACTTCGGCGGGCGGCTGGATGCGCAGCAGACCGCGTCGGTGGTCGACGCGGCGCTCGACGCGGGGATCAACTTCCTGGACACCGCCGACATCTACGGGAGAACGCAGAGCGAGGTGTACCTGGGCCGCGCGCTGAAGGGACGGCGCGAGCGGGTGGTGCTGGCCAGCAAGTTCGGGATGAAGGTGGACGAGCAGCGCCGCGGCGCCCGCCCCGAGTACGTTCGCCGGGCGTGCGAAGACAGCCTGCGCCGGCTGGAGACCGACTACCTGGACCTGTACCAGCTGCACACGCCCGACGCGTCGGTCCCCATCGCCGACACGCTGGGCGCGCTGGACGAGCTGGTGAAGGCGGGGAAGGTGCGCGAGATCGGCTGCTCCAACTTCAGCCCCGGCCAGCTGCGCGAGGCGGAAGATGCGGTGAGGCCCGGCGGCGCGCGCTTCGTGAGCGTGCAGAACGAATACAGCATGATCCACCGCGAGCCCGAGCGGGGCGTGCTGGACACCTGCGAGCAGCTGGGGATCGCCTTCATCCCCTACTTTCCGCTTGCCAGCGGCCTGCTGACGGGCAAGTACCGCCGCGGCCAGCCCACGCCGCAAGGCGCGCGGCTGGCGGAAGAGCGCTTCACCGCGATGCGCTCGGAGCGGAACCTGGAGCTGGTGGAACGGCTGGTCGCCTTCGCCGAGGCGCGCGGCTACACCCTGCTGGAGCTGGCGTTCAGCTGGCTCCTCGCCCG
>DASSJS010000483.1:0-10103 GCA_035691085.1 Longimicrobium sp.
CCAGCGCCGCCCCCGCCGCGGGGAAGACGAAGGAGGGGTGCGTGGCCGTCCCCACGCACAGCACCGCCAGCCCCAGCGCCAGGTCCCGCCTCCGCCCCGTCCCGTACGCCTCCCACAGGGCCAGGGGGAAGAGGGTGCCCAGGAGGAAGAGGAGCGACCAGTAGCGCGCGAACCCGCTCTCGTAGACGTGCCAGGGCGAGAGCGCCGCCAGCACCGCCGCCGAGAGCCCCGCCGCGGGGCCGAACACGCGCCGCGCCAGCATCCACACCGCCCCCACGCCGGCCACGCCGAAGAGGAGCGGGGCGATGCGCAGCCCCAGCGGCGTGGGCGGCGCGAGCCAGAGGATGGCGTGCTGCAGCAGGAAGTACGCGGGCCGCGCGTGGATCCCCGGCCAGAGCGCCACGTGCCACAGGTCGCGCGCCTCGGCCGCGGTGTAGAGCTCGTCCTGGTCCAGCGGAAAGGTGGTGATCCCCCACACCCGCAGCCCCGCCGCCACCGCCAGCACCGCCGCCAGCGCCCACCACTCCCGCCCGGAGGGAGAGGCCGGAGCGGGCACCGGCGCGTCGGCGTGCGGCCGCGCGCGCGGCGCCGCGTGGGTTCGCGTTCCGGCCGGCTTGGCTGCCCGGGTGGTGATGGTCATCACGGGATCGGGATTGGAGAAACGCGCGTCCGGCGCGGATCGCGGCGCCGCGGCCGATGCCCCTTCCGCGCGCCGGAAGGCCGGACGCGCGGGAGCCGTCGGTCCACGAAAGGCGCGGCGAAGGCCAGGCCGGGTGGGTGAACGGGGAGGATTTCCTTCCCCGCGCCCCACCTCTTTCCAACTCTCTGGCCGGCGAGGAAGCCGGCGGATGCGACGGTGGGTGCGACGGTTCCTACATCGCCCCCGGCACGCCGAACGGATCGGGGTAGCGCGCGCCGTCCACCACTTCCCACGGGCCCCAGAACAGGTACATGGTCTGGGGATTGTTCTTGTTCTTGTTGGCGCCCAGCTCGACCTTGGCGGCCCGCGGCCCGGGCGGTCCCCGCATCCGCACGCCGTGGTACGTCCACGGGCCGGGGCCGGCGCGGCCGCCGGTGGTGAAGCGGCGGCGCCAGTACTGCACCACGGCGCCGCGGTCGTCGCGGCGGTAGTGGATCACGAATTCCCACCACTGGCCGTCGCTCCACTCGGTGGTCACGCGGCCGAAATTGGCGTCGGCGCCGGGAAGAAGGACCTCGCCGTAGGCGGCGTACCTGCCGGCGCCGTCCTGCACGCCCACGCCGGTGATGTAGTCGGTGCCGTTGGACAGCTCGATCTCGGCGCGGCCGCCGGCGCCCTCCCAGGTGAGGAAGGCGATCTTGTAGCTGTTGGCCGAACCGGCGGGGTCGGGTCCGTCGGTGGTCCACCCCGGCTGGTAGCGCATCTTCCAGCGCAGCCACAGGTCGTCCAGCGCGTGGGGGAGCCGGCGCGCCATCCGCGGCGACGAGCCCGGGGAGCCGGTGTTCCGCGGAAAGGTGATGCGGAGCGCCCGGCCGAAGGTGGCGTCGGGGACCAGGTCCACGAAACCGTACACGTCGCGCGGATCGAACCACCAGAAGTACTGCGCCGCCTTCAGCGCCTCGCGGTCCGCGTACCCGCGCCAGTCGTCGCCCGCCACCGTCTCGTAGCCACCTGCCGGAAGCGTCCGTGCCTGGGCCGGCTGAACCCCGCTCGCGCCGCGCACCAGCAGGGCGGCGCCGGCCAGGAACGCGGCGGCCACGCCCACCAGCGCCCCCGCCAGCAGGCGCCGCTGGAGCGCCCGCCGGCGAGGGCGGGGTGTGGCGGGCGCGCAACGCACCGGGGTGGAGCGATCTGGCTTGGGCGTACGCCCGAAGAGTGGAGGCAACGTTCTGCGGGTCAACGTTTTACGAGGGAGGAGGCCCAACTGCCCGCGGTCGCGCGCGCACCCGCCGCACCGGAGAAAGAGGGCAAGGGCGGGACCGGCGGAAACACACGAACGTTTCGCCCGGCGGCGCCTCTCCCCGCGCCATCCGCGACGCTCGCCGCCGGCAACGCGCACCGTCCCCGATGTGCACCCCTCCGCGCTCGGCCAGCGCGGACGGCGAGTCTCTGCAAGGCGGCCCCCGCGGTTAGTATCGAAATTTTTTAGAATGGACACCCACCCCGCCGATCCGTCTCACAGACGATCCCCATCACAAGAAACGGGTGAGTGCGGACGGGATGGATGATCATAACCGGATGCGGAGAGTCGTTGTGCATTCACCCACCACCCCAAGAATGTCATCCGGAAGGAGCCGCCGCGCCAAAGCTGCGTCCGCACTGGACCTTGGCGGCGACTGAAGGATCTATCGCCCGCTCTCGAAACCAATTCCCCGAAGCGCACCGGGCCACGGATCTACCGTCAGGCAGATGGTGGCGCGGACGCGGTTATAGATCCTTCGGTCGCCGCCAAGCCTTGGTGCGGACGCGGTGCTGGTGCAGCGGCGACGCTCAGGATGACACGGGTTTGAGCTCATCCGAATGCACACCCAGTCTGCCGATCTGGTATCCGATGGGATGGAGGTGGATGGGATGGTGCGGGATCGTCGCAAATCGAGCCGGATCGTGCGCGCGTGCCACCGGTCCGGCGGAAAAGCGCGAGCGTGGCCGATCGAGACGCATCCCCCCGATGACGCAGTTGAGGATGCGTGTGCCGCCTGCCGTCGTGGGGATCGCACGCAACCGCGGGTTGGGGACAGGGGTGCGGACAGGGCCGCGGCGGCGGACGAAACCCGGTAGTCGCCGCAGGTGTTGCGGCCGCGCCACACACCCGGCGGGGCTGGGGCACGGCGCACGTTCAGGCGCCGCGCCGGGATCTCGCCGCGCGCGCCGCCGGGTTCGCCCCGTGCCGTCCGTCTCCATTGCGGACCGACTTTCGTTTTTACAATGGAGATGTGGAATGGACGTGTTCCTGGAGTGCGTGAGCGATCCCAAGGAGCGGCGGCGCTACCAGACGCTGAAGGAAACGCTGGAGCCGCTGCGCCCGCTGTTCATCGGCAGGCGCGTGCTCGATTTCGGCGCGTCGCACGGGCCGGCGATGTGCGCGCTGCTGCAGATGGGCGCCGCGCAGGTGGTGGGCGTGGAGCCGGGGGAAGAGTGGGTGCGCGCGGGAGAGAAGATCCTGGCCCAGGGAAGGTTCGGCACGCGCGCGGTGCTGCTGCACGTGGCCGACACGCGCACGCTCCCCTTTGGCGATGCCACCTTCGACTTCGTGCTGGTGAACGCCGTTCTGGAGCACATCCCGCAGCCGCGCGCCGCGTACCTCCGCGAGATCTGGCGGGTGCTGCGCCCGGGCGGCTACCTGATGGTGAACGAGACGCCCAACAAGTACCTCCCGAAAGACGTGCACACCACCGGCCTGTGGTGGGTGCCGTGGCTGCCGAAATCCATCGCCCGCCGCTACGCCATCGCCCGCCGCCGCTACCGCGCGGACGACGACTGGGAGAGCAGCGGCTGGCGTGGCCTGGGCTATCTCGAGCTCGTCTCCGCGCTCGGCGGCCCGCGCGCGCTGATCCCCGAGCGCGTCCGCACGCGCCACCGCGTCCTCACGCGGCTCGGCATCCCCGCGTCGATCCTGGACCCGTACCCCAACTGGCTGATCCGCAAGGGCGGCGCGGCGACGGTGCCGGCGCGCGCCCAGCCCGCGATGGCCGCCGCCGCGGCGGGTGTGGAGTGATGATGAAGGGAGGTTGAACGCGCCGCTTCGCTCGTGGGCCGCTCCGCGAAACACCCCTGGAGGAGGCGGGGAGGAACGCATCGTCCGCCCCGTGACCCGCAGTTCGCAACGGCGGCGGGGAGTAGCCAGAGAAGCTGAATTACTTCGTGGGTTCACCAACAATGCGGGGCTCCACTCCGTTCGCTTGCTCGATTGACGCGGACCCAGCAGCAGTGTATATTTGGTGTCGGTTTGTGTTCGGTTCCCGTCCATCGCATCGTCCATGCTTCCAGCGCGCAGCGTAGCCAGGTACTTCCTCGCCAAGGTCGATGAAGACGCGGGAGATTCGATCTCGAATCTCAAGCTGCAGAAGCTCGTGTACTACGCGCAGGCCTATCACCTGGCCATGTACGGCGAGCCGCTGATCCCCGAGCGGGTGGAGGCGTGGGAGCATGGCCCCGTGGTACCCGACCTGTACCGCTCGTACAAGCAGCACGGCGCCGAGCCGATCCCCGCCCCCGATGACTTCGACGCGGGCGAGTACGACCCGCGGACGCGCGACCTGCTGGACGAGATCTTCGAGGTGTTCGGACAGTACTCGGCGGCGAAGCTGCGCAACCTGACCCACGCGGAACGGCCGTGGATCACGGCGTACGCCAACGGCGCGCGCGACCGGGTGATCTCGCACGCGGCCATGCGAGAGTTCTACAAGGACTTCGTCACCGAATAACCGGGCGCGTGGCCGGAAAGCATATCAGGCGCCCTGCCAGCCAGCCGGGCGGAAAGATCAAGGCGAGTGCCCTCGACGCGGCGTCCACCGATGGCGCCGCGCCGGTTTTTCTGCATGCGGCACCTCGTGGACGGGTGGCGGGTGAGCGACTGCGAGCGCGACGACCAGGCTGCCTTCGCGCTGACGCTTGAAAGGCTCTCACGGCTGAGCTGGCAGGAGATCCGGGGTGCGCCGCGCCACGGGATGGGAACCGAGAAGATCGCGCGCGATGCCCTGAAGGCACCCGTGCCCCCCGGCATCACCGACGACGTGCAGTTCCTGGCGCTGCGGTTCAGTGGCAAGAAGGCGATGGTGGGCTTTCGCGGCGGCGAGGTCTTCCACGTGGTGTGGCTGGATCCGCGCTTCAGGCTGTACGACCATTGAGGGGTGCGGGGTGCGGGGTGCTGGGTGCTGAGTTTCCGGAGCATGGTTCTCCGCGCGGTTCTGCGCTCTCGGCCTGGGGTGTGAACGCGACGGCCGAACAAACGAGCGGGGGAGCGGAAATTCCGCTCCCCCGCCGTCATTCACCCTCAACCGGCCGCGTGGATCAGAAGCCGCTCATCCCGAAGGGGTTGGCGTACCGCGATCCATCCACCACCTCCCACGGGCCCCAGTCCACGTACTGCGTGGCCGTGGGGGCGCGGGTGGTGTTGCCGCCCAGCTGGATGGCGGCGGCCTGCGGCGTGGCGGCGCCGTTCTCGGTGAAGCCGTAGTACCGGAACGAGCCGCCCAGCGGGCGCATCCAGTAGTGCTGGCGCGCCGTGGTGGCGCCCGTCTTCTCCCAGTACACCACGTACTCCCACCAGCCGCCGCCCGTCCACTCGGTGCTGGTGGTGCCGAACGCGGCGCTCCCCGGAAGGAGCGACTCGGTGTACTGGATGTACTGGTTGGAGGCGTTCTTGGCGCTCCAGTTGTTGGCGTACTCACGCGTGTTCTGGAAGTCGAGCGAGCCCGCGCCGCCGTAGCCGCTCCACGTCCAGCGGGCCATGCTCCACTCGGCCGCGTTGGTCCCGCTCCCCGCCGTGGTCCACCCCGGCGACCAGCGCACGCGGAAGCGGAACCACATGCGGTCGATCGGCGCCGCGAAGCTCTTGCGCAGCGCCGGCATCGCCGTGCTCCCCGCCGGCTGCGTGACACGGGCCACCTGCCCGAAGGTGGCGTCGCTCACCAGCGCCACGTTGCTGGAGGTGCCGCCGGAGAAGTATCCCGCCGAGAGCAGCGCCGAGCTGGACGCGTACCCCTTCCAGTCGTCGCCCACCACCCGCGTGTAGCTCCCCGCGGCCGGCGGCGCGGCGGGCGCGCTCACCGTCACCGCCGAGGTGTCGGCCTTCCCGCCCGACGACGCGATCACCGCGAACGTCCCCGCCGTCTGCCCGGCGGTGTAGAGGCCGGCGGCGGTGATGGTTCCGCCGGTGGCGGTGTAGGCGGGCGTCACCGCCTTGCTGGTGCCGTCGCTGTACGACGCGGTGGCGCCGAACTGCACGGTGCCGCCCGTCTGCGTGCTGGCCGTGCCCGGGTTCAGGTACAGCGCCGTGATCGTGGGCGCCGCCGGCGCGGCCACCGTCACCACCGAGGTGTCGGCCTTCCCGCCCAGCGTGCCGATCACCCGGAAGGTCCCCGCCGTCTGCCCCGCGGTGTAGAGCCCGGCGGCGGTGATGGTGCCGCCGGTGGCCGTCCACGCCGGCGTGACCGCCTTGGAGCTCCCGTCGCTGTAGGTGCCGGTGGCGCTGAGCTGCACGCTCCCGCCCGTGGTGGTGGAGGCGGTGGCGGGCGTGACCGACAGCGTGGTGAGCGTGGGCGCCTGCGCGCTCACCGTCACCACGGCCGTATCGGCCATCCCCCCCGCGTTCCGCGCGATCACGCTGTAGGTGCCCGCGGCCGCCGGCGCGGTGTAGGCGCCGGTGCTGGTCACCGTCCCCCCGCTCGCCGTCCAGGTGGCGGCGGCGGCGCGCGTGGTGCCGTCGCTCATCACCTCGGTGGCGGCGAACTGCTGCGCGGCCGAGGGCGCCAGCTGCGCGGTGGCTGGCGTCACCGAGAGCGAGGCCACGGTCACCGGCGGCGGCGTGGTGCTGCCGCCCATGTTGGGCATCCCGAACGGGTTGGTGTACTTCGCCCCGTCCACCACCTCCCACGGCCCCCAGTACAGGTACATGGTGGTGGGGTTGTTCTTGTTCCGGTTGATCCCCAGCTGGATCCCGCTCACCTGCGGCGTGGTGTTCCCCGACAGGTTCTCGCCGAAGAGGACCCAGGGGTTGTTCTGCACCTGCCCGCCGCTGGTGAGGCGCCGGCGCCAGTAGTAGCTGCTGGCCGTGGTGGGGCCGGTCTTGTCATAGTACATCACGAACTCCCACCACTCGCCGTCGTTCCACTCGGTGGTGGCCTTCCCGAAGTTGGGCGCGCTCCCCGCCACCAGCGAGCTCCCGTAGTTCACCCAGGTGCCGCTCCCCGTCTGCACGGCCACCCCGGTGATGTAGTCGGTGCTGTTGGAGTACTCGATCTCCATGCGGCCGTTGTAGCCGGCCCAGTCCATGAAGGCGATCTTGTAGCTGTTGGCCCACCCGCTGGGGTCGGGGCCCACCGACGTCCACCCCGGCGCGAACTTGACCCGGAAGCGGTACCACACCTTGTCGAGCGGCGCCGGAAGGTCCTGCGCGATCCGCGGCGACGACCCCGAGCTCCCCGTGTTGGCCGGGAAGGTGATGCGCACCACCTGCCCGAAGGTGGGGTCCTGCGCCAGGTCCACGTAGTCGTACACGTTGCGCCCCGCCGCGTCGACCCACCAGAAGAGCCCCGCCGACTGCAGCTGCGCCTTGCTGGTGTAGCTCTTCCAGTCATCCCCCAGCACCGCGCTGTAGCCGGTGGTGGCGATCACCCCGCTCCCACCGCCCTCCGGCCCCGCGGCGGGGCCGGTGATCCCCCGGGCCGAGTCGCCGCACGCCATCATGGCCGCCGCCACCAGCCCCGCTCCCCCCAGCAGCCCCGCCATCCTGCCGAGCCGCCCCCCTGCTGACCTGCTGTGCATCTGTACCTCTCCGCCTGCGTGTGACCTGTCTCCACCGGACCCGTGCGCGCCTCCCCGCGCGTCCGGCATCCGACACCCCGTCGGCTTCGCTGGCGGCCCGGCCGGCGTGGCGGGGTGAGGTCCCCGCGGTAGCCCCGTGGCTGTGCGCCGGCCCCTTTCGGCGGCCTTTGCTCTGAGCAGCGATCCGGTGGTCGCGGCCGCCCCTCCATTGCCGGGTGGCCGCCACGCGGCGCGGCACCCTGGCCACGCCCCGTGTATCGTTCATCACCGCAACCGCTTGCGGGGAGCATTGCGCCGTTTTGGGGCAAAGCCTTCCCCGGCCCGGCATTGCGCGCGAAAAAGCTCACGTGCCGCTCCGTGCGGGTGTTCCCGGTGATGTTTGTCGCTCGTTCGGTCCCGAAGCAGACGCGGGATCGGGTGCGGCGGCTGAGGCTCCGCCTTCGGGTGCGCGCCGCTGGCGCGCGCCCTTGCCACCCTGCTGGTTTCCCTTGCTTCGGCGCCCTTGCCCCGAGCGGGGTTCGGGAGGCCCGAGTGGGCCTAGAGTCCTGACTTCGTCCTGCCCGTCGGCGGCCAACGCCGGCCGCCTCCATCCTCCTTCGGCCACCCCGTGAAACCGCTGGATTTCCGGGATTTGGGCAATAGAAAGCCGCCAGCCCCGGACCCTGGGTTCGCTGGCGGCTCGGCCGGCATGGCGGGGGTGAGGCCCCCCGCGTCAGCCCCGGTGCTTTGCGCGGGCGCCTTTCGGCGCCGTTGCCCTGATCAGCGTTCCGGTCGATCGTTCGCCATCGTCGGCGATGATGCGCCTTCCCATTGCATCAGCCGTGCCATTCCGCACCAAACCCTTTCCCACCAACGCCTTATCTCCATTCCCCCACCCGGCGCGCGATTTACCGCCGACGGGCGGGGGACGCGCAAACCTATTGCGCGTTGGGCATGGAGAAGGGGTTGGGGTACTGCGCCCCGTCCACCACCTCCCACTTCCCCCAGTAGATGTACATCGTGGAGGGGTTGTTCTTGTTCTTGTTGCACCCCAGGTCGATCGACGCCACGCGCGGGGTGGTGCTTCCGCTCATCGACATCCCGTGGTAGCTCCACGCGGCCGGGCTCACGCTTCCGCCCGAGGTGAGGCGGCGGCGCCAGTACTGGTAGACGGCGCTGGACGGGCCCGTCTTCTTGTAGTGGATCACGTACTCCCACCACTCGCCGTCGCTCCACTCGCTCCCCACGCTCCCGAAGTCGGGCGCGCTGTTGGGGAGCAGCGTCTCGGTGTAGCGCAGGTAGCTGCCGCCCGCGTCCTGCACCCCCACGCCGGTGATGTACTGCGTGCTGTTGGACAGCTCCAGCTCGCCCCGGCTGCCGAAGCCCGTTTCCCAGGTGAAGAAGGCGATCTTGTAGCTGTTGGCCGAGCCGGCCGGGTCGGGCCCCACGGTGGTCCACCCCGGCTGGAACTTCATCCGCCAGCGGTACCACAGGTCGCCCACCGGCGCGGGGAGCGGCTGGGTGAGGCGCGGCGACGAGCCGGGCGAGCCGCTGTTCTGCGGGAAGGTGATGCGCGCCACCTGCCCGAAGGCGGGGTCCTGCACCAGGTCCACGAAGCTGTACACGTCGCGGTTGGCCGAGTCGAACCACCAGAAGTACTGCTTCTGCCGGAGCGCCGTCCTGTCGGCGTAGCCGTGCCAGTCTTCCGACACCACCGCGCGGTAGCCGCTCCCCGGCGGCGGGGGCGCGGTGACCGTGACGTCGGCCGTCGCCGCGAGGCCCCCGGCCGCGGTGGCGGTGACCCGGAACACGCCCGCCGCCTGCCCGGCGGTGTAGAGCCCCGTGGCCGAGATGGTGCCGCCCGTGGCCGTCCAGGTGACGGGGACGGGGGCGCTGCTCCCGTTGGAGAAGGTCCCGGTGGCGCCGAACTGCGCGGTGCCGCCCGCCGCCACGCTGGTGGCCGCGGGGGTGACGGTGACGCTGGCCAGGGTGGGCGCCGGGCCGGTGGTGACGGTGACCGCCGCCGTGTCGGCCCGGCCGCCGAAGGTGGCGACCACCGCGTAGGTGCCCGCCGCCGCGCCGGCGGTGTACAGCCCCGCGGCGCTGATGGTGCCGCCGGTGGCCGTCCACGCGGGGGTGACGGCGGCGGTGGAGCCGTCGGCGTAGCGCGCCTGCGCGGCGAACTGCGCGGTGCCGCCCACCTGCACCGTGGCCGCGGGCGGGGTGATGGTGACGGACTGCGGAACGGCGGTGCCGGTGACCACCACGCGCGCGGTGTCGGCCAGGCCGTCCTGCTCGGCGATCACCAGGTAGGTGCCCGCCGCGGCCGGGGCCGAGTAGACGCCCTCGGCGTCCACGCTCCCGCCGGTGGTGGTGAAGGTGGGGTGCACCGTCACCGGGTTCCCGGCGCCGTCGCGCCCGGTCACGCCGAAGGGCTGCGTGCCCCCGGCGGGCACCGTGGCCTCGTGCGGCGACAGCCGCAGCATCACCGGGTCGCGCGTGCCGCCCCCGGCGGGCGAGCCGCCGTCGCAGGCCGCCGCCAGCGTGCCCAGGGCGAGCGCCGCCGCCGCGGCGCGGATCTGCTTCCGCATCGTGCCGTCCCTCCCGTCTCCATGAACGGACCTCGCCGCCCGGGCTCCCGGGCGGTGCGCGCCGTTGG
>DASSJS010000484.1:0-25688 GCA_035691085.1 Longimicrobium sp.
GCCAGCCCGTCGGGGCCGCGGGTCAGGTGGAGCGAGAGGTCGAACTTGGAGGTGCCGGCGTCCACCGAGACCGCCCCGGCCTCGACTCCGGCCAGGCGCAGCGGCTCGGCCCCCGCCTCGTGGAGGGCGAAGAACGCCTGGAAGAGCGGGTTGTGGCCCAGGCTGCGCTCGGGCTGCAGCTCTTCCACCAGCTTCTCGAAGGGGACCTCCTGGTGGGCGTACGCGTCGAGCGTGGCCTCGCGCACCCGCGCCACCACCTCGCGGAAGGCGGGGTCGCCGGACAGGTCGGTGCGCAGCGCCAGGGTGTTCACGAAGCACCCCACCATCCCCTCCAGCTCGGGGCGGGCGCGGTTGGCCACGGGCGTCCCCACCACCACGTCGGCCGTGGCGGCGTAGCGGGCCAGCAGCACCTGGAAGGCGGCCAGCAGCACCATGTACACGCTGGCGCTCTCGCGCCCCGCCACCGCCTCCACCGCGCGCGCCAGCTGGGGCGGCAGGGTGAAGCGGTGGACGGCGCCGCGGTAGCTCTGCACCGCCGGGCGCGGGTGGTCGGCGGGGAGCGCCAGCAGCGCGGGGGCGCCCGCCAGCCGCGCGCGCCACCACTCCACCTCGGCCCGCAGCCGCTCGCCCGAGAGCGTCTGGCGCTCCCAGGCGGCGTAGTCGGCGTACTGCAGCGCCGGCTCCGCGAGCGCCGGCTCCTCCCCCGCGCGGAAGGCCGCGTACAGGGCGGAGAGCTCGCGGAAGAGGATCCCGGTGCTCCACCCGTCGCCCACGCCGTGGTGCAGGGTGAGCAGGAGCAGGTGCTCGTCGGCCGCCACGCGCAGCAGCGCGGCGCGGAAGAGCGGGCCCTGTTCCACGTCGAACGGCTCGGCCGCGCGGCGCCGCAGCCACGCCCCCTCCGCATCGCCCGATGCGTCGGCGGGGAGCTCGTCCACCGGGAGCGGAACGGGGGCGGCGGGGAGCACCACCTGCACAGGCTCGCCGTCGCTCACGCCGAACACGGTGCGCAGCGCCTCGTGCCGGCGCACCACCTCGCCCAGCGCCCGGGCCAGCGCGTCCACGTCCAGCGCGCCGCTCAGCCGCCGCGCGGCGGGAAGGTTGTACAGCGGGAGGCCGGGGAGAAGGCGGTCCAGCAGCCACAGGCGCTGCGCCGCATAGGGCAGCGGCAGCGGCTGGCCGCGGTCGGCGGGCGGGATCGGCACGCGCGGCGCGGCGGCGCGGCCGCCGGCGCGGAGCGCCTCAACCTCCGCCGCCAGCCCGGCCACGGTGGGCGCCTCGAACAGCGCACGCACCGGGAGGTCGATGCCGAAGGAGGCGCGCAGGCGCGAGGTGACCCGCGCGGCCAGCAGCGAGTGCCCGCCCACCTCGAAGAAGTTGTCGGTGGCGCCCACCCGGTCGGCGCCCAGCACCTCGGCCCAGATCCCGGCCACCATCTCTTCCACCGGGGTGCGCGGCGCCACCCGGGCCTCGGCCCCGGTGCCGTCGGGCGCGCCGGGGGCGGGGAGCGCCCGCCGGTCGAGCTTGCCGTTGGTGGTGAGGGGGATGCGCTCCAGCGCCACGAACGCGCCCGGCACCATGTGCTCGGGGAGGCTCGCCCGCAGCGCGTCGCGCAGCTCGGCCGCCGAGGGGGATGGGCCGCGGGGGACGAAGTACGCCGCCAGCGCCGCCTGGTCGCCCTCGCCGTGCGCCACCACCGCGGCGGCGGCCACGGCGGGGTGGGCCAGCAGGGTCGATTCGATCTCGCCCAGCTCGATGCGGAAGCCGCGGACCTTCACCTGCTGGTCGATGCGCCCCAGGTACTCCAGCCCGCCGCCCTCGGCCCAGCGGGCCAGGTCGCCCGAGCGGTACAGCCGCGCGCCGGGCTCGCCACTGAACGGGTCGGGAACGAAGCGCTCCGCCGTTAGCCCGCTGCGCCCCAGGTAGCCGCGCGCCACCCCGGCGCCGCCCACGTACACCTCGCCGGCCACCCCGGCGGGGACGGGGTCGCCCGCAGGGCCCAGCAGGTACACGTCCAGGTCGGGCAGCGGCCCGCCCACCAGGCTGGCGCCCGCGGCGCCGCGCACCTCGCGCCCGGTCACGGTGTGCCAGGTCACGTGCACGGTGGTCTCGGTGATCCCGTACATGTTCACCAGCCGCGGGCGGCGCGGGCCGTAGCGGTCCAGCCAGCCGCGCAGGCTCTCGTAGCGCAGCGCCTCGCCGCCGAACACCACCAGGCGCAGGTGCTCCAGCGGCTCGGCCGCCTCCTCGTCGGCGCCCGCGAGGGCGCGGAAGGCCGAGGGGGTCTGGCTGAGCACCGTCACCCGCTCGGCCGCCAGCAGCGCGCGGAAGGCCGCCGGGTCGCGCGTCACCGCCCAGGGCACCACCACCACGCGGCCGCCGTGCAGGAGCGCGCCCCAGATCTCCCACACGGAGAAGTCGAACGCGGCGGAGTGGAAGAGCGGCCACGCGTCGCCCGCGCCCAGCGCCAGCTCGCCCCGGGTGGCGTCGAAGAGCCGCAGCACGTTGGCGTGCGTCACCCCCACCCCCTTGGGCGTGCCCGTGGAGCCCGAGGTGTAGATCACGTACGCCAGGCTCTCCGGCGGCGCCTCCACGCCCAGATCTTCCTCTGACTCGCCGGCGATCGCCTCGGCGTCGGCGTCCACGCGCAGCGCGGGGCAGGGGAGGCCGCCGACGCGCTGTTCGGTGGCCGCGTCGGTCACCAGCACCGCCGCGCCTGCGTCGCGCAGCGTCCAGCTGATCCGCTCGGCGGGGTACGCCGGGTCCAGGGGAAGGTAGGCGCCGCCGGCCTTCAGCACCGCCAGCATGGCCGTCACCAGCTCGGCCCCGCGCTCCAGCGCGATCCCCACCCGCGCCTCGGGCCGCACGCCCAGGGTGATGAGATGGCGGGCCAGCCGGTTGGCGCGGGCGTCCAGCTCGGCGTAGGTGAGCGATTCACCGTCCGCCCGGATCGCCACGGCGTTCGGCAGTTCGCCTGCCTGCCGCGCGAAGCGGCGCTCGATGCGCTCCGTCACCGCGAAGCGCGCCGTGGCCCGGCCCCGCGCCAGGAGGGCCTCGCGGGCGTCCCCGTCCAGCAGGGAGAGGCTCGCGAGGGGAGTGTCGGGGTCCCCGGCGCCCAGCTCCATCGCCCGCGCGTACCACCCGCCGATCTCGCGCACCTGCGCCTCGCCGATGCGCGCGGGGTCGTACTCCAGCCGCACCCGCAGCCGCCCGGTGGAGGGGACCAGCACCGCGTTGGCGGTGAGGGGAACCTCGGTCTTGGAGAAGAAGGCGTCGCCCTCCAGCCGCACCCCGGCCGCGGGGAGCGCGTCGTAGACGTGGAAGTGGTTGAAGTTGAAGGCCGTCTCGAACGGGGTGCGCCCGCCGTTGGCCGCCACGATCCGGGACAGCGGGTAGCGCCGGTGGGGGACCAGCGCCTGCTCGGCCGCCCAGGCGCGCCGCAGCAGCCCGCGCCAGCTTCCCCCCGCCACCCGCACCCGCAGCGGCACGGTGTTCAGGAACACGCCCAGCACGCGCTCGCCGTCCTGCGTCTCGGGGCGGCCGTTGGTCACGTATCCGCTCACCACCTCGTCGTCGGCGGCAAGGAGCGCCACCACGCGCAGGTGCGCGGCCAGCAGCACCGTCTTCAGCGGCACCCCGGCGCGCTCGGCCGTGCGGCGCAGCCCGGCGGTGACCGAGTCGGGCACCTCCACCCAGAAGGCGCCGGCCTCGGTGGGCGGCAGCGCCTGGCCCGCGCGGGGCGGGAGCTCGGCCAGCGGCGCGCCGTCGGTCACCCCGCGCCAGAACGCGGCCGAGCCCTCCTCCCCCATCGCCTGCCGCTCCAGCGCCACGAAGTCGCGGAAACGCGCCTCGGGCGGGGCGGGGAGAGGATCTTCGGCGCCGTCGCGGAGCGCCACGTACACCTGCAGCAGCTCCGTCATCAGCGTGGCCACGCTCCACCCGTCGAACACGGCGTGGTGCTCGGCCATGATCAGGCGGAACGACTCGTCGGACACGAGGTGGACGTAGAAGCGCAGCAGCGGCGGGCGCAGCCACTCGAAGGGGCGCCCCTTCAGCGCGCTGAACGCCTCGTCCAGCGCGCCGGGGCCGGCCTCGCGCAGGTCCACCACCTCCAGCGGGATGTCGGCATGGCGGTGCACGCGCTGCACGGGCTCGGGGCGCGCCGCCGTGTCGAACGAGGTGCGCAGCAGCGGGTGGCGCGCGGCCACCCGGCGCAGCGCCTCGCGCATGGCCGCCTCGTCCCACCGGGTGTGGACGCGGTAGCCGTTCAGGTTCAGGTACACGCGCGAGTGCGGGTCGCGCTCGGTGTGGTACAGCATCGCGAGCTGCACCTGGCTCGCGGGGTAGGCGTCCTCCACGTCGCCGGGGAGCGCGGCCCGCGCCTCGGGGTCCAGGAGCGCGAACGGCTCGGTCTCGAGCACGCCCTCGGGCTCCGCCGCGGCGGAGGCATCGACGGACGCGTCCGTGGCGGCGGCCAGCTCGCGGATGGTCTGGTTGCGGAAGAGGTCGGCGATGGAGAGCGCCACCCCGTGCCGCCGCGCCGCCGAGATCACCCGCACGCTGCGGATGCTGTCGCCGCCCAGGGCGAAGTAGTTGTCGTCGATCCCCACCCGCTCCACGCCCAGCACCTCGGCCCACACCTCGGCCAGGCGCGCCTCGGCGGGGGTGCGCGGCGCGGTGTATTCGCCGGCGGCCACGGCGGCGTCGGCGTGGTCGGGCGCGGGAAGGGCGGCGCGGTCCAGCTTGCCGTTCGCGGTGAGGGGGAGCGCGCCCAGCGCCACGTAGGCGGCGGGAACCATGTAGTCGGGCAGCGTGGCCGCCACGTGGGCGCGCAGCTCCGCCGCCGGCGGGGCCTCCTCGCCCGCGGGGGGGACGACGTAGGCGGCCAGGCGCTTCTCGCCCGGCACGTCCTCGCGCGCGATCACCACGGCGTCGGCCACGGCGGGGTGGGCGGCCAGCGCCGCCTCGATCTCGCCCGTCTCGATGCGGAAGCCGCGCACCTTCACCTGCAGGTCGGCGCGCCCCAGGTACTCCAGCTCGCCGTCGGCGCGGCGCCGCGCCCGGTCGCCCGAGCGGTACAGCCGCGCGTCCGCATCGTCGGTGAAGGGGTCGCGGATGAAGCGCTCGGCGGTCAGCTCGGGGCGGTTCAGGTACCCGCGCGCCACCCCGCCGCCGCCCACGTACAGCTCGCCGGGGATGCAGGGGGGCACCGGCTCCAGGTTGCCGTCCAGCAGGTACAGCGAAAGGTCGGGGATGGGGGTGCCGATGGGGCTGCCGCCGCGCGCCATGTCGTCCTGGGTGATGCGGCGGAAGGTGACGTGCACGGTGGTCTCGGTGATCCCGTACATGTTCACCAGCCGCGGCCGCTCGTCGCCGTGCCGCTCGATCCACGGCCGCAGCGCCTGCGGGTCCAGCGCCTCGCCGCCGAACACCACGTGCCGCAGCCGCAGCGCATCCGCCGGGATGCCGGACGCCAGGTCCGCCTGGATCAGCTGGCGGAAGGCGCTCGGCGTCTGGCTGAGCATGGTGACGCCCTCATCCACCAGCAGCCGGTGGAAGTCCTCGGGCGAGCGGGTGGTGAGGAAGGGGACGACGACCAGCCGCCCGCCGTGCAGCAGCGCGCCCCAGATCTCCCAGACCGAGAAGTCGAAGGCGGGCGAGTGGAAGAGCGTCCACGCGTCGCCGGCCCCGAAGCAGAACCACTCCCCGGTGGCGTCGAAGAGGCGCACCACGTTGGCGTGCGTCACCTGCACGCCCTTGGGCTTGCCGGTGGACCCGGAGGTGTAGATCACGTACGCGAGCGACTCCGGCCCCGCGTCCGTGAGCGGATTCGCTTCGCTCTCGCCGGCGATCGCCTCCGCGTCGGCGTCGATGCACAGGGCGGTGCCGGGGAAGGAGGGGAGGCGGGCGGCCAGCTCGCGGGTGGTGACCAGCACCGGCGCGCCGGAATCCTCCAGCACGTAGTGGATGCGGTCGGCGGGGTACGCCGGGTCCACGGGGACGTAGCCGCCGCCGGCCTTGAGCACGGCCAGGATGGCGATGATCAGCTCGGCGGAGCGCTCCAGCGCGATCCCCACGCGCGTCTCGGGGCCCACGCCCAGCGCGGCCAGCCGGTGCGCCAGGCGGTTGGCGCGCGCGTTCAGCTCCGCGTACGTCAGCGTCTCACCGCCGAAGGTGAGCGCCGGTGCCTGGGGATGCTCGGCCGCGCGCCGCTCGAAGCGCTGGTGGATGCGCTCGGCCACGGGGAACGCGCGGGTGGCCCGCCCGGCGGAGAGCAATGCCTGGCGCTCGCCGCCGCGGGTGAGCGGGACGCGCGAGACCGGGACGGAGGGGTCCTCGATCGCCGCCTCGAGGATGGCGCGGAACTGCGCCGCCATCGCGTCGATGGTGGCGGCGTCGAACAGGTCGGTGCTGTGCTCCCACACCAGGGTGATCCCGTCGGTGTCGCCCGCGCGCCCCTGCCCCACGCGCTGCTCGGCCCGCGGGATGCCGATCACGTTCAGGTCGAACTTGGCCGAGCCGTTGCTGAGCGCCGGCTTCACCTCCACGCTCGCCCCCGGCACCACCAGCTCGGGGATCGGCGAGTCGTGGAACGAGAACATCGCCTGGAAGAGCGGGTTGTAGCTCAGCGACCGCCCGGGGTTCACCGCGTCCACCACCATCTCGAAGGGGACCTCCTGGTGGTCGGCCGCGGCCACGATCTCGGCGTACACCCGGCGGCTGAAGGCGGCGAAATCGGGGTCGTCGCCCAGCTCCACCCGCACCACCATCGAGTTCACCAGCATCCCCATCAGCCCCTGGGTCAACGGCCACCGCCGGTTGGCGATCCCGGTGCCCAGGTTCATGTCGGCCTGCCCCGACCAGCGCGACAGCATCACCGCGTACGCCGACATCATGGTGGCGAACAGGGTGACGCCGTTCGCGCGGCTGGCCGCGCGCAGCCGCTGGTACATCTCCGCCGACAGCTCGTAGCGCGGCGCGGCGCCCACGAAGGTCTGCTCGGGGGGGCGCGGGCGGTCGTACGGCAGCTCCAGCACCGGGTTGCCCCCGGCCAGCCGGCGGCGCCAGAACTCCACCTGCTCGCGCGCCTCGCCGCTCTTCAGCCACTGCCGCTGCCCGTAGGCGTAGTCCACGAACTGCAGCGGCAGCTCGGGAAGCGGGCACGGCTTGCCGGAAACGAACGCGCCGTACAGTGCCAGCGTTTCGCGGATGAAGACGTTGAAGCTCCACCCATCGTGGATGATGTGGTGCTCCATGTGGATCAGCACGTGCTCGGCGGGCGCGCGCCGCACAAGCAGCCAGCGCACCAGCGGAAGCCGCGTCAGGTCGTACGCCTCGGCGAAATATTCGCCCAGCCGCCGCTGCTGCTCGGCGTCGCGCTCCTCGCCTTCCAGGTGCGAGACGTCGATCACGGGCAGCTCGGGCTCGTACGGCTCGTGCACCCGCTGGTAGGGGCGGCCGTCCAGCGCCGGGAAGGTGGTGCGGAACGCCTCGTGGCGGACGATGATCTCGGCCAGCGCGCGTTGCAGCGCCGCCGGGTCCAGCTCGCCGCGGAAGGTGATCGCCGCCTGGAAGTTGTACGACAGGTTGTCGGGCGCGAGCTGGGTCAGGAACCACACCCGCTCCTGGCTGAACGCCAGCGGGGCCGGCTCGCCCGCCGGCGCGCGCGCCAGCACCGGCGCGGGCGCCCCGGCGTCCGGTGCCAACGCCTGGCGTTCCTCCACCAGGCGCGCCAGCCCGGCCACGGTGGGCGCGCCGAACAGCTCGCCCAGGCGCAGCTCCACCCCCAGCCGCTCGCGCAGCCGCGTGCCCACCTGCGTCACCGCCAGCGAGTGCGCGCCCAGGGCGAACACGTCGTCCTCCACGCCCACCCCCTGCATCCCCAGCACCTCGGCCCAGATCGCCGCCACCCGCGCCTCGGCCTGGGTGCGCGGCGCCACGAAGGGCGTCTCCAGGCCGTCGGGGCGCTCGGGGGGCGCGGGGAGCGCCTTGCGGTCCACCTTGCCGCTGGGCGACAGGGGGAGCGCGTCGAGCGCCACGAACAGCGCGGGGACCATGTGGGCCGGCAGCCGCCGCCCCAGCTCGCCGCGCAGCGCGGCGGCCGAGGGAGGCGCGCCGTCGCGGCCCACCACGTACCCCACCAGCCGCGAGTCGCCGTTGGCGCCGGCGTGCACGGCCACCGCGGCCCCGGCAACCCCGGCGTGCTCGCGCAGCGCCGCCTCCACCTCGCCCAGCTCGATGCGGAAGCCGCGGATCTTCACCTGGTCGTCCAGGCGCCCCAGGTACTCCAGCGCGCCGTCGGCGCGCCACCGCGCCCGGTCGCCGGTGCGGTACAGCCGGCTCCCCGCCGCGCTCGCGAAGGGGTCGGGGACGAAGCGCTCGGCCGTGAGCCCCGGGCGGTGCAGGTAGCCGCGCGCCACCTGCACCCCGCCGATGTACAGCTCGCCCGGCTCGCCGGGGGCCACCGGCTGGAGCGAGCCGTCCAGAACGTACAGGCGCGTGTTCCACACCGGCCGGCCGATGGGGACCCCCGCGGCCGCATCATCGCGCTCGCAGGCCCAGTGGCTCACGTCCACGGCCGCCTCGGTGGGGCCGTACAGGTTGTGCAGCGTGACGGGGGGCGCGAAGCACTCGTGAAAGCGCCTCGCCAGCGCCGGGGGGAGCGCCTCGCCGCTGCAGATCACCCGCTTGAGGCTGGCGCATCGCTCCGCGCCGGCGGCGTCCACGAACTGCTGCAGCATGGAGGGGACGAAGTGCAGCGTGGTGACCCCGTGCCGCTCGATCACCTCGCGCAGGTACGCCGGGTCGCGATGCCCCTCGGGGCGCGCCACCACCAGCGTGGCGCCGCGCTGCAGCGGCCAGAAGAACTCCCACACCGACACGTCGAAGCTGAACGGCGTCTTCTGCAGCACCACGTCGCCGCCGCCGATCTCGTACTCGGCCTGCATCCAGCACAGCCGGTTCACCACGCCGCGGTGCGCGTTCATCACCCCCTTGGGCCGCCCCGTGGAGCCCGAGGTGTAGATCACGTACGCCAGGTTCGCCGGGGTCACGCCGCTCTCCGGGCACTCCGCCGGCGCGGCGCCGATCTCTTCCCTGGCAGCGTCCAGGCACACCACCCGCGCGCCGGCGGGCGCCGGGGCCAGCTCGCCCAGCGCGCCGCGGGTGAGCAGCACCGCCGCCCCGCAGTCGGCCAGCATGAACGCCAGCCGCTCGGCGGGATAGCCGGGGTCCAGCGGCACGTAGGCGCCGCCTGCCTTCAGCACGCCCAGGACGGCCACCACCATCTCCAGGCTGCGCTCCAGGCACACCGCCACCCGCGCCTCGGGGCCCACTCCCAGGCGGGCGAGATGGTGCGCCAGGCGGTTGGCGCGCTCGTCCAGCTCGCGGTAGGTGAGCAAGTCTTCCTCGAACACCACGGCCACGGCGTCGGGCGTCCGCGCCGCCTGCTCCTCGAAGAGGTGGTGGATGCACCGGTCCGACGGGAACTCCGCGTCGGTGCGGTTCCACGCCTCGATCACCTGGCGGCGCTCCCCGGCGGCCGCGCCGCGCGCGGCACCGCCGGGCTCTGGATGGACAACCCCGCTCACGCCGGACTCTCCTGGAAGCTCGTGGCTGGATGGCATTGGCGGACACGCTCGGTGATGGGAAAACGGTTGCCCGGAACGCGGGCGGCCCTGGCGGCGCGGCGGCTCGCCGCGCGGTACGCGGCTACTGGCCGGCTTCGGCCATGCGCCGCCGCAGGCTCAGCGGCCGCATGTCGGTCCACACCGTCTCCACGTGCGCCAGGCATTCGTCCCGGCTCCCCGTCTTCCCCGCGTCCACCCACCCCGCCGGCAGCTCGCGATCGGCCGGCCACACCGAGTACTGCTCCTCGTGGTTCATCACCACCCGGAAGGCCTCCGCCCCCGTCGCCGTGCTTTCCATCACCCGTTCTCCAGGTCTCAGGTGGTTCGATTCGACGCGGGGCGTCACCACCCCGCGCAATTCCATTTCGGTGTTCGATCCGTCCGCGTCGTGCCCGACGGCCCTTCCGATGTCCCGACGTCTCCGCGGCGACGCGCTGGCCGGCGGCTGGGTGAACGATCCGGCGCCGTACAGTCGCCCGAACCTCGTCCCCCCGTCGTCCCGCGATGACGCCGGCGAGAGGGACGGGCCGGTTATCCGCGCACCGCGACGACGGGACGCTCGCGTTCGTCGCCCATGCCGTCCGTCCCATGACCGTCATCGCCGTAGCCGGGGAGGGGGAAGCGGGCGCAGAGCGCGGTGACGTCCTCGCGCACCGCGGCGGCCACCCGCGCGTCCAGCTCGTACGCGCGGTCGCCCAGGGGGCACACGGCGCGGAGGACGCGGTCCACCAGCTCGGCGCAGCGCGGCATCTCGGCGGGGCCCATCCCCCGGATGGCCAGGCCGTTGGTGCCGAAGCGAATGCCGCTGGTCACCATCGCCCCCTTCTGGTCGCCGGGGATGCGGTTCTTGTTGATCACGATCCCGCACTGCTCCAGCGCCTTCTCGGCGATCACGCCGGTCAGCCCGAGGGGGGTGAGGTCCACCAGCACGATGTGGTTGTCGGTGCCGCCGGAGACCAGCGTGTAGCCGCGCGCCTCCAGCGCCGCCGCCAGCGCCCGCGCCCCGGCGGTGATGCGCCGCGCCGTCTCGCGGAATTCGGGTGACGCGGCGCGGGCGAGCGCGCTGGCCTTGGCCGCGATCGCCGCCAGGTCGGGCGTGCCCTGGAAGAAGGGGAAGGCCGCGCGCTGCACCACGTCGGAGAGCGTCCCGCGCCCGCCGGGGGCGGGGGCGTCGTGGTCGCGCCCCATCAGCACCAGCCCGCCGCGCGGGCCGCAGAGCTGCTTGTAGGTGCTGGTGGTGGTGAAGTGCGCGTGGTGGATGGGGCTGGGGTGCTCGCCCGCCGCCACCAGCCCGGCGATGTGGGAGATGTCGGCCAGGAGAAAGGCGCCCGCCTCGTCGGCCACTTCCCGGAAGGCGGCGAAGTCGATCCGCCGGGGGTAGGCGCTGGCGCCGCAGACGATCAGCCGCGGCCGGTGCTCCAGCGCCAGGCGCCGCACCTCGCCCATCTCGATCCGCCCATCGGCCCCCACGCCGTACGCCACGGCGTTGAAGTACGCGCCCGAGACGTTGACCCGCGCGCCGTGCGACAGGTGGCCGCCGGCGTCCAGCCCCAGCCCCAGCACGGTGTCGCCGGGGCGCAGGAGCGAGAACATCACCACCTGGTTGGCCGAGGTTCCCGAGTGCGGCTGCACGTTGGCGTAGCGCGCGCCGAACACGTGGCGGGCGCGCTCGATGGCCAGGCGCTCCACCTGGTCCACCACCTCGCACCCCGCGTGGAAGCGCGCGCCGGGGTACCCCTCGGTGGTGGTGTTCAGCAGCGCGGAGCCCGCGCACGCCAGCACCGCCGGGTCGGCGATGCTCGAGGCGGCCACCATGGTGAGCGTGTCGCGCTGCCGCCGGTGCTCGCGCTCCAGCAGCGCGAAGAGCCCCGGGTCGCCCGCGCGCAGCCGCGCCATCCCCCGCGCCAGCGTGGCCTCGGCCGCCCCGCCGCCGACGGACGCGGCGGTCTCGGACGCGAGACCGGCGGGTGCGGCTTCGGACGTGGACGCACGCGCGGCGTCGGCATGCACGATGTGGCCGGGGACGGGCACGGCGGCCGGGGCGGGGGCGGGGGCGGGGCGCGCGCTCACGCCGCCTTCCACGCGCCGCTGGCGGCGAGCTCGGCGCCCACCGCCGCCTGGTCGTCGAGGACCTCGTCGATGTCGGCCTCGGTGGTGAGCGGGTTGGCCAGCACGGCGCGCAGCGCCACCAGCGGCACCCCGGGCCCGTAGCGCGTGGCCGCGCTGGTGGTGCGCGAGATGAAGGTGCGGCCGCGCTCGCACTGCACCCGCTGCAGCGTCTGGTTGAAGGCGTCCAGGTGGCGCTGCCCGGCCGCGTCCAGCAGCCCCGCCGCCACCTCGGCCCGCCACTCCTCGGGGACGTAGCGGTACAGGACGATGTTCAGCCGGGGCTCGGCCAGCAGCTCGAACTCGCCCCGCGCCCGTGCCGCGCCGGCCAGGTAGCGCGCCTTGCGCATCCCCTCGTCGATCAGCCACCCGTAGCCGCGCTGCCCGATCAGCTCCAGCGCCGCGTGCAGCAGCAGCGACATGGCCGGGCGCGAACCCTCCAGCGAGCGCTGCCCCAGGTCGGCCGAGCCGGCGCGCGCCGTGTACTGCGCGTGCTTCTCGATCCCGCGCGCCAGCGCCGGGTCGCGCAGGAACACCATCCCGATCCCCATCGGCAGGTACAGCTGCTTGTGCCCGTCGAAGGTGACGGTGTCGGCGCGCTCCATCCCCGCCAGCAGGCCGCGGTGCGCGTCGGAGAACACGGTGGGGCCGCCCCACGCCGCGTCCACGTGGAAGTGGGCGCCGGCCTCGGCGGCCACCCGCGCCACCCCCTCCAGGTCGTCCACGCTCCCCGCGTCGGTGCTCCCCGCCACCCCCACCAGCGCCAGCACAAGGCGCCCCTCGTGGCGGCAGCGCTCCACCGCCGCGCGCAGGGCGCGCAGGTCCACGCACCCCTCGCCGTCGGTGGGCACGCGCACCAGGCCGTCGGTGCCCAGCCCCAGCAGCCCCATCGCCTTCTCGAACGAGTAGTGCATCTGGGCCGAGCCGATCACCGCGGCGCCGCGCCAGCCGTGGTGCGCCAGCGCCGCCGGGAGCCCCGCCTCCTCCACCCCGCGGAAGGCGCCGTCGGGTCCCAGGCGGTGGTTCCGGGCGCAGGCCAGCGCCGTCACGTTGGCCATGGTCCCCCCCGAGGTGATGATCCCCAGGGTGCTGGCCGGGTCGTGCGCGTGGTGGTGGTAGAACGGCTCGGGAAGGGAGAAGATCAAGCGGTGCAGCCGGGCCAGCGCCTGGCGCTCGTAGAAGGTGAGCACCCGCGAGGTCTCGGTCTTCACCACGTTCTGGTTCATCGCCGTCATCAGCCGCGTGACCGGCCGCACGAAGAACGGCAGCGCCGAGGTCATGTGCCCGATGAAGCGCGGCGACGACACGCGCATCACGTGCGGCACCACCTGCGCGTCGAGGTAGTCCAGGTAGTCGCCCGCGTCGCGGGGGAAGAGCGGGAGGCGCGTGTCGGCGAAGGCCGCGGCCATCCCCTCCAGCCCGCCGCGCGAGGTGATGGTGGGCTCGCGCAGCAGCTCGCGCGCGATTTCGGCCACCCGCGCGTCCATCTCCTCCTCGTCGCTCCCGGCGGCGGCGCCCGAAGAGAACAGGTGCCGCACCCGCTCGGCCACCTCCTCGGGCCGTCCCTCGTCCCGGTGCCCGGGGAGGATTCCGCGCCACAGGCGCACCGGCACGGCTTCCCGCGTTTCGCTCCCAATCTCCACGCGACGAATCTCCCTTCAGGGGTGTGGAACCGGGGCACGAGGGCCGGTTGTGCGTGATCGAAGGCGATCACGGCACCCGGCTGGAGGTGCCCCATGCGGGGGCGGCGGCCGCCGCCCCCGCGGGAGGAGCCCGCGCCTCAGTGACCGCCGCCGTGCACCTCGGGGTGGTGGTGCGAGTCGAGCGATTCCGCGAAGTCGCCCTGCCCGGGGCCCACGCCGATGCGGCCCACGCGGTCGGGGATCTCGATCACCACGTCGCCCACGTTGTTGGCGTAGCTCAGCTCGGCGAACATGTGGCACATCCCCTGGGCGTCCTTCACCGGGCACGGCTGTCCCGGCGTTTCGGCGAAGGCCGGGTTCGCCGTCACGCGCACCACGTAGCGCCCCGGGGGCGCCGGCTCGGCCGGGTCGTCGAGCACGAACACCTGCCCGGGGAGGTTCTTCTCGTACTCGTCGCCCCAGTTCCTGGAGATCCCCTGGTTGCCGTGGAACCTCTGGTTGCCGCAGTACAGGTACTGCGAGGGGCCGGGCTGGCCGTTGGCGTTCTGGGCGGGGCTGGTGTCGAGCATGCAGAAGCCGCGCTTCTTGGCCTGGATCGGCGTGCCCAGGGTGCCGTCGGCGCGCAGCGGAAGCAGGTCGTAGCGGGCGTAGTTGCGGAAGTGGAAGTGCTTGTGGCAGGTGGCGAACTCGAACAGCCCGTCGGCGTCGGAATAGTCGCCGTCGCCGTTGGGGTCCATGTGCCGGAGCGGGTCGCCCACGTACAGGTCGGCCGTGCCCAGGTTGTCGATGCGCACCGAGAAGCGCAGCGACTTGTGGCTGCCGGTGGGGATGTTCCCCTCCTCCACGCTGCATTCGCCGGCCACGAACTCTTCCTGGCGCACCACCCACGAGTGCGCGGTGGTGGCGGTGTTCACCACCAGGTCGGGAAGGCCGTCCAGGTCCTGCGTGTGCCCATTCCCCGGCGGGTCCAGCCCCGGCTGCGCCAGCTTGCGCAGCTCGGGCGAGTTGATGGTGGTGCTGTCGCGGCTGCACGCCGTGGCGAGCCCCGCAGCGGCCACCACGAACGCCGCGATCGAAAGCACGGTGGTTCTGGTCCTCATCGTTTTTCGGGGATGGGGGTGGATATGCCGGGCCGCGTGGCCCGGATGGCGCCGCGGCGGCGGCGATGCTGCGCGAGGCCTGGGCGGCCGGGGTTCCGGAGGACAGCGATGCCACGCCGCCGCGCGCGGCGGCGGCGGAAGAAATGGCGACAAATGTTTGCTGCCGCCGGACTGCCAGGCCTTCACCCGCGGGATGGTGGGCTCATCCCGCGGTCCTCAACCCCCGCACCGGGGGGATCATTCCTTACGCGTCCAACCCTGCAGTCATGCCGCCCGGATAGAATCAATAGTGCTTTGAATCGCTGACATCCAGCCCTTGGTTCCCGGATGCCCCGGCCCGCGCGGCGCTAAACAATCGTATCCTGGGCAGACATATAAAATGGTTTTCTCGCGGCATGCAAGGAGTTTGTTTACCCCATGGGACAAAGCGTACCGGGCGAGTGATGAATTGGCGAGATGGTGTCCGCGCGGCCATTCACCCCGGCTTTTCGCCATGGGAGGGGATGCCGTTCCGCCCCGTGAGGGCGGGCGCGGCCGATGCCCTCGCCTGGCTGATTTCTGACGCTTCTGGTCCGGGCCAACGACGAAATTCTGGATAAACGCGCGACATGGCGGCCGCGTGACGGGCTGCGGGACGGATGTGGGGCGATGGGAGCCGCGGAAGCATCCGCCGCGGCCGGCGGCCGGGACCGTTCCATCGCACCAACGCGGCACTATCTGGATCGACGCTGCTCGATCGAAAATGGTTTCGACGGGGCGAACGGTTTAATCCTGGGCCAATGATCGTGCGTCCAACCGCGAGCCGTGAGAGTGGGTCCATGCAGGCCGGAGCGCGGGGGGACGCGGCTCGCCTTCCCGAGCGCCTCGATGTGCCTCGGGGGCGGCGCGTGACGGACGCGAGCGAGTTCTCCGCATTCCCCGGAGGATCCCCGTGGGAGCCGGCAACGGCGGCGGGCTGGAGCCGATGCCGCGGCCCCGGTGCCTTGCGCGGGAAGAGCGACGATGCTCGTTTCCGGCGGTGAGCCCGCCAGCATCGCCCGAAGCCTCCCCGATCCACCGACCATCCGGACGTGGCGCAGTGACCGAAACGCAACGCGCGCAGCCGCTCACCACCTTCGCGCGCCGCCTGGCCACCAGCCAGGAGGCGGGGCTGGTGATGGTGGTGGCGCTGGTGACGCTGGGCCTTTCCCTCTTCGCCGGCTCGCACCTGAACCGCGCGACCGGGCGGATGGTGAACGACTTCTGGAACAGCCACACGCTGATCCAGACGGCCACCGACGCCTCTTTCTTCGCCATCATGGCCGTGGGCGCCACGGTGGTGATCATCTCCGGCGGCATCGACCTGTCGGTGGGGTCGATCTACGCGCTGGCGGGGGTCGCCATGGCGCTGGTGCTCCGCGCGGCGGGGCCGATGGCGCCCGTGCCCACGGTGCTGCTGGGGCTGGCGGTGTGCACGGGCGTGGGGCTGGTCTGTGGATTGATCAACGGCGGGCTCGTCGTTGGCCTGGGCGTCCACCCGTTCATCATCACCCTGGGCACGATGTGGATGCTGCGGGGGGTGGCGTTCGTGGCCAGCCGCGCGGAGAGCATCCTGACGCCCGAGAGCCTGACCGGCTTCGCCAAGGCGCCGCTGGGGCTGGGCGGCGGCCTGTACCCCGTGCCGATGCTGGCGATGATCCTCGCGACGCTGCTGGGCACGCTGTACCTGACGCGCACGGTGATGGGCCGGCACGTGTTCGCCTTCGGCGGCAACCTGGAGGCGAGCCGCTTCGCGGGGCTGCCGCTGCGGCGCATCCAGATCGGCGTGTTCGCCGTCAGCGGGCTGACGGCAGGGATCGCGGCGTTCCTGGGCGCGGCGTTCTACGGCAGCGCCAGCAGCGGCGACGCGCAGGGGTACGAGCTGTACGTGATCGCCGCGGCGGTGGTGGGCGGGGCGAGCCTCATCGGCGGGAAGGGGAGCGCGCTGGGGGCCACGCTCGGGGCGCTGCTGATCGTCCTCTTCCGCCAGAGCATCCGCACGCTGCACCTGGACCAGAACTACGAGTGGATCGTGATCGGCGGCGCCATCATCATCGCCGTGGTGGTGGACCAGTGGAGCGCGCGGATGACGGCGCGGCGCCTGAGCCGCACGGCGGAGCCGGCGAAGGCGGCGGCGGTCTGACGCGCGGAGGCTGGCTCCAGCGCGCTTCGGATGCGCCGCGCCCCCTCCGGCCGGCTTAGGCCGTCCACCTCCCCCGTACCGGGAGAGGTTGGCAGGGCAGGCAGCCCGGCGCTTCGTAAGTATCGACGTGAGTGAAGGTTGCGGGGCGCGCGGCCGCCGCGTCCGCCACCCTCTCCTGGTACGGGGGAGGGTCGCGCTCTAAGGCGCGGGGAGGGGGCCGCGGAGCGTCCGCAGCGCGTGACGTGGAGGGCCGAGCGTTGTACCGGTGTTTTCGCCGTCGCAGGGATATACCGAGTCGCAGGGATACCAGGTCCCGGGATCCGAGTCGCAGGGCTATACCAGTCGCGGGCTGATCTGAACCCAACGGGGAGAAGCGATCCGATGAGACAGTGGATGCGGGGCATTGCCGCGCTGGCGGTGATGGGCGCGGCGGCGTGCGGGGGCGGCGACAAGCCGGCGGCGGGCGGCGAGCAGAAGGGCGCCCCGGCGGCCGGCGCGGCGCGCGACCCCAACGCGCCGATCACCATCGCCGTGATCGCCAAGAGCTCGAACAACCCGGTGTTCCTGGCCGCGCGCACCGGCGCCGAGGCCGCGGCGAAGGAGATCAGCGCGCAGCCGGGAGGGCCGCAGGTGCGCATCAACTGGCTCACCCCGCCGCAGGAAGACGGGCAGGTGCAGGCGCAGCGCATCCAGCAGGCGGTGAACGACGGCGCCGACGCCATCCTGATCGCCGCCAGCGACGCGGGGAAGGTGGCCGGAGCCATCAACGACGCCGTGGACCGCGGCGTGCCCGTGATGACCTTCGACAGCGACGTCCCCCAGTCCAAACGCTTCGCCTACTACGGCGTGGACGACCTGGAGGTGGGCCGCACCGTGATGCGCGAGCTGGCCACGCAGATGGGCGACAAGGGGAGCGTCGCCATCCTGGCCGGCAACCAGAACGCGCCCAACCTGCAGCGCCGCGTGCAGGGCGTGAAGGAAGAGGCCGTGCGGCACCCCGGCATCAAGATCGTCAACGTCTTCAATCACATCGAAACGCCGCAGGACGCCGCCGCCGAGGTGATCCGCGTGAACAACGCCTATCCCGAGGTGACCGGCTGGGCGATGGTGGGCGGCTGGCCGCTCTTCACCCGCACGCTGCTGACCGACCTGGATCCCAACCGCTACAAGGTGGTGTGCGTGGACGCGCTCCCCGCCGAGCTGGCGTACGTGGACAAGGGGATCGCGCCGGTGCTGCTGGCCCAGCCCGTGTACCAGTGGGGCTACGTGGGCGTGAAGACCATCGTGGACAAGATCCACAATCACAAGGAAGTCCCCCAGAACATCCCCATGCAGACGGTGCGCGTCAGCAAGGACAACCTGGGCCAGTGGGCGCGTCAGCTCCGCGACTGGGGTTTTACGGATGTGGATCCGCAGTACCTGAGCCGGCAGCCTTAAGAGCGAACAGGTGCGTGAGTGCGTGAGTGCGTGAGTGCGTGAGTGCGTGAGTGCGTGAGTGCGTGAGTGCGTGTCCGAGCCGCTCGACGGCTGTGGTGCGCGCCGCGGCGGCCCCCTCCGCTCGCTTAGGCTCGCACCTCCCCCGTACCGGGAGAGGTTGGCGGGGCGCGCACCCCGGCGCTTCGGAAGTATCGGTGTGAGTTGAGGTTGCAGGTCGCGCGGAAATTGTGTTCCACCCTCTCCCGGTACGGGGGAGGGACAGGCGCCCTGAGGCGCCAGGGAGGGGGCCGCAGGGCGTCCGGAGCGCGCTGGTGATCGGGATTGATCAGCCAGGATGGTCGAGATTCTGCCGATGAGGTGGGGGTGACGAGTCTTTGGATGAGAACTAGCCGGTGACCGAGCCCGCCGTCCGCTTCGAGGGGGTCAGCAAGCGCTTTCCCGGCGTGCTGGCGCTTTCCGACGTCACGCTGGAGGTGGCGGCGGGGAGCTGTCACGCGCTCTGCGGCGAGAACGGGGCGGGGAAGAGCACGCTCGGCAAGCTCCTGGCCGGCATCTACACGCCCGACGAGGGGCGCGTGGTGATCGGCGGAAAGCCGGTGCGCTTCGGCAGCCCGCGCGACGCGCTGGCGGCGGGGGTGGGCGTGGTGCACCAGGAGCTGGCGTTCTGCCCCAACCTGTCCGTGGCCGAGAACCTGAACCTGGGCGCGCTCCCCAGCCGCGGCGGCTTTCTCTCCACCGACCAGATGGAGCGCCGCGCGGCCGCGATGCTGGCCGAGATCGGCGCGGCGATGGACGTGCGCCGGCCGGTGGGCGAGCTGAACGTGGCCCAGCAGCAGCTGGTGCAGATCGCGGCGGCCGTGGGGAGCGGCGCGCGCATCATCGTGTTCGACGAGCCCACCAGCTCGCTCAGCCAGGTGGACGCCGAGCGGCTGTACGAGATGATCGGCCGGCTGCGCGCGCGCGGCGTCACCTGCATCTACGTATCGCACCGCATGCCCGAGATCTTCCGCCTATGCGACGCGGTGAGCGTGCTGCGCGACGGCCGCCACGTGGGCACGCGGCCGATCGAAGGACTGACCGAGGGCGAGCTGGTGCGGATGATGATCGGCCGCCCGCTGGCGGAATACTATCCCAGCCACCTGGCCGGCGGCCGCGGCGAGGAGCTGCTGCGCGTCGAGAATCTGGCTCTCCCCGGCGCCTTCCACGACGTCTCGTTCTCGCTGCACGCGGGCGAGGTGGTCGGCCTCGCGGGACTCGTCGGCGCGGGGCGAAGCGAGGTGGCGCAGGCGCTGTTCGGGCTGGAGCCTCGGGTGCGCGGCACCGTGCACGTGAACGGCAAGCCGGTGCGCATCCGCACCCCCGCGCAGGCGATCGGGCTGGGGATCGGGCTGGTGCCCGAGGACCGCAAGAAGCAGGGGCTGGTGCTGACCGAGAGCGGCACGCACAACACCTCGCTCCCCATCCTCAAGCGGCTGGCGAACTTCTCCTTCGTCCGCCGGGGCGAGGAGCGGGCGCTGGCGAGCGACTACTTCGGCCGGCTGCGCGTGCGCACGCCCGGCGTGGACGCGTGCGTGGCGGGCCTGAGCGGCGGCAACCAGCAGAAGGTGGTGCTGGCGCGGTGGCTGGCCGCGCGCTCGCGCATCCTGATGCTCGACGAGCCCACCCGCGGCGTGGACGTGGGCGCCAAGGCCGAGATCCACGCGCTGATCGACCAGCTCGCCGCCGACGGACACGCCGTGCTCCTGATCAGCAGCGAGCTTCCCGAGGTGCTGAGCCTGTCCACCCGCATCCTGGTGCTGCGCGCCGGCCGCCTGGTCGCCGACGTGCCCCGCGCCGGCGCCACGCAGGACAAGCTGCTGGCGCTGATGGCCGGCCTGGGCTCCGCGGCGGATGAACCCGCGTCGCAAGTTGCGGTGGAAGCGATCGGGTGAGCGCCCCGGCCGCATCGCGCCCCCTCCGGCCGGCTTAGGCCGTCCACCTCCCCCGTACCGGGAGAGGTAGCGGACGCAACGCTCCGACGGCTCCAAAGTTGAGGTGCGAGCAAGAGGTTGCAGGGCGCACACGCATCGCGGCCACTCCCCTCTCCCGGTACTGGGGAGGGACAGGCGCTCTCAGGCGCCAGGGAGGGGGCCACGGGGCGGCCGGAGCGCACCGATGTATCGGTGAACGTCGCATTTGAGAATCCGCGACCCATCCCCTCAGCACTGAGATGGAATGAGCAACGACGCGTACACCCCCAAGCCCGAGCACCACTTCACCTTCGGCCTGTGGACGGTGGGGAACGTGGGGCGCGATCCCTTCGGCGAGCCGGTGCGGCCGCCGCTGCCGCCCACCACCATCGTCCGCAAGCTGGGCGAGCTGGGCGCGTACGGCGTGAACCTGCACGACGAGGATCTCGTCCCCCGCGACGCGAGCGCCGCCGATCGCGATCGCATCATCCGCGAGTTCAGGGCGGCGCTGGATGACAGCGGGGTGAAGGTGCCGATGGCCACCACCAACCTCTTCGGCGACCCGGCGTTCCGCGACGGCGCGTTCACCAGCAACGACCCGCGCGTGCGCGCCTATGCCCTCGCCAAGGCCATGCGGTCGATGGACCTGGGCGCGGAGCTGGGCGCCGGGGTCTACGTGTTCTGGGGCGGCCGCGAGGGGGCCGAGACCAACGCCGCCCGCGACCCGCGCGACGCCCTGAAGTGGTTCCGCGACGCGCTCAACTTCCTCGGCGAATACTCCATCTCGCAGGGCTACGGCTACCGGTTCGCGCTGGAGCCCAAGCCCAACGAGCCGCGCGGCGACATCTATCTCCCCACCATCGGCCACGCGCTGGCGTTCATCCACACGCTCGATCACCCCGAGATGGTGGGGCTCAACCCCGAGGTGGCGCACGAAACCATGGCGGGGCTCGACTTCACCCACGGCGTGGCGCAGGCGCTGGACGCGGGGAAGCTGTTCCACATCGACCTGAACGACCAGAAGCCGGGCCGCTACGATCAGGACTTCCGCTTCGGCGCGGTGGACCCCAAACAGGCCTTCTTCCTGGTGAAGCTGCTGGAAGACGCGAAGTGGGACGGGATGCGCCACTTCGACGCGCACGCCTACCGGACCGAGGACGAGCAGGGCGTGTGGGATTTCGCCGCCGGCTGCATGCGCACCTACCTGATCCTGAAGGAGAAGGCCGCGCGCTGGAACGCAGACCCCGAGGTCCAGCAGATCATCGGCGAATACACGACGCGCGGCGACGGCCCGCCGGTGAAGTTCTCGAAGGAGGCCGCCGAGGAGCTGAAGGGGCGCTCGTTCGACCTCGACGCCATCCGCGGCAAGGGATACGGCTACGAGCGGCTGGACCAGCTGACGATGGAGATCCTCCTGGGGGTGCGCTGACCATGGCCGGCGCGTTCCTGGGCGTGGACGTGGGGACCAGCGGGGTCAAGGCGATCCTCGTCGATCCCACGGGCGAGGTCGTCGCGAGCGCCACCACGGCGCTGACGCTCAACACGCCGCGCCCGGGGTGGGCCGAGCAGGAGCCCGAGGCGTGGTGGCGCGCGTCGGTGGCGTCCATCCGCCAGGTGGTGGGTGCCGCGCCCGGCGTTCGCGTGGGCGGCGTGGGGATCAGCGGCCAGATGCACTCGTCCGTCTTCCTCGACAAGGCCGGCGCGGTGATCCGCCCCGCGCTGCTCTGGTGCGACGGGCGGACCACGGCCGAGTGCGCCCAGATCACGGCTCGCGTCGGCGGCGAGGAGCGGCTGCGCGACCTGGCCGCCAACCCCGCGCTGGAAGGCTTCACCCTACCCAAGGTGCTCTGGCTCCGCAACCACGAGCCCGATGCCTTCGGACGATTGGCCACGGTGCTGCTGGCCAAGGACTACGTGCGCTACCGCCTGACCGGCGTGCTGGCCACCGAGCCGTCGGACGCATCGGCCACACTGATGTACGACACCGCGCGCCTGCGCTGGAGCAGCGAGATCATGGGGGCGATGGCCTTGCCGATGTCGCTGCTCCCGGCCGTCGGCGGGTCGCACGAAATCCTCGGCAAGGTGACGGCGGGCGCGGCGGGGCTCACCGGGCTGGCGGAGGGCACACCCGTCGTCGGCGGCGGGGCGGACAACGCGTGCGGCGCGGCCGGTGTCGGCGTCGTAGCCCCCGGCGAGGCGGTGGCGAGCTGGGGGACGAGCGGAACGGTGCTGGCGCCGATGGACCGGCCGCACGTGGACCCCGCCATGCGCGCCCACACTTTCTGCCACGTGGTCCCCGGAACGTGGTACCTGATGGGCGTGGTCCTCAGTGCCGGCGGCGCGTTCGCGTGGCACCGCGAGCAGCTGGCGCGCGAGTTGGCCGCCGCGCCCGACGCGCACGCCCGGCTGGACGAGGAGGCGAGCGCCATCGCCCCCGGCGCCGATGGGCTGACCTTTCTCCCCTACCTGCAGGGCGAGCGCACGCCGCACCGCGACGCGAGCGCGCGGGGCGCGTTCATCGGGCTCACGCTGGCGCACACGCGGGCACACATGACCCGTGCCGTGCTCGAGGGCGTGTGCTTCGCGCTGCGCGACTCCGTCTCCATCCTGCGGGAGCTGGGCGTGGCGCCGCAGGAGCTGCTGCTGACCGGCGGCGGCGCGAAGAGCGCCTTCCTCCGCCGCCTGCAGGCGGAAGTCTACGGCCTGCCGGTGAAGACGGTGAACCGCGAGGAAGGCCCCGCGTACGGCGCCGCACTGCTGGCCGCCGTGGGCGCGGGCGCCTTCGCGAACCTCGGCGACGCCGCGCTGGCCACGCTCACCCGCACCGATCCCGAGCGCCCCTCCGGCAGCGCGCACGCCGCGTACGATGCGCCCTATCGCCGGTTCCGCGCGCTGTATCCCGCCCTGCGCCCCGTGCTCGCCGCCGACGCCGCGGCGGGGGTGTGAACCCTTTCGATCCCGATCTTCCGCCCCCCGACGCGGATGACGTGCGAACGGCGACATGTGTATGTCGCACAAGCATATCCATGTCATCCTGAGGCCGACCACGCTGGACTACCGGCATGGTCACAAGCTCGCAGGCCGAAGGATCTGCCGCTGGTCGATGCGACCTATCAACCGGCGCGCGTCAATGGCAGCGACCGCCGGCGCGCTCCGGACGCGGTGCCGTGCGGGAGAGTATGGATCCTTCGGCCTGCAACCGATTGTGTGGACGCGGTTTGCGCGTGGCCGGCCTCAGGATGACGTCGTCGGGGTTGGCGCGTCGGGCGAGGGTCGCGGTTGGCATGCACCGTCGGCCGCAGCCGTGCGCCAGCGTCAACGAGCAGTCCGCGAAGGCGGACTTCCCGCCGTTCCAGCGCCGGGTTTCAACCCGGCGGCAGAGTCGGGCCGCGCCAGCGTCGATCGTACAGGCCGGGCGCGCGTTGCAGCACGCCGCGTGGCGCGTTTAGTTACACGAGCCGGTGCCGATCGCCATCCCGCGGACTGCCATGGACATCCTCGTACTCTCCCAGACGCAGGTCGAGGCACTCCTGCCGATGCCCGACTGCATGGAGGCGGTCGCCGGCGCATTGCGGGCGCTCTCCGCCGGCAACGCGCGGCTGCCGCTGCGCACCATCGTGCCGCTCCCGGACGGCCGCGGCGTCTTCGGCGCGATGCCGGCCTTTGTAGGGGAGCCGGCGACGCTCGGGATCAAGGTGATCACCGTCTTTCCCGGGAACGAGGGGTCGCGGCTGGACTCGCACCAGGGCGCGGTGCTCCTCTTCGACCCCGGCGACGGCCGTCTGCTGGCGGTGCTCGATGCCAGCTCCATCACCGCCATCCGCACCGCCGCCGCCTCGGGGGTCGCCACGCGGGCGCTGGCGCGCGAGGGCCCGGCCGACCTGGCGCTGCTGGGGGCGGGCGTGCAGGCGCTGACGCACCTGGAGGCGATGCGCGTGGCGCGGCCGCTGGCGCGCATTCGCGTCTGGAGCCGCCACGCGGAGCGGGCGCACGGCTTTGCCCAGATCGCGCGCGAGCGCCTGGGCGAAACGGTGGAACCGGTCGAACGGGCGGAAGACGCGGTGCGCGGCGCTTCGCTGGTGTGCACCGTCACCTCGTCGCGCGAGCCGGTGCTGCGCGGGGAGTGGCTGGCGCCGGGCGCGCACGTGAACGCGGTGGGAGCCAGCCAGCGCACGGCGCGTGAGCTCGACGCCGAAGCGGTGCGCCGCGCCCGGCTCTTCGTGGACCGGCGCGAGTCGGCGCTGGCCGAGGCCGGCGACTTTCTCCAGGCCCGCGACGAGGGCGTGGTGGGCGACGATCACATCGTCGCCGAGCTCGGCGAGGTCCTGCTCGGCGGAAACCCGGGGCGGCGGTCACCCGAGGAGATCACCCTCTTCAAGTCGGTGGGCGTGGCCGTGGAGGACCTCGCGGCCGCACGCCTGGTCTATGCGCGGGCGATCGCCGGCGGCACCGGCACACGCCTGGAACTGGGCGGCGAGCGCCTGGCGGCTGACGCCCCGGCAGCGCGCACGCCGCGGATCCACCATCACCGAACCTTCCACGGAGGCAGCATGCCGGCAGGGGTCCGCGAACTTTCCGCCCCCACGATCGACGAAGTGCGCGACGCGGCGCGGCGGCTGCGAGGGGTGGCGCTGCGCACGCCGCTGGTGCGGCTGCACCTCCCATCCGGCACCCCCGAGGTGTGGCTCAAGCTCGAGAACCTGCAGCCGATCGGCTCGTTCAAGCTGCGCGGCGCCGGCAACGCGATGCTGAGCGCGCCCCGCGACCTGCTGCGGCGCGGCGTCTACACCGCCAGCGCCGGCAACATGGCGCAGGGCGTGGCGTGGCTGGCGCGCGAGTTCGGCGTGCCCTGCACGGTGGTGGTTCCCGACCACGCCCCGCAGACCAAGCTGGCGGCCATCGAGCGCCTCGGCGGGCGCGTGGTGAAGGTCCCGTTCGATCGCTGGTGGCAGGTGCTGGTGGAGCACGAGTACCCCGGCATCGAGGGGGTCTTCGTGCACCCGGTGTCGGACGCCGCGGTGATGGCCGGCAACGGCACCGTCGCGCTCGAGATCCTCGAGGACCTCCCGGACGCCGACGTGATCCTGGCTCCCTACGGCGGGGGCGGGCTGTCGGTGGGGATCGCGGCGGCCACCCGCGCGCTGCGGCCCGAGGCCAGGGTGTATGCCTGCGAGGTGGAGACGGCCGCGCCGCTGCGCGCCTCGCTGGCGGAGGGGCGCGCGGTTGCGTGCGAGTACGTCGCCAGCTTCGTGGACGGCATCGGGGGGAAGAGCGTGCTCGACGAGATGTGGCCGCTGGCAAGCACGCTGCTGGCGGGCGCGCTGACGGTTTCGCTCGAAGAGGTGGCGGCCGCGATCCGGCTGCTGGTGGAGCGGGCCCACGTGGTGGCCGAGGGCGCGGGCGCTGCCTCCGTCGCCGCGGCGCTCAAGGGTGTCGCCGACGCGCGGCGGGTCGTCTGCGTCGTCTCGGGCGGCAACATCGACCCGGCGAAGCTCGCCCGGATCCTGGTAGGCGAGCTGCCATAGACGCGCACGCCGGGGCTCGGGGCGATCGAAACCGTGGCCCGCCCGAGTCCATGCTCGGAATGCAGGGTCGATCCTGTAAGCCGGGATCACAGGGTGCGAATCCAGCCGGGCGTGCTGGAGGACCGAACGTCCGCGTTCGCC
>DASSJS010000485.1:0-17934 GCA_035691085.1 Longimicrobium sp.
GCCCGTTTCACGCTGGACGGCGGCTCAGCCGATCTGGCAGCAGGGATACTGCGTGTACCCGCAGGTCTGCATGCACGACTGGCACGAGTAGTTGTTGCAAGTCGGGTAGCCCGGACAGGTGTTGCCGTAGTACGTGGCCGGGTACGCCACCGCTTCTCCGGCGGGCTGCGGCTCGGCGGCCTCGTCCAGGTGGGCGCGCACGGTGCCCGCCGCGTCGCGGCGCGGCTCCGACGTCTCGAACGTCTCCACGGTCAGTTCGTCCAGCATCAGGGTGAGCTTCTTCACGGCAGGTCTCCCGGGTGATTGCGCGCTCGGCTGCGAGCCACGCGCGCGGAGTGGATTGTGACGGAAAGGGTGGTTGAACATACCTGCGCTTCTCTGACCGAGCCATACGTCATCCGCCGCCAATCCCGCCGTGAGCGGTCGGGGAGCCCAACCGTCCGTGGCATGACAGGAGCGCACGGGCGAGACAAAACGGGCGCGGAAGCCATCGCCTCCGCGCCCGTTCGATCATCTTCCCGATACGGATACTCACCCGATCGCCGCCGGCTCCTTCTCCGCGGCCGGCGCGGGGGCGGGTGCAGGCAGGGCCAGCGTGCGCTCGCCGGCGGCCAGTAGCTCGGGGATGTGGCGCGCGAACACGCTCAGCAGCCCGCGCGAGGCATCGAAGATCACGCGGCTCACGTCGCGCGCCAGCAGGCCCAGGCCGTACGCCAGGTCGTACCCCTCGTCGTCGCCGGGGCCGAGCGCGCGCAGCACGGCGCCGCGGTGCTTGAGCAGGATGGGGCGCACGTAGCGCACGGGGTTGAAGTCGGGGACGTGGCGGGCACCCAGCCCCTCGATCAGCGCCACCGCGCGGCCGAAGTACGTCATCTCGCCGGTGAGGACCACGGGCCAGTCGTACAGCAGGCGCATCACCTCGTCGGCCAGCGCGGCCTGCATCTCGTCGAGCGCGGCGCCGTTCTGTGTCATCTCCAGCAGCAGCGCCACCAGCCGGCGGATGGTCTCGCGGTCGGTCTCGGGCTCCACGATGCCGAGATTGAAGAAGCCGTCCACCACCCGGTCGGCGTCGCCGCCCACGGCCGCGAGCGCGGTGTGCACCAGGTGCTTGCGTTCCACCGGGTCCACCTCGATCACCATCCCGAAATCGAGCAGCACCAGCGCGCCGTCGCCCTGCACCAGCAGGTTGCCGGGGTGCGGGTCGGCGTGGAAGATGCCGTCCACCAGCATCATCTGGATGTAGGCCTCCACCACCGCGTCCATCACCCGGCCCGGGTCCACGCGGCCGGCCGCCACCAGCGGGCCGATCTGGTCCACGCGCGTCCCCTCCACGAACTCCAGCACCAGCGTGCGCTGGTGCACCATCCCGGCGATCACCTCGGGGACGATCACCCGCGGGTTGCTGGCGAAGCGCTCGCCGATGGCGCGGCAGTAGGCGGCCTCCTTGCGGAAGTCCATCTCGTCGCCGATGCGCCGCTCGAACTCGTCGATCACCACGTTCAGGCCGCGCAGCTGCGGGTGCTTCCACCGCCGCTGCACGAACGCCAGCACGCGCCGCACGAAGAGGACGTCGTGGCGCACCATGCCCTCCACGCCGGGGCGCAGCACCTTCACCACCACGCGGCGGCCGTTGAAGCGGGCGCGGTACACCTGCCCCAGCGACCCGGCGGCCAGCGGCTCGCGGTCGAACTCCTCGAACACCACGTCCACCGGCGCGCCGTACGCCCGCTCCAGCTCCGCCTCGATCCGCGCGAAGGGGACGCAGGGGACGCGGTCGGTGAGCGTGCTCAGCGAGCCCAGGTACGGCTCGGGCACCACGTCGGGGCGCGCGCTGAATACCTGGCCGATCTTGACGAAGGTGGGGCCGAGCGACGGAATGGTGCTCGCCAGCCGGTCGGCGCGGCGCTGGTGGAACCCGGCCGCGCGCCGCGCGGGCGCGCCCCAGAAGATGAAGCGGCGCCGGTCACGCGTAAACGACAGCGCGAACGGAAGCAGCCGGAAGAGCAGGAAGAACGTGCGCATCGAGAACCCGTGCGTGAGCGAAGGCGCACCACGGCAGGGGCCGGTGCGGCGCTCCTCAGTACCCGCGTGCCGCCAGCCGGTTCGCAACCGCAGGGAGATCAAGCGGGTGGTACGTGGACGGGCACGCAAACGTTTCGTGGTGGGATGGGAATGAAACGAGTATGATCGACCAGGCGTGAACGTCAGAAAATGTCGGCATGGTCGTTTGACTCTCGGGACATTACGCTCCGGGAATGAGTGCGGTGTCATGGCCACATCACGCGTCCGGTGCACCACGCGGCTGTTCGGTGGACATCCACGTCCCCATCTTTCCAGGAGCACTCCCCATGATCCCTTCGCCCACCGGACTGCGTATGGCAGCGCTGACGCTCGTCTTCTCCAGCCTCCTGTGCACCGCGGCATGTCGGGACAACCCCGCCGAGGCTCTGGCACGTCCACCGGGTGCCGGGGCGCGATTCGTGGCGACCGTGGTTTGCTCGGTCGACGTCAAGGCGCGCCGCAGCACCTGTGAGCTGGTGCGTGAAGCGCCCGCCGCGGCACACGGCGCCCGCCTCACCATCATCCGTGACGCGCAGGCGATGGTCCAGACCGGGTCCGACGCGTACACGGCGGCCGATTCCACCTACCGCCTCAACATCCGCCTGGTGAACACCTCCGGGAACGCCCTGGGCACTCGCGATGGATCTACCGTGACCGGAATCAAGGCGTTCATTCCTGTCAACATCATGGGGTACGCGGGCCGGCCGCCGGGGGACACGACCAGGCCGTCGGCGTTCCTGATCCCACCCATGCCGAACATCAACGCGCTGGTGAAGGCGCGAAACCCCGACGGACGGATGGCGTTTACCGCGGCCGACCAGCCATTCTGGAATTACCCGCAAAAATTGGAGCCCGGCCAGAGCTCGCAGTGGCGCGAGTGGGCGTTCACCCTTCACCCGAGCGTTTCGTACTTCTACTTCGCCGTGAGCGTTTTTGCGGCCGTGCCCGGTGAGCAGGCAGTTCCCACGGCGATCCCGGCGAACTGGGGCCAGCCTCACCGCTATTTCGAACCGCAGTACCAGATCAACTGTTCGAAGATTGGGATCCCGCGGTGCGTCTACGACGTGGTGGACGTGAGCTTCCGGGCTTCGGCCACACAGGAGGAGCGGCAAGCCGCGATCGAGGCGGTGGGAGGCACCCTGGAGGCCGGAAGCCGGATGACCGGCCGGTACTACGTGCGAATTATCGGAGACACCGCGCTGGTCGCGCTGCGGAGAACGGTTGCGGCGCTACGCTCGTTTCCACAGGTGCGGTGGGCCTATCCGCACGAGATGACATCCGCCGATTTCCACTATCTGCGGCCGAGCGACGGCAGCAACTGGACTGCCTGGGAGGTGCGCGACAGTGCGGCCAACGGGCATACGTGGGCCCTCGAGGCGATTTCGGGCCCGCTTGCCTGGGGTTGTGACACGGGGGGCGTGGCCGTTCCCATCGCGGTGATCGATTCGGACATCCACAACGTGGCCGATCTTGGGCCGAACCTCGATCCCACGAGCTTCGGTGTGGGTCAGCTTCATGCCACGGCCGACACCATCGATCATGGAACCAAGACGTCAGGAATCATCGCCGCCCGCGGCAACAACGGATCGGGGATCACGGGCACCATGTGGAGCGCCCGCCTCCGGGTTTACGAGGCCGTGCCGTGGGATAGCGCCAAAGGGGCACCCTACCGAAGGGGAGTGATGAATCCGGTGACCGGGTTCATGGACAGCGTGACGGTTCTCGACATTGATACCGTGCTCGCGCGAGTCTTACGCGCTGCAACCGAGGGAGCCGGCGCCATCAACCTGTCGATTGGAACCAACTGGATCGTTCGTGCGCTCGAAAATGGCTGGATCACGTCTGGAAACTATGATCCGGCAACAGAAACGAACGCAACGCGTGACAGTGCCAACAAGGACTATGTTCAAGACCGATATGATCGGTTCGCGGCGATACTCGACTCGCTCAAGTCGCTGCAGATCCGGCCATTGATCGTGATGTCGGCGGGGAACGACCGAATCGATGCATCGTGGGACGGATTCGAGAAGGCGGCGCTCACCTATGACAATGTGCTGGTGGTGGGGGCCGCGAGAAATGCGGGAGGTGGCACCCTTCGCCCAATGCAGTTCTCCACCGGCGGAACCACGTTCGGAACCAACTACGGGCCGATCGTGGAAATTGCTGCCCCCGGCCAGGATGTCTATACGCTCAACCGGAATGGCGAAGTGCGGGTCACCGGGACATCATTCGCTGCTCCATACGTCACCGGCGTCGCGGGGTTGTTGCTCCAGTTCGATCCGCGGCTGAACCAGCACCCCGACAGCTTGAAGCGGCTCTTGATTCAAGGTGCCGTCAACGGACGGCGGCGCATCGTGAACGGTCCTGGCCCCGACTCGCTTCCGGTGTTGAATGCCTATGAGGCATTGAAGGCCGCGGCCCAGCGGCGCGGCGCCCCGCTCTGCGGGAACCGGATGTGGACGGAAAGCCAGCGGATTACCGTTCAACGCGGGTCGGTGCTGGACACGCTGGTGAGCTTCGGCGGCGGGATCTCGCGCGACAACGTGGACGTTCTCCACGGCGGGCGGGCGATGCGGGTGGATTTCACCGGGCAGTTCGGGCGCGACTCCACGTTGTCGTACACGCTCCAGAACGGAACGTGGCGGCAGGTTGGCACGGCGGCCGGATGGGCTCCGGCGGTTGCCGGTTCGGGCGGCAGCTATCTGAGCGCGCGGAGACGCTCGCACAACGGAGACACGCTGGTCACCGCGTACGAGGGAAAGGTCTACGGCTACTCCACACTCGACCTAGGGCTTTCGTGGCCGGGAGGGTCACGCGCAATTCCGCATCAGCTCAGGCGCGCGAGCCAGGCCGACGGCCTGCACTCGATTTGCGTGGCGCGGACTGCTTCATCCGTCGTCGCCGGCGATACGCTGAGTGGGTGCACGAGTTATTACCTGCTGGCATTCTACAGTGAAACTCCGGGATGGTCGGTGATCTACCACCCGCTGGGAGGAAAGCTGATCGTGGCGTCCACGGTCACACGCGGGAGCACAACGCTGAACGGCTGGAGCGGCTGTCCTTGGCCGGTAACCGCGACCACGCCGGCGTCGATCTGCCGCACCGCCTCTGCCAGCACTTCCAGCACGGCGGCGGAGATCCGGCTGGTAGACATCGCGAGTGCCACCGAGCAGACCCTGTACACGGTGGATCCGGGAGATCTGCGGCGCGTAACCGCCGACGAATCGGGCAGGGAGTTGATGTTCCTGCGTACCAACGCCGTTCAGCCGTCCTACTTCCAGCCCGCGGCGCAGTACGGAGAGTTCCAGTGGGTCTACCCGCCGTACACGCCACCGTGTACGGCCGAGGTGCGAAGCCTGGCAACGGGCGTGCTGAAGTCCACGATTCCGAACATCAACTGCCAGGCGACGGATCATGGGATTTTCTTCACACCGGTCCGTACCCCGGCCTCTCGCCCGTGATGAGCTGCGGTCATGCGTAGAACGTGTGTCGCCGGCGGACGAACAGACGGGCCCGGAGATTTTCCTCCGGGCCCGCCTGGCGTTCCATCGGAGCAGTTGTCAGTCCGCCAACCCCAGGAGCTCGCGGACGGCGCCGAGGAGGCCGGCCTGGGGCTCGTCGCCATCGAACGCCAGCATCTCGCCCTTGCGGTCGGCGGTCACGCCGGGGAATGATGGCGGAGGCGATGCGGGTAACGGTGCCGGCCTCACGCGTGCAAACGGGGGCAACAACCTTGACGTTTCCACGTCCGGGCTGCTGTGTTAGAACGAACCTCTTCTCCAGGACAGGTATGGACTACGCCGACCGCATCACCATCAACCCCGCAGTGCGCAGCGGAAAGCCCTGTATCCGCGGGATGCGCATCACTGTCCAGGATGTATTGGAGTATCTCGCTTCCGGAATGAGCGAAGAGGAGATCCTTGATGATTTCCCGTACCTGGAGCGTGAAGACATCCGGGCATCTCTCGCTTTTGCGGCTGATCGTGAGCGCCGGCTTTTTGCCGGGCCGGGGTTGTGAGGCTGCTGTTCGACCAGAATCTGTCGCCGAAGCTCGTCAAGATCCTCGCGGACGTGTATCCGGACTGCTCCCATACACACCTGATGGGCATGGACGAGGCTGAGGACGCGGAAATCTGGGAAATGGCCGCGCGTGACGGTTGGACCGTCGTATCCAAGGATGCTGATTTTGCCCAGCGGAGCATGCGGTTCGGAGCGCCGCCCAAAGTTGCGTGTTGCGGATCGGGAACTGTTCTGTCCATGACTCCGCGCGACTGATTCGTGAACGGTACATCCTCATTCAGCGCTTCCACGAAGATCCGGATGCCGCGCTGTTAAAACTCGGTTGATCGGTAACGCATTGCGGGCGCAGAGATGAATGTCTCAGCACCCGCGATGTTGGTGGCAGGATGGAGTGCGTATTCGGACGCCGGGCTCAAGGCGCGCTGATGCCCCAGATCACTCCGCCAGCCCCAGGAAGGCGCGGACGGCACCGACCAGCCCGGCCTGGGGCTCGGCGCAGTCGAAGGCCAGCATCTCGCCCTTGCGGTCGGCGGTCACGCCGGGGATGATGGCGGAGGCGATGCGGGTGCCGGTGCCGGGCTCGCGCGTGCTGCGCAGCTGGATGGCGTTGGCGCCCAGCTTTCCGGCGCGGCGGCGGGCGGCGCGCACCATCTGCGACTCGTTGGTCATGTCCGCGTCGCCCGAGGTGTTGATGATGGCCAGGCGCTCGCAGGTGCCCGGGACCTCGTCCTCGGGGAGGAATACGTGCACCTGGTCTTCGGGCACGGGCGCGCGGCTCTGGCGCGGGCCCAGCATGGTGGCGCTGGCGGTTACGCAGGCGCCCAGGGCCAGCGGCGCGGCAAGCATCAGAAGGGCGGGGAATCGCATCGGGGGATGGCTCACGGATCGTGGTGTCGGGTCTGGCGGCGGAATGCCCCGCCGCGCCCCTCCCATAAGGGCAACGCCCGTTCCCCGCGCGGCACCCTTGCCGGGACGAGCGCAAGTCGTTTCATCGCATGCGGTTGATCCGAAAGCGCGTGGCGGGGCGAAGCGGGTGCTCGTCCCCGGCGGTGGAGAAACGGTGTCCTGTGCGGCAGACACAACGAAGCGGGCGCGGAGCCAGGGAAGGCTCCGCGCCCGCTTCATTCGACCATCACACGCCGCGGCGACACGCTCGCCGCCGGTGCGAGCTCAGGCGCAGGTGCACGTCAGGTCGGGCCAGCACGTGTCCCAGCAGGTAAGCCCGCAGGTGTCCTCGCACGTCCCCAGACAGCTTTCCACGCCGCTGAAGCAGTTGGGCGGGCCGGAATCCTCGTTGCCCCGCACCGTTCCGCGCTCGGTGGAGGCCTCGCTCACCTCGAACGATTCCACGCCCAAGTCCTCGATCCGCAGCTTCTTCTTCATGGCGATACCCCTCACGCGCAGGTGGATTGACGAGCGCGCATGAGCTCCGGCGCGCCGAGTGGCTGCAAGGTACGAAGATCCAGCGCCCGGGGCAATGAATTGTGACGGAATGCGGAAGGATGGGATGAACCGCCGATCCCGGGGGGCGGAGTGCGCGGGCGAATCACCTCACCCCACATGGCCTTGCCCCAGCCGCCGCGATGAGCTCAATCAGCACACCCCATCATCCCCCCGAGAAAGATTGGACGTCGAGCCGGAGCCCCGCAGGCTGTTCCCTGTTCCCTGTCCCCTGTTCCCTGGCCGTTCCCTCAGCACCCCAGCGCCGCGCAATCCAGCTCCTTGAAGCCGCGCGGCTCGATCTGCACGGTCAGGTGGTGCAGGCCGAAGCGGTTGTGCAGCACGTGGTGCACGTCAGCCAGGATCTCGCCGCTGAAGCGGCGCTCGTCGCGGCCGCCCACCACCACGTGGCAGCTCAGCGCCTCCATCCCGCTGGTGATGGTCCACACGTGCAGGTCGTGCACGGCCTCCACGTCGGGCACCTCCAGCAGCGCGGCGCGCACCGCCTCCACGTCGATGTGCGGCGGCGTGCCTTCCAGCAGCACGCCCACCGAGTCGCGCAGCAGGTGCCAGCTGCTCCAGACCACCAGCGCGCCGATCAGCACCGACACCGCCGGGTCGGCCCACTGCCACCCGAACGCCCACACCAGCGCGCCGCCGGCGATCACGCCCACGTTGCCGAAGGCGTCGGTGAGCAGGTGCAGCCACGCGCCGCGGATGTTCAGCGAGTGCTCGCTCCCCGCGTGCAGTAGCCACGCGCCGATCGCGTTCACCGCCAGCCCGCCCAGCGCGATCCACATCACCAGCACCCCGGCCACCGTCTGGGGATGATGGAAGCGGTGCCACGCCTCGAAAAAGATGTAGAGCGAGATGGCGATCAGCGCCGCGGCGTTGGCGAGCGCGGCCAGGATCTCGGTGCGGTAGTAGCCGTAGGTGCGGCGGTCGGTGGCCGGGCGCCGCGCGATCCACACGGCGAAGAGGGAGAGCGCCAGCGCGGCCACGTCGGACAGCATGTGCCCCGCGTCGGCCAGCAGCGCCAGCGAGTTGGCCATGTACCCGCCCACCACCTCGGCGCCCAGGTAGGCCACCTGCAGCAGCAGCGTGATGGTGAGCCGCCGCATGGTGTCGCGCCCGGCAGCCGCCTGCGTGTGCGCGTGCCCGTGCGAATGGCCGTGATGATGGTGATGGTGCCCGCCCATGCGGATCTTCAGTCGGATCGAAGTCGGGAAGAGTCGGCCAGCCCGGCCGCGGCCGAACCGCTATCGCGCCACGGTCTAAGATACGCGCCCGGCGAGGTGGCCGTGAAGCGCGGGCCGTATCATCGCTGGCCGATCGCCGAGGCTCACGATGGTGGCGACACTACGATACCGCTGGACCGGGCGCCGATGAATCGCCGCCATCGATTGCGTCCACTCGTCCCGCCAAGCGAATCCCGCGGACGAGAAGCGCGATCCCCGCCAGCACCATCAGCAGGCTGAGCACCTGGCCCATGGTGAGCGGGCCAAGGACGGTGCCCAGCGGGTCGCCGGTGTCGCGGAACTGCGCGTCGGGCTGGCGAAAGAGCTCCAGGAAGGTGCGCACCGCGCCGTAGCACATCAGGAACACGCCGCCGTACGCGCCGTCGCCCCAGCGCACGCCGCGGCCCTGGTTCCACCGGTACACCAGCCAGACCACGGCCATGGTGAGCGCGCCCTCGCCCAGCGCCTCGTACAGCTGCGAGGGGTGGCGCAGCGGCACCTGCGGGGCGATGCGATCCCACTCGCCGCTCCGGTACATCCGCTGGATGGCCAGCTCGCGCTGGCGCAGCCCTCCCGTGGCGCCGATCCGGGCCTGGGCCACGGGGTCGGTGGGGAAGCGCATGGCCCACGGCACCCCCGCGCCGGCCACCCGGCCGTACAGCTCGCCGTTGATGAAGTTGGCCACGCGCACTGCAAAGATCCCGGGGCCGGCGCCCAGCGCCAGCGCGTCGCCCACGTTCAGCCAGCGCACGCGGTGCTTGCGCGCGAACCACGCCCCGGCGGCCACCGCGCCCACCAGCCCGCCGTGGAACGAGAGCCCGCCCTGCCACACCTGGAGGATCTTGAGCGGGTGCGCGGCATAGTCGGCCAGCTCGTAGAAGAGCACGTAGCCGACGCGCCCGCCCACGACCACCCCCAGCACGATGGCGAAGACCAGGTCGCCCACGGCGACGGGGTCCACACGCAGGAAGCCGCGGCGGGCCAGGGCGCGCAGGATCAGGTACCCGGCGCCGAAGCCCAGCAGGTAGCCCAGCCCGTACCACCGCACGTCCAGCGGTCCGGGAAGGTCGAGGGCGACCGGGTCTATGTGGGGATAGGGGATCTCCAGGAGGGCCGGGGCGGCCGTGGCGTAAAGCCCGGTCACGCGTTCCCCCGGCCCGGAGGCTGGCGTTGCGGTGGGTTACTTGGCGGCCGGGGCGGCCACGCCCGCGCGGGCCTGCGCCTCGCTCAGGTGCAGCTCCACGATGGTGCGGTCGCCGGTGCCCTTGTCGAGGCCTTCGAGCATCTGGCGGTACAGGTCGGCGGCGCCCTTCCAGTCGTTGGCCTGCTCGCGCAGCAGCGCGGCCTGGTTCAGCGCGTTGCGCTTCATGTAGCCCAGCTCGGCGTCGTCGGCCACCTCCAGGAAGGTGTCCATGGCTTCCTGCCGCTTGCCGGCCTGCGCCAGCGCGGCGCCCAGCGCGTAGCGCGCCTGCAGCGACACGGGCGAGCCGCTCTTGGCGGCCGGGCGCAGCGTTTCCACCGCGCGGGCGGCGTCACCCTTGGCCATCAGCAGCTGCGCGGCGGCGATGCGGGCCTCGTCGGCCTCGCTGGTGCCGGGGTACGAGCTGGTGAAGGTCTGCAGGGCGCGGATGGCCTGCGTGGTGTCGTTGGGAAGCCCGGCCTGCACCTGCAGGTACGCCCCCGCCGCGCGCGCCGCCCGCTGCGACTTGTAGACCTGGTAGTACAGCGCGGCACCCACCGCCAGCAGCACCGCGACCGTGGCGATGATCACCGCCCGCGCGTTCCTGCGCGCCCACTCCGCCAGCTCGGCGGCGCGCATCATGACCACGTCGTCGCTGTTGACTTCGGGGCGGGGGGCTCGACGGGCAACGGAGGGCGAAGCCATGCAATCCTCGGACAGGGTTTGGCGGCGCGCGTGTGATGCGCCCGCGCTCTAAGTCACGGCAAGGGGGAACGCCGACAGGTGCGCCGCACCGTTCCGCGCGGGCGCACAAGCGGGTAAAACTACCTCCTTGCTTGGAGATATGTCAACGGGCGGGGGCACGGCGGCAGGCCGCGGCCGGGGGGGGGTGGACGGACGGAGGCCGATCTCCCGGCGCGCGGCTCCTCGCCCCTCGGCGCGGGCTTTTGCGGAGTGGAAGAACTGCTCCGATGGTTCGGGCGGACGCAAATCAGGCCGCGTCGCCGGTGTCGGAGGTGACCCAGCAGCCGGCCTCGGGGTCGGTGCAGCCGGCCTGAACGTTGGTGTCGCAGCCGCTGTTGTCTTCGGTGCAGCAGTACGGGGAGTAGGGAATGTCGGCCCCGATCGCGCCGGCCGCGGCGGTGTCGAAGGTGGAGACACCAGGTCGTCCACGTTCAGCGTCAGCGTGGGCATCTGCGTCCTCCTGCCGGATGAGGGTGAAGCGCCGGCCCCTCCCCTGGCGTCGCCGGCGGAGACAGGGCGGGCCCGGGCCACCACGGCCCGGGGAACCACGACTCAGGTCACGTCCCGCACAGCTGGCGCCACGTCCGCTGCGTCTGGCGATAGGCCTCGAGCTCGGTATCGACCGAGGCGAGATAGCCGCGCAGCAGTTCCGAAGGCGGCGGCCACTTCCATGCGCTGCCGAAATAGACGGCCAGCGCCTGCTCGCAGGCAGCGAGCCTGGACGCGGACTCGCCAATGGTGCCGGCCACGTCGGAAACGCCGCGGAGCACCGCCAGCACGGGGGCGTACGCGAGCCGCCCTCGCAGCACGCGCGCGAACCGTTCTTCGTTTCTTCCCGGCGCGGGCAGCTGGACAGGGAGGCCGGCGGGCCGCGAGAGGTCGGCGCCGGCCAGGGCGCCGAACGCGTCGTGGAAGATGCCGGCCGGCGTCCGCATCACCACGGCGTCGCAAAGCCCGGTGGAGAAGACGCTGTCGTCTCCCCGCGAGTCGGTGGGCGTATAGAAGGCGGGGAGCCGTCCCGCCGCGATCGCCGCGCACCGGAGGCCCACGTTTCCGCCCGAGATCCATTTGCCGCCCCGCGTCTCGGGGACCTCCGCCACCGTCCCCTCGCCGGCCCGGGCCACGTGGAACGAGGCCGATCGTTCGAAGAAGGTCGACTCGTTCACGGCGTCGTTGATCGGCTGGAGCGCTTCGGTCAGCGTCGCGCGGGTGTTCCGGTCGAGCTCGAGGAACAGGGAGTCGGGGATCGGGGAGATGTACCCTGTACAGAATCCGAACGAGACGTCGGCGCGGGCGAGCGCGTGCGCGGAGATCACGTCGGTCGACGTCCACCGCACGGTATCGGCCACGCGCTCCATGTGCAGGGCGTACTCGTCGTCGTCCCAGAACAGCACCCGGCCGTAGCCATGGCGAACGGCGAAGAGGAGGCAGGCATTCTTCTTCTGGCCGTACCCGGTTGCCGGGCTGATGGACTCCAGCGCGGGCCGCTCCGCCGCGTCCAGCCAGCCGGCGCCGCGGACGAAGTCGGGGCCGGCGAAATGGACGCATCCCCCCGCCGCGAGCGGACGCGGGGGCGGATCGGTGAAGGCTGCCGCGCCGGCCGATTCAAAGCCGACGTCGTAGTTGATGAGGAGGTCGATCCGGGACACCGCCGGGTTCCAGCGCTCGATGTTGAGCCGCAGCGACTCGGCGGCCTGGCGGTACCCTGGCCGCCCCGTGGTGATCACCACGAGCGTGGAGGTCGATTCATGCATCGTATCGACTCCGCTTGAGACTTTTGTGCTTCGATGAAAAACTGGACGATGTCACTCCGAACTGGGCCACGCCATAACGGGCGGCATTGATTATCGGAAGTCAGGAGAAAGATGCCGGGGCGGACCGGCCGGAGCCGGCCCGCCATGGTGGGACGATCACTCGGCCTTGATCGCGTCCTGGGCCGCGTAGATGGTGGTGCCGCCGCCGCCGCTGGCGCAGCCGCCCGCGGTGGGGTTGATGCCGCACCCGCTGGTGCAGCCGGTGCAGCAGTACCCGCCGCCAGGCGCGATCGCCATCGCCTCGGTGGTGGGGAACGTTTCTACGTTCAGGTCGTCGGGGTTCAGCATCGGCGTGTCTCCGGTGTGGGGATGGTGGGAGAGGCCGCCCGCGGAGGGATGGATCCGCCCGCGGAACGGCGGAACGGCCCGGCACCCTCCCTGGGCGGGAGGGCTGGCGCGAGCCGGGGTGTGGCGGATCAGTCGACCGCCACCTGGTCGATCGGCTGCGCGGGACAGAGCATGTCGCCCGAGTTGCTCTCGCAGTAGCCGGCGGTGGGGTTGATGCCGCAGCCGCTGGTGCAGCCGGTGCAGCAGTAGCCGCCGCCGGTGGACATCGCGACCTGGTCCGAGGTGGGGAAGGTCTCGACGTTCAGGTCATCGGGGTTCAGCATGGGAGGGCTCTCCTGGTTGGGTGATGGGGGGCCAGGCGCGTGAATTGGGACATGCGCCGGGCGGTGCGCCTCTTTCAATGGCGCAAGAGCGTGGCGTCCTGGACGTGTGCTCGCGCACGCGTCCGGTGATCAGCGTTGCGATTCTCCGCCCACGGTGCGGCGGGGCACACGGCAAAGGCCCGGCGCAGGGGTGCGCCGGGCCTGGATGGCTCTAGCAGGAATGACGGGGCGTGCAGCCGCGGCGACGACAACACGCGGCAAGCCGCGTTTCACCCTCGGCCGGCATTGGGCCGGCGAGAGCGACGATCGAGCGGGAGGCGAGCGGCGTGCGCATGGCTGCCCGGGCGGGTGCAGTGGGTGGGGATCGCGAGAAGGTGCTACGATCCGGCGGGAAAGGTAACCGCGGAGAGAAGCGGGATCAACTACTGGCAGGAAATGTGGACAAATCTCACGAATCCAGCAGGGACGCGGATTGTCATGGCAAAAAAGGTTCGCCCGCCCGGGGCATATCCGGGCGGGCGATCGCGCGTTCAGCGGTTTCGTGAGGCTCGGCGCCGGAACGTTCCGGGAGGTTCGGGCCCCGCGCTCAGGGACAGGTGCAGGTACAGGTCGGCGTGGCGCAGTTGCGCGTGGTTCCCGCTTCGAGCTCGTCGTGGTCGCTGGGCACCACGAACGTCTCCACCTCGATCCCGTCGACGTCCAGCCTGATCTTCTGCATGGCTCCGTCTCCCGCGTTGGGGGATTGGGCGTGCGCGCGACCGTCGCGCGGGGCGTGCACCGGACTCCACGCCGCATTGCGGGGGGCCTGCAAACGTGGCGCCAAACGGGGTCCGATTCGAACGGTTGCGCGGAGGTCGCGGAAGGAAACGCGGCGGTTCCTCTCCACGGTCTCCGCGCTCTCCGAGTGAAACGAATCCGTGGCCGGGCTGGGCTCAGGCGGGCTGCGGCGCGGCGGCCAGCTCGCGGGCGGCGGCCACCTGCTCGCGGTAGACGGCGGGCGCGCTGGGGCACAGGTCCGCCACCACGCACCGCTCGCAGAAGGCGCGGCGCGCGGTGCACACGGCGCGGCCGTGGTCGATCAGCAGGTGCGTGAACAGCACGCGCCGCTCGGGCGGAAGGAGGGGGATCAGGTCCTGCTCCACCTTCTCCGGGTCTTCCTCCTTCGTGAGGCCCAGCCGCGCGGCCAGGCGCTTGACGTGGGTGTCCACCACCACGCCCTCGGCGATGTTGAAGCCCACGCCCAGCACCACGTTGGCGGTCTTGCGCCCCACGCCGGGGAGCGAGGTGAGCTCGGGGATCGACCGCGGGACCACGCCCCCGAAGCGCTCCTCCAGCGCCTGCCCCAGCCCGATCAGCGAGCGGCTCTTGTTGCGGAAGAAGTTGAGGGTCTTGAGGTACTCCTCCATCTCCTCCTGGCTGCACCCGGCGTAGTCGGCCGCGGTGCGGAAGCGGGCGAAGAGGGCGGGGGTGACCCGGTTGACGGCCGCGTCGGTGGTCTGCGCCGAGAGGACGGTGGCGACCACCAGCTGCAGCGGGTTCTCATGGTCCAGCGAGCACTTGCTGTCGGGGTACTCGGCCTGCAGCCGGTCGAGCACCTTGCCCAGGCGCTCACGGCGGGCGGCCCTGCTTTCTCGCGGCAAAGAACTCCTCCACTTCTTCAAGTTCCCAGGTGTTCAGCACGTTGCGGGCGGAGAGCCAGCCCTTGCGGGCCACGCGCACGCCCCACTGCACGTGGTCGAGCGAATCGGTCGAATGGGCATCGGGGTCGATGGGCACCAGCACGCCTTTCGACGCGGCGTAGCGGGCCCACTTCCAGTCGATGTCGAGCCGCGCCGGGTCGGCGTTGATCTCCACACACACGCCGTGCTCGGCGGCGGCATCGATCACCTTCGCCACGTCCACCTCGTAGCCGTCGCGGCGCAGCAGCAGGCGGCCGGTGGCGTGGCCCAGGATGGTGAGATGGGGGTTGGAGACGGCGCGCACCAGCCGCTCGGTCATCGCCTTCTCGCCGATGCCGAAGGCCGAGTGCACCGAGCCCACCACGTAGTCGAACGATTTCAGCACGTCGTCGGCGTAGTCGAGCGAGCCGTCGGTCAAGATGTCGCTCTCCACGCCCTTGAACAGGCGGACGCGCTGCTTCCCCTTTCCCCCCAGCTCGCGGTTCCAGCGGTCGATGTCGGCCTGCTGCGAGCGGACCCTGGCCGGCGGCAGCCCGCCCGCGTACCCCGCGCTCTGCGAGTGGTCGGCGATGCCAAGATAGCGCCACCCCCGCGCCCTTGTCGCCTCGCCCATCTCGTCGACGGATGCTCGTCCGTCGGAGTACGTGGTGTGGCAGTGAAAGGTGCCCCGCAGGTCGCCGACTTCCACGAGGGAGGGCAGCGCCCCCTCGGCCGCCGCCTCCACCTCGCCCCACCCCTCGCGCAGCTCGGGCTCGACGTAATCGAGATCGAGCGCCTTGTAGACCGCCTTCTCGTCGCGCGTGGCCACCCGCTTCTCTCCGCGCCACAACCCGTCGGCGGCCAGGCGGAGCCCGAGCGATTCGGCGCGCGCCTCCAGCTGGCGCAGGTGCGCGCCGCTGCCGGTGGCGTAGAGGAGCGCGGTGGCGAACTCCCTGGGCTCCACGGCGGCCAGGGTGGCGCGCAGGCCGTCGGAGAAGCGGATCTCGGCGTAGCCCGGCTTGGGCTTCCCCTCGGCCGCGGCGCCGCTCAGGCCGCGGAAGGCGGCCAGGACGGCGGCGGGGTCCTTCGACGCGGCGACCAGGTCCACGCACTCGACCACCTCCAGGTCGCGCCGCGCCTCGCCGGCGATCTCGGACCTGGAGACGGTGCCGAGCGTATCCAGCCACTCCAGCAGCCGCGCGGCCACCTCCAGCGCGGCGTACAGGCGCCTGCGCCCCCGCTGCGCGCGTGCGAAGGCGACGCTCTCCAGCACCTTCTGCGTGGTCCTGGCGCCGAAGTTGGGGAGGTCGGCGAGCTTGCCGGCCGCGGCGGCCTTCTCCAGCGCGTCGAGCGAGTCGATCCCGAGGTCGGCGTAGAGCGAGCGGATGCGCTTGGGACCCAGGCCCTTGATGCGCATCAGGTCGTACAGACCGATCGGCGTGTCGGCCGCCAGCCGCTCGTACAGCCGCGAGGTGCCGGTGGAGACGATCTCGCGGATCACCTCGGCGATCCCGGAGCCCACGCCGGGGAGCGTGGTCAGCTTTCCCGCGGCGGCCAGCTGCTCCAGGTCGGCGCCGCTGGCCTCGATGCGGCGCGCGGCGTTGGCGTAGGCCTTGGCGCGGAAGGGATCGCCGCCCACCACCTCCAGCAGCATGGAGATCTCCTGGAGCACCCCGGCGACCTCCGGCGCCTTCATCCAGTGGCCCCGTCGTGGCGCGGATTCCGCTCCGACAGCCGCACGCGGTGGTACGGGATCCGGCTGAGCGGCACCGAGCCCGGGCGCTCCTCGGCGCGGCGCTCGGGGGCGGCCAGGGGCTCCACCTGGCCGGGGTTCTGGTCCACGTACCACATGGCCCGCGCCAGCAGCTTGAGCGCCTCGGTGGTGGTGAGGATGGAGTACAGCCCGCTCATCTCGCCGCCGGGGAGGATGTTCTCGAAATCCTTCGCCCCCTCGCGGCCGGGCCCGTCGGCCCAGGTGGCGGGGATGCCGGGGCCCACCTCGGTCTCGAACGGGATCACGCTGAACCCCGCGCGGCCGCGGCGCAGCCCCAGCACCATCAGCAGGTTCAGCTCCTGGTACGCGGCGCCGAGGGGGTCGCGGCAGTCGGCCACGGTGGCGAAGAAGCCGTCCACCGGCTCGGGGGGGACGTCGGTGGCGATGCTGGCCCAGAACAGCTTGGGCGGCAGCTGCACGTACAGGCTGGGGGTGGGGAGGCGGAACTGCCATCCATCCAGCACGGGGCTGGCCTCCACCAGGTACCGCGCCACCGCCGGCTCCAGCATGTACAGCCGCCGCCCGAACCGCCAGAAGTTGACCGCGTGGAAGAGGAGCGCGCGGTACTCTTCCAGCGCCTCGCCGCCGGCCTCGGGCGGGGCCATGTCGCGCGCCGCGTCACCCGCCAGGGAGAGGAAGGCGAAGCGCTCGCGCGACGCCGGATCCTCCCCGTGTTCCTCTGCCTCGGCCAGGATGCGGGGGAACACGCGGTTCTCCAGCCCCGCCTCGCCGAACGCGATCTCGTAGGGGGTGATGAACGGCCCGATCTCGCGCCGCGCGTCAGGTGCCCCCGTTTCGCTCTCTGCCAATCCGCCTCCCGTTCCCGTCGTCGTCATCGGTCTGGTACCTCGCGAGCCTCGGAACCGCACCATCGTCCGGAATCTGCCGCGGCGATCAATCATGGATGCGCCGGCCGCCCCCCGAGCCGGGCGGCTGAAGCCACGGCCACACCTGCGGGAAGCCTCGCAAACTGCCGAGGCCGCGCGTCGGTATCCCCGCGTCACGCGGATGCCGGCGCGAGGCGGCCACGCGTGGCATGCGCGGGGGCTTTCCTGCAAACGAAGCGCCGGAGCGGAGCGGGGGATCGCTAGTCCGGCCCGTCGTCACCCGGATCGTCGTACGCCTCCACGTCCACGGTCGATTCGCGGACCTCGGGGCGGCGGCCGCTGAGCAGGCCGCGCAGCTGCTCCCACGTGCCCTGCTGGCGGATCAGCACCACCGCCACGTCGAAATCGCCCTCGTACGCGCCCTCCAGGTAGACGAAGTGCACGTCGCCGAGCGGATCCGGGAGCGGTACCTCCACCTCCTCGCCGTCGATGACGACCGATACGTCGTCATCGTCCTCGATCTCATCGGCGGTGACGGGGCGCTCCACGAACAGGTCGCCGTCCACC
>DASSJS010000486.1:0-14951 GCA_035691085.1 Longimicrobium sp.
GCGAAACCCATCCGCGCAACGCCCCCGGCTCCAGCGCCTCGCCCCCGAAGACGACGTACCGCAGCGCCAGATCCGACGCTGTGCCCAGCGATTCCTCCGCCGCGATCAACTGGCGGAAGGCGGAGGGCGTCTGGCTGAGCACCGTGACGCCCTCGCGCACCAGCAGCGCATGGAACTCTTCCGGGCTGCGGGTGACGAGATGGGGGACGATGACAAGACGTCCGCCGTACAGCAGCGCCCCCCAGATCTCCCACACCGAGAAGTCGAATGCATACGAGTGGAACAGCGTCCACACGTCGTCCGCACCGAACCCGAAGTCCGCATCCGTCGAGGTGAACAGGCGCGCCACGTTGCCGTGCGTCACCTGCACGCCCTTGGGCTTGCCCGTCGATCCGGAGGTGTAGATGACGTAAGCCAGCGACTCCGGCGCGGCGCTCTCCGCGAGCGGCGTATCATCCCCGCGAGCGATCTCCTCCCACTCCGCATCCAGCGCGACGATCTCCGCATCGCCACTTAGGCGATCCGCGACCGAGGAGTGCGAGAGGACGACGCGGATGCCCGCATCCTCCAGCGTGTACGCCAGACGATCGGCGGGATAGGCGGGATCGAGCGGCACGTAGGCGCCGCCGGCCTTCAGCACGCCCAGGATGCAGACGATCATCTCCGGGCCGCGCTCCAGGCACAGACCCACGCGGACCTCCGGCCCGACGCCGCGCGCGCGCAGCCAGTACGCGAGCTGATTCGACCGACGGTCCAGCTCCGCGAAGCTCAGCGACTCGCCATCGAACGTGACGGCGGCGCGATGGGGCGTGAGCGCCGCCTGCCGCGCGAAGCGGGCGTGCAGCGTCTCGTCCGCCGCGAAGGTGGCGGCGGGGGCGCTGAGCGTGCCCAGCACGTGCGAGCGCTCGGCATCATCCAGCAGCGGCAGCTCCGACACGCGCAGGCCGGGGGCGGCGGCCACGGCCTCCAGCAGCACGCGCAGGTGGCCCAGCATCCGCTCGATGGTGCCGGAGTCGAACAGCGTGGTGCTGTATTCCAGCGCGCCGCGCAGCTCGCCGCCGATCATCCCCACGTGCAGGCCCAGGTCGAACATCGCCACGGTGCGGCCCAGGCGAACCGGCTCCGTCTCGATCTCCGGCAGGCGCGGCGGATCGCCCCCGGCGTTCTGGAGCGCGAGCGTGACCTGGAAGAGCGGCGAGTGCGCCAGGCTGCGCTCGGGCTGCAGCTCTTCCACCAGCCGCTCGAACGGCACGTCCTGGTGCTCGTAGGCGCCCAGCGTCCCCTCGCGGACGCGCGCCAGCAGCTGCCGGAAGGTGGGGTCGCCGGAGAGGTCGGTGCGCAGCGCCAGCGTGTTCACGAAGAAGCCGATCAGCCCCTCCAGCTCCACCCGGCCGCGCCCGGCCACGGGCGTGCCCACCACCACGTCGGGCTGGCCGCTGTACCGGGCCAGCAGCACCTGGAACGCGGCGAGCACGGTCATGAACAGCGTGCTCCCCTCCGCGCGGCCCAGCGCGGCGAGCCGGCCGGTCAGCTCCTCGGTCAGGCCGAAGCGGGCCACGGCGCCCCCGTGGCTCTGCACCGCCGGGCGCGGACGGTCCGTCGGCAGCTCCAGCAGCGCGGGGGCGCCCGCCAGCCGCTGGCGCCACCAGGCCAGCTGCCGCTCCAGCGCCTCGCCGTGCAGTTCGGCCCGCTGCCGCACCGAGTGGTCGGCGTAGCGCACCGGCAGCGGCGCCAGCGGCATGGTCTCGCCGTTCAGGAACGCGCCGTACAGCGCCTCCAGCTCGCGGAAGAGCACCCCCACCGACCAGCCGTCGCTGACGATGTGGTGCATGCAGAGGACGAGCACGTGCTCCCGCTCGCCCAGCCGCACCAGCACGGCCCGGAAGAGCGGGCCGCGCGTCAGATCGAAGGGCGCCGTGGCGGCCTCGTTCGCCAGCCGCAGCATCTCCGCCTCGCGCGCGTCGCCGTCCAGCGCGCCCAGGTCGTGCACCGGCAGCGCGAAGCCGGCGAACGGCGCGATCACCTGCACCGGCTCGCCCTCCGCCTCGGCGAAGGTGGTGCGCAGCGCTTCGTGGCGGCGCACGACCTCGCCCAGGCTCCGCTCCAGCACGGCGGCATCGAGCGGGCCGTGCAGGCGCAGCGCGCGGGAGAGGTTGTAGACGCTGCTCCCCGGCTGCAGCCGGTCGATGAACCAGAGCCGCTGCTGCGCGAACGAGAGCGGCACCGGCGCGTCCAGCGGCGCGCGCACCGTGGCGGACGCGTCGCGCTCGCCGCCCCGCCGCAGCGTCTCCACCGCCGCGGCGAGCTCCGCCAGCGTGGGGTGCTCGAACAGCGCCCGCAGCGGCACGTCCACCCGCAGCGCCTCGCGGATCCGCGCCACCACCCGCACCGCCAGCAGCGAGTGGCCGCCCAGGTCGAAGAAGTGGTCCCCCGCGCCCACCCGCTCGCGCTGCAGCACCCCGGCCCAGATCTCGGCCAGCAGCTCCTCCACCACCGTCCGCGGGGCCACGTACCGCTCTCCGGCCAGCGCGAGGTCAGGCGCGGGGAGGGCGCGCCGGTCCAGCTTGCCGCCGGGCGTGAGCGGAAGCGCGTCGAGCGCCACGATCGCGGCGGGCACCATGTACTCGGGAAGGGCGCGGCGCAGCGCGGCGCGCAGCTCCCCGCCGTCCGCCTGGCCCACCACGTACGCCACCAGCCGCCGCTGCCCCGGCGCGTCCTCGCGCGCCAGCACCGCGCACTCGCGCACGCCGGGGTGGCGGCGCAGCACGGCCTCGATCTCGCCCAGCTCGATGCGGAAGCCGCGGATCTTCACCTGCTCGTCGCGGCGCCCCAGGTACTCGATGCTCCCGTCGGCGCGGTACCGCCCCAGGTCGCCGGTGCGGTACAGGCGCTCGCCGGGCTCCGCCGCGAACGGGTCGGGGACGAAGGCGGCGGCCGTCTTCGCCGGGCTCTTCAGGTATCCCAGCCCCACGCAGCGCCCGCCCAGGCAGATCTCCCCCGGCACCCCGATCGGCACCGGCCGGCCGCCGCGGTCCAGCAGCAGCGCGCGGGTGTTGGCGACGGGCCGGCCGATGGGGATGCGGCCCCCCTCGCCGGGGCGCACTTCGTGGCAGATGGAGCCGATGCTGCACTCCGTCGGCCCGTACAGGTTCACCACACGCACGTCCGGGAGCACCGCCATGAACTGGTGCGTGGTCTCGGGCGTGATCTGCTCGCCGCCCACCACCAGGGCGCGCAGCGACGCCAGCTTCTCGCGCGCGGCGGGGTCGCCCACCACCTCGGGCACCAGCGCGTTGAACACCGAGGGGACGAAGTCGGTCATCGTCACCCCCTGCGCCCGCACCAGCTCCACCAGGTACGGCGTGTCGGCCTCGCCGTCGGCGCGGGGCATCACCGTGCGCCCGCCGTGCACCAGCGGCCAGAAGAGCTGCCAAACCGCGCTGTCGTAGACGTGCCGCGTGGTCTGCATCACGCTCTGCGCGGCGCCCGCGCCGAAGCGCTCGCTCATCCAGCCGAAGCGGTTGGCGATCCCGCCGTGGTGCACCACCGCCGCCTTGGGGATGCCCGTCGATCCCGAGGTGTAGATGGCGTAGATGGCCTCGGAGGCATCCACCTCCACCCGCAGGTCCGCCGCGTCGTCCCCGTCATCCCCCGGCACCAGCACCGGCAGCCCCAGCGCCTCCGCCTTTTCCGCCGACGCGGGGTCGGCCAGCACCAGCGCGGCGTCCAGGGCGCCCACCGCCGCGCGCACCCGCTCCGCGGGCCAGGCCACGTCCAGCGGCACGAAGGCCGCGCCGGCCTTCATCACCCCCAGCATGGCCACCACCACGCCGGGGCCGCGCTCCATCAGGATGGGAACGAAGCCGCCGCGCCCCACGCCGCGGCCGCGCAGCTCCCGCGCGAGGCGGTTGGCGCGCCCGTTCACCTGGGCGTAGGTGAGGGTGGTGCCGTCGTGCGCCACCGCCACCGCGCCGGGCGTGCGCGCGGCCTGCGCTTCCACCAGGGTGTGGATGCACGCGTCCGCCGCGTAACCAGACTCCGTCCGGCTCCACTCCTCCAGCACCAGGCGGCGCTCGTCCCCCGCCAGCAGTTCCAGCGCCGACAGGCGGCGCTCCGGCGCGGCGGCCACGGCGTCCAGCAGCACGGCGAAGTGCGCCAGCAGCCGCTCGGCGGTGGCGGCGTCGAAGAGGTCGGTGGCGTACTCCAGGGCAAAGCGCAGCTCGCCGCCCGCCTCGGCCACGCTCAACCCCAGGTCGAACATCGCCGCGTTGGCGCGGGTGCGCACCGGGGCCGTCTCCAACCCGGGCAGGGCGGGCGGCGCGCCCCCGGCGTTCTGCAGCGAGAGCGTGACCTGGAAGAGGGGCGCGTGCGCCATGCTGCGCTCGGGGTGCAGCGCCTCCACCAGCTTCTCGAAGGGGACCTCCTGGTGCGCGTACGCGTCGAGCGTGGCCTCGCGCACCTGCTTCAGCAGCTCGCGGAACGACGGGTCGCCCGAGAGGTCGGCGCGCAGGGCGACGGTGTTCACGAAGAAGCCGATCAGCCCCTCCAGCTCGGGGCGCGCGCGCCCGGCCACCGGGCTCCCCACCACCACGTCGTCCTGCCCGCTGTACCGGGAGAGGAGGAGGTGGAAGGCGGCGAGCAGCGTCATGAACAGCGTCGCGCCCTCGGCCCGCCCCAGCGCGGCCACCTTCGCGGTGGCCTCGCGCCCCAGCGACGCGCGGATCACCGAGCCGTCGTGGCTCTGCACCGCGGGGCGCGGGCGATCCGTCGGCAGCTCCAGCAGCGCCGGCGCGCCGGCCAGGCGCTCCTTCCAGAACGCCAGCTGCCGCTCCAGCACCTCGCCCTCCATCTCCGCCCGCTGCCGCACCGCGTGGTCGGCGTAGCGCAGCGGGAGCGGGGCGAGCGGAGAGGGCTCGCCGCGCGTGAAGGCGCCGTACAGCGCCTCCAGCTCGCGGAAGAGCACGCCGACGGACCACCCGTCGCCGATGATGTGGTGCAGCGCCAGCATCAGCACGTGCTCGCCGCCGCTCACCCGCAGCAGCCCGGCGCGGAAGAGCGGCCCGGCGGCCAGGTCGAACGGCGCCCGGGCGAACTCGCGCGCCCGGCGCTCCAATTCGGCCTCGCGCGCCGCCTCGTCATCGCCCAGGACGTCTTCCACCGGCAGCGCCGGCGGGGCCGGGGGGACGATCACCTGCACCGGCTCGCCGCCGGGCGCGGCGAACACCGTGCGCAGCGGCTCGTGCCGGCGGACGATCTCGGAGAGCGCGCGCTCCAGCGCCGCCACGTCCAGCGCCCCGCGCAGCCGCAGCGCGCGGGAGATGTTGTAGACGCTGCTCCCGGGGTCGAGCTGGTCGATGAACCACAGCCGCTGCTGCGCGAACGAGAGCGGCGCCGGCGCCTCCCTGGGCGCCTCGACCGCCGGCGCGGCACCGCGCCCGCCGTCCACGCACAGCGCCTCGACGGCCGCGGCCAGCCGGGCGACGGTGGGATGCTCGAAGACCAGCCGCAGCGGCACCTCCACCCCCGCCACGGCGCGCACGCGCGCGGCGATGCGCGTGGCCAGCAGCGAGTGGCCGCCCATCCCCAGGAAGTCGTCGTGGATCCCCACCGCGTCCACCCCCAGCACCTCGGCCCACACCGCGCAGATCTGGCGCTCCATCGCGGTGCGCGGCAGGTCGCGCGGCTCGTTCGACGCGGTGGCGGCGGCGTCCTCGGCCACGGCGGCGGCGAACCCGCCCGCCTCCAGCTTCCGGCGCAGCGCCGAGCGCTGGATCTTCCCCAGCGAGGTGCGCGGGATCTCCTCACGGCCGATGAGCAGGACGCGCGCGGCGGTGGCGCCGAAGCGCCGGGCCACCAGGCGGCGCACCTCCAGCCGCAGCTCGTCGCGGCCGCCGCCGTGGAGCGGGGTGTGGAGGAAGACGGCGGCGGCGTCGGTGTCACGCCCGGGGAGGCGCACCGGGCACACGGCCGTGCAGCCGCGCTCCACGCCGGGGAGCTCTTCGATCGCCGCTTCCACCTCCTGGCTCTGGATGTTGAGCCCGTTGACGATCAGGACGTCCTTGTCGCGCCCGGTGATCATCAGGCTCCCGCCGCGCAGGAACCCCGCGTCGCCAGTGTCGAACCAGCCGTCGGCGGTAAAGCTCTCGCGGGTCAGCTCCGCGTCGCGCGCGTAGCCGGGGGTGAGGGTTTCGCCACGCACCTGGATGCGCCCCTCGCGCCCCTCGGGGACGACGTTCCCGCCGGCGTCCACGATGCGCAGCGAGATCCCCGGAAAGGGGATCCCCGCCTCCATGAACGCCTCGCCCTCGCCGTCGGGCTCCTCGTCCAGGCGAAGGTCCAGGAGGCGCGCGATCCCGCCCACCTCCGACATCCCGTACGCGGTGCGAAGCGCCTCGGGGCGCAGCCCGTGGCGCGCCATCTGGGTGACGAAGGTGCGCACCGTGCGCGCCACCACCGGCTCGGCGGTCACGGTGATGCGTTCCACGCCCGAGAAGTCCCACGCGCGATCGCCGGCCTCGGCCAGGCGGCCGTTGATCAGCCCCAGCGAGTAGTTGGTGCCGCCGGTGTGAGAGACGCGGTAGCGGTGGAGGGCGTCCAGCCAGCGCTCGGGGTCGTGCAGCACGTCCTGGGTGCCCAGGTGCACCTGCACGGCGCCCGCGGCCAGCAGCGACAGGCTGGCGGTGAGCGCCGCGTTGTGGTCCAGCGGCAGCCAGTTGAGGAAGGTGATCTTGCGCCCGGCGATCCCCGGCAGTGCCGCGGTCCCCTGGCACACGCGCAGGAGGTTGTGGTGCGTGCGCTGGATCAGCTTGGGGCGCCCCGTGGTCCCCGAGCTCAGGAGGAGGACGGCGACGTCCCCCGGCGCGCTGGGGTGCGCGTCCACGGGCTCGTGCGCGGCCAGCCCGGCCACCTCCGCCACGCGCGCGTCCGGGCCGAGCGCGGCATGGACGGCGCCGCGCAGGCCGGTACCGGCCAGCACCAGCGGCCGCTCCAGCACCTCCCACACGTCGCGCAGCCGCTGGGCCGCCGCGTCCGCCCCGTCGTGCTCGCCGGCGACACCGACCGGCACCGCCGCGAAGCCGCCCACGATGCACGCCCACAGCGCCGGGATGAACTCCTCGGCCACGGTGAGCTGCAGGATCACCTCGTCGCCCGGCCGGGCGCCCCGCGCGCGCAGCCCGCCCGCGATGCGGTGGGCCCGCGCGCGGACCTCGGCGTACTCCAGCACCACCTCGGTGCCGTCGGCGCCCACGCGGATCACCCGCCCGGCATCGGCCTCGCCCGCGGCGCGGGCCAGCACTTCGGCCAGGGTCGCGGGCGCACCCGGCGGAACCGCGAGGTCGGGCGCAAGCACCAGCGACAGCGGCGCCGACGAACTATCCCCAGAAGGCACGGGCATGGGAGCAGTCCCTGAAAGGTCACTACGGATCGCCCATGCACGCATCGAGGCGCCGCATGACCGGGGTGATGCCAAAACGAATCGAACCGCCAAGGTATGCGTCCGGGCGTGACCGCCGGGGACGCGGCTTCCCCGGGCCGGGGGTTCACCGACGAGCGCTTCTCCGCGGCCTGTGGTCCCACCCCGCATCTTATGGGGATTGTGGCGACACGAACTCGGAACTGGCTGATTCTAAACCGGGAAACTTTTGACGTCAACCGGTGAACGTCCGGAACTGTGTCTACGGCGTGGCGTTCGGAGGAGGAGAGCAACCCTTCCCCCAAGGGGCGAAAGGGTTTTTACGGCGAGTACACAATCTGTCGCATCGCCTTGCCACCGCCGGAAAACTGGGGCGGATGGGGCATCATCAGCTCATGTTCATGCCAGGGGGAGGCGGAATCCGCATTTCGGATATACACTGTCTTTAAACGAGCGATATAGGGATGACCAACACTGTACCCCGGCGAGTGTGCCGTGGGGGTGGGGCGGCGGTGACCGGCACGGGGTGTGCTCCCGGTGGGGGGCACACACCTGATCCTTCCCGGTTTCCGGAACTATGCTCGAGCTGCGCTGCGGATGGGCCGCGGGACGTTTGCGGCGGATGGTGGCACTCGCGGGAGCGCTGCCGCTGGCGATGGGGTTGATGGCGCGGCCGGCGCGCGCGCAGGAGTTCCACGAGCACGTGCGCCATCCCTGCCAGGACTTCTGGTTCATGGCGCGCCCCGAGATCTACGCCTGCCTGCGGCGCGACCTGGCCGCCGCCGACGCGGAGCTGAACCGCGCCTACCAGGACCGCATGGCCGCCCTCCCGCCGGAGCGCCGCCAGCGCCTGCTCGATTCGCAGCGCGCCTGGCTGGAGCGCTATGACGCGGTGCTCACCGGCTACTATGCGCGCCCGTGGGCCGGCCACAGCATGGTGATGGTGCTCCCCTCGCAGATCCGCGCCCTGCGCGACCGCACCGCCGTGGTGCTGGCGTTCCGCTGAAGAAGGAGTGCTGAGTGCTGAGTGCTGAGTGCTGAGTGCTGAGTGCTGAGTGCTGAGTGCTGAGTGCGGAGATACAACGGTCCACCGTGCTTCGGACACGGCCTCAAACTCGGCGAGCGGCGTTGAACGGCAAACGCGGAGGACCAGGGCACCAGAGGGTCAGCGGCGAGCCCTCTGGTGCTCTGGTCCTCTGGTGCTCTGGGTCCCAAATCAACGAACCTATCCGCGTTGCGCCAAAGCCGCGGCAGATCAGGATCTGCTCACCCCCCGCGCAGCGCCCGCAGCTTCTCCCGGGCGATGGCCTCGCGGCGGGGGTCGGTGTTCAGCTCCAGGAAGCGCTCGTAGGCGGCGATGGCGGCGGGGATGTTCCCCCGCGCGCGCTCCACCTCGCCGATGTTGGCGTAGGCGATGTCGCGCCGCGGGTCCAGCCGCACGGCCTGGTTCAGCTCGCGCCCGGCCTCGTCGATGCGGCCGGCCTGGAACAGCGCCCACCCAAGGTTGTTGCGGTAGTACGCGTTCCCCGGCGCCGCCCGCACCGCCGCGCGGAAGCGGCCGATGGCCGATTCCATCTCCCCGCGCTCGAACAGCGCCTCGCCCTGCCGGTTCAGCGCCGTCGCGTTCCCACCGCTCGCGCTCGCGGCCACGGGCACGCTCGCGGGCGCGCTCGAAGGCGCCGCGGCGGGTGGGCGCGTGGCCACCGCCGGCGCGGGCACGATCCCGCCAGCGGCCGGCGGCCGCCCCGCCGCCGGCGCGGTGGAGGGCGAGCCCGATGCGGCCGGATTCGCCGCGGCCGGGCCAGGCGTCGCACCGGCGCCCGCGGTACTCACGCTCGTTCCCGCCTGCCCGGTTCCCGTGCCCGGCCCCGGCTCCCCGGCCGTGGCGACGCCCGGCGTCCCCGGATTCGAGCCGTCCGGTGCGGTGCTGGGTGCGGTCTCCGGCTCCGTTGTGGTGGACGTCCCGGCCGCGACGCGATCGCCCTTCCCGCCGCGCCCCATCAACAGCCACAGCGCGATCGCGACCGCCAGCAGAAGCGGGATCGCCAGCAGCGCGGGGCTCATCCGCCGCGCCGGGCGTGCGGCCGCGGGACCGCGCACGGAAACGCCGGGCGGCTCGTCGCGGCGCACGCCGTCCACGGACGCGGGCGAGCGTGGCGCAACCGGCGGCTCGGCGCTTTGATCGCCCGGCGCGGCGGCTGGATGCGGCGCGGCCGGCTCCGCGGTGACGGCGGCGACGGGCGCGATGGCGGCGTAGATGGGCGGCGGCGCGAAATCGGCCTCCGTCTCCGCGCGTGCCGCGGGCTCGACCGCATCGGCAGCTGCGTCCACCGATGCGTCGCGGACGTCGGGGGCGCCGGGGTCACTGGCGCGGATGGCGGCGTCCAGCGGAGGCTGGAGCTGGGTGGGCTCGGGAGAAAGGACCACCGCCGGCGCGACGGGAGCGCTCCCCTGCTCTTCCGCGGCGGCTTCGGCATCTTCCAGCGCGCGAACGAACTCGCCGGCATCGGCGAAGCGCTCGGCCGGGTCTTCGCGCATGGCCCGCTCGATCACGGCGGCCACGGCGGCGGGGACGGCCGGGTTCCGCTCGCCGAGCGGCGCCAGCGGGCGGGCTGTCGGGCCGGGGTGCAGGCGGTCGTGCGTGAAGGGCTTCTCGCGCGCCAGCAGGTGGTAGCCGATCACCCCCAGGCTGAACACGTCGGACGCGGGCGTGACCGGGCGCTCGCCGCGGAGCTGCTCGGGCGAGGCGTAGGCGGGGGATAGGAAGCCCCGGCCGCTGTGCGTGAGCTGCGTGGTCTCCTGCTCGGTGAAGCGCGCGATCCCGAAGTCCACCACCACCACGCGCGGGACGGAGCCGCCGTGGTCGGGCTGGGCCAGGAAGATGTTCCCCGGCTTGATGTCGCGGTGGATCAGCCCGGCGCGGTGGCCGGCGTCCACGCCCCGCGCCGCGTCGCGCAGGATACGCAGCGCCTCGGGGACGGGGATCGGCTCGGCGCGCTTCAGCCGGTCCGACAGCACCTCGCCGCGCAGCATCTCCATCACCAGGAAGTCCAGCCCCAGCGCCGGGTCGGCGCCAAAGTCGAACACCGTCACCACGTTGGGGTGGTGCAGCATGGCGATGGCGCGCGCCTCGCGCTCGAAGCGGCGCTGGATCTCGGAGCGCATCTCGGGGTTGGAGGCGCTCTGCGTGATCACCTTCACGGCCACCGTGCGCCCCAGCCGCTGGTCGGTGGCGCTGTAGACCGCCGCGAACCCGCCGCGGCCGATCACCTCGTCCACGTGGTAGCGGTCCGCCAGCGTGTGGCCCGTCAGCAGCCCTTCGAATCCGGAAGCAGACATCCGCCCAATGCTCGTGTGGGGTGCGTCGTTCGACGGCACCTCATCGCAAGCAAGATGCGCTCCGGCGCGGAGGAACCCGCACTACCTCAACAGTACTCAACTTCTTTCGAGGAAAGCAGATAGGTTGTCATCCTGAGGGAGCCGCCGCGCCAAACCGTCGTCTGCGCCGAACCCTGGCGGCGACCGAAGGATCTGCCGACGGGGCTCGGAACCGGGCCTCCGAAGCGCACCGGGCCGAGCGATCGATCGTCACGACAGAGGTTGGCGTTGACGCGGCGATAGATCCTTCGGTCGCGCCAAATGCCTTCGTGAACGACAGTTACGCGCAGCGCTCCCTCAGGATGACATCCAAGGGTATCCTCGACCGCCGGAGCGATGCCGGATGACTGCCGGACTCGATTCACGGACAACCCGAATCCACGGACTCCCCATCATCCCCCGAACCCCTTCGCCACCTCGGGCTTCATCACCTTTCCCATCGCGTTGCGCGGGAGCGCGTCCACCACCTGCAGCGCGCGGGGGAGCTTGTACGGCGCCAGGCGCTCGCGCGCCCACGGGAGCAGCGCGTCGAGCGTAAGATCGTGTGCGCCGCTCACCTCCACGGCCACGCAGACGCGCTCGCCGTACTCGTCGTCGGGGACGGCGACCACGGCGCACTCGGCGATGGCGGGGTGGGTACGCAGCACTTCCTCGATCTCCAGCGCGCTCACCTTGTAGCCGCCGGTCTTGATGATGTCCACGCTGCGGCGGCCCAGGATGCGGTAATAGCCGTCCTCCACCACCGCCACGTCGCCGGTGCGGAACCAGCGGCCCTCGCGGAACGATTCGGCCGTGGACCCGGGGCGGCGCCAGTACTCCAGGAACACGCCGGGGCCGCGCACCTCGATCTCCCCCGGGGTGCCGGGCTCCACCGCCGACCCATCCTCGTCCACCAGCCGCACCTCCACGCCGGGGAGCGGCATCCCCACGGTGCCGGGGCGCCGCTCGCCGCGCAGGGGGTTGCTGAGCGCCATCCCGATCTCCGTCATCCCGTAGCGCTCCAGCAGCGTGTGGCCGCTGATCGCGCGCCAGCGCTCCAGCGTGCTCACCGGCAGCGCGGCCGACCCGCTCACCATCAGCCGCAGCTGGCGGCACGCCTCCGTCAGCCGCTCGCGCCGCGCGGGCGCCGCCGCCTCCCACGCGGCGATCAGGCGCGCGTAGACGGTGGGCACCGCCATGAACACCGTCAGCTCGCCGGATTCGAGGCGCGCCCACACGGCGCCGGCGTCGAACTTCGCGTGCGTGTCGCAGGTGGCGCCGTTCCACAGCGCGCAGGAAAGCACGTTCACGATCCCGTGCACGTGGTGCAGCGGCAGCACCAGCAGCGTGCGGTCGTCGGCCGTCCATCCCCACGCCTCGGTGAGCGCCTGGAGCTGCGCGGTCAGGTTGGCGTGCGTCCACACCACGCCCTTGGGCCGGCCGGTGGTGCCGCTGGTGTACAGCATCATCGCCCGCCGCCCTTCATCCACCGCCGGCAGCTCCCCCGCCGCCGCCGCGAACGCGTCTTCGAGGGCGATGAAGCGCGCGCCCTTCGCCTGGGCCAGCGGCCGCAGCACGTCCGCGAACTGCGGCGCGGCGACCACGATGGCCGCGTCGGCGTCGCCGATGGCGTACTCCAGCTCGGCGGGGGGATGCGACACGGCCAGCGGCACCGCGATCCCCCCCGCGCGCCAGACGCCCCACTGCACCGCCGCGTACTCGAACGACGGCGGCACCATGAAGCACACGCGCGCCTCCCCCAGGTCCGCCGCCCCCTCCAGCAGCGCCGCCGCCACCGCGGCGGACGCGTCGAGCAGCTCGGCGTAGGTGTGCTCGCCCGCCGGGCCCACGAGGGCGGCCTTGTCCGGGGTGGCGCGTGCGCGGGAGACCAGCGGAAGCTCGGTGAACGTCGGCATCGGATGATGGCTGGAGAGATGGATGGACAGCTGCGAGGCGGAGGGGGAAAGTAATGGAGATCGGGATCGCGGCAACAAGCGCGCGAAGCCCGTCCGCGCGGGGCCGCGGACGGGCTTCGGGGCATCGGACGGGGCAATCGCGCCTGCCGCGGCTGCCCCCCTCCCCCGCCCCGCGCGGGGGAGGGGAGCACGACACACTGATTGGAGATGAAGTCGCCGCGCGGAGCGTCCCCGGGTCCCTCTCCCAGGCTGTTTTGAGGAGGGACAGCCGTTCAGGACGCGACGCAGCCGCGCCTGGACGGCAGGGTGAGGGCCGCGCGGCGCCGATGTCGCGCATCCAGTGGAGCTGTGATTGCCAATCTCCCAGGCGAATCACGCCCCGTCGCGGCTCTCCACCCACTCCGGCTCCCGCGCGAACCCGCGCTCCCCCGCCAGGAACCGCTCGAACAGAGCCACCGTCTCCGCGCGCGAGACCGGTCCGCGGCGATTCAACCGTCGCCCGCCCACTTCGCAGGACAGATAGCACTCCGCCTCGTCCGCGGGGAGGGCGAACGGCCCCGTGGCCGCCGCCGCGCTCAGCTCTCCGTCGTCCGCGCGCAGATCCACGATCGTCCCGTAGTACAGCTCCGGGGGATGGAACGCGGCGCGGACCGCGGCGGCCGTGGCGGGCACCGCGCCCGCCGTGTCGTCGTCGATGATCAGGTACACGAGGGGTTGGGTTCGAGGTCGGAGCAGATCGTGAAACCGTTGGCAACAACACGGAAGCCCGATGATCCACTCCCCGGGCCGATCACGCATCGCAATGGTCGCGGGATCCCCGGGAGAATGTCCACGGTAGTTTTATTCCAAGCTGCGGAATGAATGGAATATAATCTCCCTGGCGGTTCCGTGGCCCCGGCCGTGATGTCCACGGCGGTTTTATTCCACCCTGCGGAATGCATGGAATACAATCTCGCCGGGAACGTTCATCCCGCGCGAAATCCAGCGACGCCGGGTGGCCGCGTTGTAACGCGTTACCTGCGTGAGCCGATCCTCCACCGCCAACGGGTACGAACGTGGCCCGGCAGCCAGGTAGCTGCCGGAGCATGGTTGTTCATTAGCGGAGGGATCGAAGCCGCGACCCGCGGCCCCCTGGAACGTATCTCCTAGCGCTCGCCGCGGCCCACGGTGAGCAGCACGAAGGTGCCGGGGAGCACCGGCCGGCGTGGGCGCGGGTTCCCGGGCGTGGCGGCGGGGGCGGTGCCCAGCTCGGCCGTCACCGTGTAGACGCGGTGCGTGGCCGGGTCCAGCGCGATGGTGCGCGCGCCACGCTGCGTCGCGAGCGTCTGGACCACGCGGTACCGGTCGGGCGCGTCCTGGTGCACCACGGTCATGGTGCCGTCGGCGCCGTTGGAGCTGAACACCATCGCGGTGGAGGGGTCGAAGGCGGCCCCGTCGGCGCCCTGGCCGATGGGCACGGTGGCGACCACGCGGTGCGTGGACAGGTTCGTCACCGCCATCGTTCCGTTGGAGCAGACGGAGAAGAGCCGCCCGTGCGCGCGGTCGATCGCCAGCCCGCTGGGCTCCTCGCACCCTTCCAGCGCCCAGTGGCCCAGGCTGCGCAGCGAGCGCGCGTCGAACTCCTCGATCTCGCTCCTGTCCTCGATGTTGACCCACACGTGGCCGGCGCCGTCGAGCACCGCCGCCTCGGGCTTGCCGGCCAGCGCCACCGTTCCCGCCACGGTGCCACGCGCCGCGTCGATCGCCGTGGCGTTGCCGCTGCCGCCGTTGAAGGTGAACACGCGGCGGGTGGCGGGATCGTAGAGGATCGCGTCCGGATTTCGGCCGGTGACCTTCACCGACCCCGTCGTCGCCAGCGTGCGCAGGTCGAAGATGGTGACGGCGGAATCGCGCCCGTTGCTGGTGAAGCCCTTCCCCAGCTCCGGCGCCAGCGCAATTCCGTGGACGCCCGGGGTGGAGGGGATGTCGCCCGCGAGCGAGTCGCGGCGCAGGTCCACCACCATCACGTGCGTGCCGCGCGACATGAACACGCGGTGCCCGGCGCCGTCCAAGGTGAGATAGTCCCATCCTCCCTCGCCGCCGGTGACAGTGCGGTGGAGCACGCGGTACGGCCCGCTCGCCGGCGCCGGCGCCGGCGTCTGCGCGGCGGCGGTGGAGGCGGCGAGGGCGATCAGCACCGCGAGCGCGGCGGAATGGGAAGGGCGGCGGATCATGCGTGTTCCGAGTCGATGAGGAAAGCGAAGGCGCGCCGCGGATAAGCGGCG
>DASSJS010000487.1:0-6545 GCA_035691085.1 Longimicrobium sp.
GCCTCCCCAGCCCGCGCCCGGGGCGCCAGCAGGCGCACAGGATCAGCACGGGGAGCGCGGCCACCGCCAGCACCTCCTTGGCCAGCACCGCCAGCGCCAGGAGCAGGGCGATGGCCAGGGCGCGGGCGGGCCAGCGCCGCGCGCCGCGGTACCCCAGCGCCAGCAGGGCCGCGCCCAGCAGCGCGGCCAGCCCCAGCGGCTCGCCGGTGAGGCGCGTCCACCCCTCCTGCCCGGGCGAGGCCACCACCAGCAGCGCCGCCCCGGCCCCCGCGCCCAGCGGCGAGCACCCCACGCGGCGCAGGAAGAGGTACGATAGCGCCACCACGCCGCTCATCAGCGCGAAGCGGAGCAGGTCCCACCCCACCGCCCAGTCGCCGAACAGGGTCCAGTTGAGCGAGATCCAGGCGTAGGTGACCCACGCCGAGCGCCCGTGGCCGGCAAAGTAGTGTGCCAGGTCGATGAAGTGCTTGACCGGCCCGCCCGGCGTGCGCAGCACGGGGAGGAACTCCGAGAAGTCCAGCACGCTGAGCGGCGCCGCCGCCCAGGGATGGTACACCAGCAGCGCCGCCACCAGGAGGAGCGCCGGCGCGGCCAGGGCGCGCGCGGAGGCGGCCCGCGGCGCGGCGGCCGCCACGGGCGCGGGCTCGGCGCGCGGCGGGGCGGCGGCCAGGGTGGTTTCCATCAGGCGTGCACCAGGGGCTCGGCGGGAGTGAAGGCGGTCAGGGGCTCCGCCGGCGCCGGCGGCGCCAGCACGGTGGCGTGGACGGCGCGGAACTCGTCGTCCACCAGGCGGTGCAGCGCGCGCGAGGTGTACTCGCCGCGCAGCTGGTGGTACTTGATGCGCAGCACGTCGAACGCGGCGCGCGTGCAGTCGCGCAGGATGCGCACGCTGGACTGCTCGTTGCGGCGCAGGCGCACGGGGATGCGCTTGATGTCGAGCCGGTGCAGGAGCGAGACGTAGATCAGCTCCACGTCGAAGGCGAAGCGGTCGATCCTGAGCAGGGGGAAGAGCTCGCCCGCCACGTCGCCGCGAACCGCCTTCAGCCCGCACTGCGTGTCGAAGAAGCCGCCGGTGACCAGGCGGCCGATGAAGGTGGCGCCCAGCCACGAGGCGATCTTTCGCCCGGCCCCCAGCTCCTCGCGGTAGCTGGACGAGGGGAGCGTGCGGTCGCCCACCACCACGTGGAAGCCGCGGTTCAGCACGTACTCGGCGGCCAGGCGGATCAGCTCGGGGTCGTAGGGCAGGTCCACGTCGGTGAACACCCGCGCGCGGCCGCGCGCCGCCGCCATCCCCGCCGTCACCGCCGCGCCCTTGCCGCGGTTCCGGGGGAGGCGGACCACACGGACGGGGCCGTCGCCGTCCCACTCGGGGCCGAAGTCGCCGCCGCCGTCGTCCACCACCACCACTTCCCACGTCCCCGGCTCCAGCGCGGCGAAGTGCGCGCACAGCTCGGCCACCGAGCGGCGCGCGAGCGGCTCGGCACGGTAGCAGGGAAGGATCACGGACAGGCTCGGCGTCATCGGCGGATCCGCGGGGCCGGGGGAGAAGGGCGGGGTCAGGCCAGCGCGCACTCGGCGGCCGGGATGGCGGCGCGCGAGGCGCCGGCCGGGGTGCGGGCGTGCGGGTGCTCGCCGGCGGGGCGGTAGCGCTCCACCTTCGGCGCCAGCACGTTGGCGCGGACGATGTGCCAGAAGGCGGCGATCCCGTCCTTCCAGCCGATCTTCTTCCCCTCGTCGTAGGTGCGGCCGTAGTAGCTGATCGGCACCTCGAAGATGCGGGCGCGCGACTGGGCCAGCCGCGCGGTGAGCTCGGGCTCGATCCCGAAGCGCTCGGTACGGAGCGGAAGCTGCCGCAGCAGGTCCGTGCGGACCATCTTGTAGCAGGTTTCCATGTCGGTCAGGTTCAGGTCGGTCATCATGTTGCTCACCAGCGTGAGCAGGCCGTTCCCCAGGCGGTGCCAGAAGTACAGCACCCGGCGCGGGCTGCCGGTGAAGCGGCTCCCGAACACCGCGTCGGCGCGCCCGTCGGCGATGGGCTGCAGCAGGTGCGGCAGGTCGAACGGGTCGTACTCCAGGTCGGCGTCGTGGATCACGGTGACCTCGCCGGTGGCCCGCTCCACGCCGGCGCGCACGGCGGCGCCCTTGCCGCGGTTCCTGGGCTGCGCGATCAGCACGTCGATCAGCCCGTCGCGCTCCATCTGCCGCAGCACGCCCAGGCTCCCGTCCTTCGACGCGTCGTCCACGCAGATCACCTGCAGGCGCAGCGGCACGGCGCGCAGCCGCTCGACCGAGGCGCGCACCAGCGCCTCCTCGTTGTACACGGGCACCACCACCGACAGCGTCAGTCCAGAGTCGTTCATCCCGTCATCCCTCCTCAGGGTTTCTTCGCGATCGCCAGCAGCCCGTTGCCGATGGGCGGGGGGATGATGCCTTCCACCGCGCGGACCACGGGGACGACCCAGCGGTCGTACACGCGCGCGTCGCGGTCGGTGATGGTGCGGCGGCGCAGCACCCGCGCCCAAAGCCACCAGGCCAGCATCCCCGGAAAGTTCATGTAGCGCACGCTCACCGGCTCCAGCCCGGCCGCGCGCAGCTTCTCGTCCAGCTCCCGCCGGGTGTAGCGCCGGCAGTGCTCGAACACCTCGTCGAGCGATCCGTACAGCGCGGGCACGGCGGGTACGAAGAGGAGGACGTGCCCGCCGGGGGCCACCGCCTCGCGCGCGGCGCGGAGGAAGCCGGCATCGTCGCTCACGTGCTCCATCACGTTCACCGCCACCACCGCGTCGGCCGAGCTCCCGGGCACGGCACCGTCCAGGTACCCGTGCACCGCCGTCACCCGCGGGTCGGCCGCGAACCGCCGCGCCAGCCGCGGAAAGTTGTTGTCCGCGGGCTCCACGGCGGTGATCGCGGCGTCGGGGCGCTGCTCCAGCAGCACGGCGGTGAAGGTGCCGATCCCGGCGCCCGCCTCCACGATGCGCGGCCCCAGGTAGGGCGCGAAGCGCGAGACGATCCAGCCGTAGTAGTTGCGGGCCTCGCCCAGCGCGTCGAGCTCTTCGCCCGAGTAGGTGAACTCCGTGCCTTCCGTCTCCGTCGACGTCACGTTCTACCGAAGCTGGTTCAGGGGCTGCCAGGCGCCGCGGCACTCCTGGGCCGGGTCGGGGCGCAGGCGCGGCAGCGCGGCCCGGAAGGGCTCCGGGCGCAGGTTGGTCTCCCGCAGGTCGTACAGGTACACGGCGGCGCCCACGCTCACGCGGTCGTCCAGCCGGCGCCCCGCGTGGTCCAGGTACGCGAGCATGAAGGGCTGTTCGTCGAACCCCTGCACCGGGGTGCCCTCCACGAACAGGAGCCACACGCGCGGCCGGCCGCGCAGCCGCGCCAGGTCGTCCACGTAGCGGCCGGGCTCCATGCGCGCGCAGGCGCCGGCCACGGTGTTCGACCGGTTCCACCCGTAGCGCGGCGCGTAGTATTCGAACACCGGCTGCCCGTTGTAGTACACGTACATCAGGTCGCCCGGGCGGCGCTGCTCGTTCACGTACTCCAGCAGCGGCTTGACCTCGGCGCGCAGGTGCGGCACCGAGAGCGCCGCGTAGGCGCCGCCGGGGAGAAGCGCCAGCGCCGCCGCCGCGGCCAGCGCCGCCCTGCCCGCGGAGCCCGGGATCAGGCGCGGGGCCGCGGCCACGCCCTCGGCCATCACCAGGGCGAGGGAGGGGAGCAGGAACACCAGCACCCGCCCGCCGGTGGAAAGCTCGGCGCCGAACGGGTACACGTGCGCCGCGGACGCCAGCAGCGCCGCGCCCGCGGGCGCCAGCAGCAGCGCCAGGCGCAGGCGGCGGTGGCGGGCCATCCACGCCGCCCCGGCGGCGAACAGCAGCAGCGCGGCGGCGGTGGCGACCGCGCTCAGCGCCGAGGTGTCGTGCCCCACCACGCCCATCGGCTCGCGGAACACGCGCGCCAGCATGCGGGGAAGCCAGAGCCAGTCGCCCGCGGCGCGCGGGGGCAGGGGCGCGAAGCCGGTGCGCCAGAACGCCTTCATGTACGCCGCGTCGCCCAGCTGGTGCCGCGCCACCGCGTAGGAGCCGGCGAAGCTGGCCGCCCATGCCAGGGCGACGGGAGCCAGCAGGCGCAGGGCGGAAAGGTCGCGGCGGCGCAGCGCGCGCGCGCCCAGCACCGTGCCGGTGCCCGCCAGCATGAACACCGCGGGCTGCGAGAGCCAGACGGCCACGGCGCCGGCCAGGGCGAACGCCGCGGCGAGCCGGCGGCCGTGCGGGCGGCGCGCGGCGTCGTGCGCCAGGGCCAGGACGGCCACCGAGCAGAGCGCGTCGAAGGCGTACGGCTTCACCTCCGAGGAGTAGTAGACCAGGTACGGCGCCAGTGCGACCGTCGCCACCGCGAACGGGAGCGCGCGGCGCGTGGTGTAGCGCCGGGCCACGCGCGGAAGGAACGCCAGCGTGGCCAGCCCCGCCACCAGCGTGGGGAGCCGCAGCGCCAGCTCGGCGCGGCCCAGGAGCGCGGCGGCGCCCTTCACCAGCGCCAGGAACCCCAGCGGCGCCGTCTGCCCCCGCTCGAAGGTCTCCAGCAGGCGGCTCCAGGGGCCGTCCAGGAAGTTGGAGGCCAGCAGTGCCTCGTCCATCCAGAGCGAACGGTTCACGGCGTACTGCGCCAGCCGCAGCAGCACGCCGATCAGCAGGGCGGCCGGGATCAGCAGCCGCGCGCGGCCGGCGGGCGCGGCGTGGCCCGGGCTCCGGGAACGCGGAAGGCGGTCCGTGGGAGCCTGGGGCTCCGCGGCCGCCTTCGGCGCGGTCACTGCAACGTTCACGGTCGTCCTTCGGTTCGCCCCGTGGGGCGTGGGCTCAGCAGTCGGTGATCTTCCCGTTCAGATCCACCCTGCGGCCGGCCCAGGGGCCGGTGGACGGAAGGCAGAGCGGAAGCGACACGTCACCACTCCAGGAGTAGTACTTGAACCCCACCGGCGCGTCGAAGCCCACCGTCTGCAGCTGGGTGACGTCGGACGCGAACGTGCCGTTGTTGGCGTAGTACGTCTGCTGGAGGGTGTACACCTGCTTCAGGGTAAGGTCGGCTTCCTTTTCCTTCGACTGATGCGCGGCCATGCTGAACCGCGGAATGGCGAGCGCGGCCAGGATGCCGATAATCACCACCACCACCATCAGTTCGATCAGGGTGAACCCCTGGCGCGACCGGGCGAGCGGTTGTGCCTGTTCCATGGCTCGCATGAAGAGAGAAGGTGAGGAGGACCCGGGTTGGGGCCGGGGCCCCGGGAGCCGGCGCGGTGCCGGCTCCCGGGTGGTCCCGGCTCAACCCTGGGGGGTAGATCAGCAGGCGGCGTCGTCGGTGATCACACCGGTGTCGCTGATCTGGCGCTTGTTGTAGCCCTTGCCCAGGCAGCCGGCCATCTTGACCGGGAACGCCGGCGACGACGGGGCGGTGAACCACTTCATGCCGGTCGGCGTCTCCCAGCCCACGGTGGTCAGGGTGGTGAAGTCGGCCGCGTAGGTGCCGTTGTTGGCGTAGTAGGTCTGCTGCAGGGTGTAGACCTGCTTGAGGATGCCGTCCGCTTCCTTCTCCTTGGCGCGGGCCGAGGCCTGCGTGAAGCGGGGGATCGCCAGGGCGGCCAGGATGCCGATGATCACGACCACGATCATGAGCTCGATCAGGGTGAAGCCCTTCGAGTTGCGAAGGCTCTTCATGGTGGGGTGCTCCTATCCAGAGGGATGAGTTGGGACCGTCCGACCACCAATGGCCGGCGTCGGCACCGGATAAGGCAACGGGTGTTCCACTTTGCGGAACGAGCCGTAAGTTATTGTGGTTATAGTGTTTACACAAGTCCAGCCGGTTCTCCGGACCGGGATTTCGCCTGTTATTCTGCATGGTTCCCGGCATCTTGCAGAACCGGTGTGCTCCCGCTCCACGTGGCAGCCGCGGCACGTGCCATCCACCCATCGCCCCGGTTGCGACAATCCCCTGCCGCCTTGTTTCGTGCGCCCTGGTCTGTCCTCCCGCGGCACGAACCGTGGCGGGCCATCCCGATGGTGGACAAACGCGGCGAAGGGGCAGAGGCTGGCAACCACTGCTCTTCCGCAGGAGATCAAACCGTCCCCTCCAGGGTTGCGGCGCGAGGCACCGGGATAGCGAGGGATGGGTCGCAGGAGGCGGCAGGCGGCGGGGATCGATCGACCGGGAGAGACGAAGAGGGAATGTTCCGCGGTGGGTCCCGCGGGCGCCACGGCCTCCAGCGTGATTCCCATTCAACGGCAAACTGCGTCGATCAGGAGGATCCGGGCACGCCGGGATGATCGTGCGGCTGGGCCAGCGGTCGTGTGGCCGAAGAACCAAATTTTTTCACGGAACCTATACGGCGCGGGCACGAGCTGAACGTCGTCACCGGCCGATGCGCAGGACGTGCACGATGACAGACTCGTCTCGTGATCCCCTGATCGATCCGTTGAGACAGCCGGCCTTCCGTGAGTGGCCGCCGGGGCGAGGGGGGCTCTCCAAAAAAATTTCGATACTCAGCGCGAGCGCCACCT
>DASSJS010000488.1:0-8633 GCA_035691085.1 Longimicrobium sp.
GGGGCCGCGTCGCGGGCGTCGCGCTGGCGCCGGTCGCCCGTGCCGGCGCGCCGCTCGTGCGCGGGAAGCTGGGCGGCCTCGCGCTCCAGCGTCTCGCGCGGAACGCCGGTCTTCTCGGAGATGCGCTGGATGTACACGCCGCGCAGCACCTCGTCGGCGGCGGCGCGCACGGTGGGGAGGAGCGAGTCGATGGCCTGCCGGGTGCCCTTGATGCTGCCGAAGTAGTTGCGGCGCTCCAGGATCTGGATCTTGCGCTCGAGGACGTCCACCGCGTCGTCCAGGTAGCGGCGGAGCGCGGCGGCGCCCTGCGCGCGCACCAGGGAGTCGGGATCCTCGCCCTGCGGGAGGGTGGCCACCAGCACCTCCATCCCCGCGCGCAGCAGCTCGTCGCCCGAGCGGAAGGTGGCCTTGAGCCCCGCCTTGTCGCTGTCGTACAGCAGGATGGCGCGCTCGCAGTACCGCGCGATCAGCTGCGCCTGCTCCTCGGTCATGGCCGTGCCCAGCGGCGCCACCGCGTTCCCCACCCCGTGCGCCGCCAGCGACACCCAGTCCATGTAGCCCTCGACCACGAGGGCGGTCTCCTCGCGGCGGATGGTGTTCTTGGCCCAGTTCAGCCCGTACAGCGTGCGCCCCTTGGTGTAGATGGGCGTTTCGGGGCTGTTCAGGTACTTGGGCACGTGCTCCTCGGCCGTGCCCAGAATGCGGCCGCCGAAGGCCACCACGCGCCCCTGCAGGTCCAGGATCGGGAAGATCACCCGGCCGCGGAACACGTCGTACGGGTCGCGGCCGCTCTTGCTCTCCTTCAGCAGCCCCAGCTCCAGCATCAGCCAGTCGGGGATGCCGTGCTTGCGCGCGGCCTCGCTGAAGCCGTTCCACTCCTCGGGCGCCCACCCCAGCTCGAAGCGTTCGGCGTGCTCGCGCCCCACGCCGCGCTTTTCGAGGTACTCGCGCGCGGCGCGGCCCCCGTCGGTCTCCCACAGCTGCTTGCGGAACCAGTCGCGGGCGAAGGCGTTGACGTCGTAGTAGTGGCGGTGGGGGTCTTCCTCCTGCCGCTCGGCGCGCTCGTCGGGCACCTCGATCCCCACGCGCGCCGCCACGTGGCGGATGGCGTCGGGGTAGCTCATCCCCAGGTGCTTCATCAGGAAGGTGTAGACCGTGCCACCCTCGCCGCACACGAAGCACTTGTAGAACCCCTTGGCGGGGTCCACCGAGAAGTTGGGCCCCTCGCCCCCGTGCAGCGGGCACGGCCCGCGGAAGGTCTTCCCGGAGCGCTTGAGGCGCGTGTGCTCCGAGATGATCTCCACCATGTCCGCGCTCTCGCGGATCTGCTCCACCAGGTGGTCGGGGATCGGCATCAGGGTACTTCTTCAGGGAACAGGGAACAGGGTACAGGGAACAGCCTGCGATGCGTCCATGGCTGGGCTCCTGTCGCCCGTTTCCACTGCAGGACCTTCAATGTACTACGCCGCGCTCCGGCCTCGTACCGTCGCAGTGTGAGGAACCGGGAACGGCCCGTTGGCGGCCTCCACGCAGGCGGTCGAAACCGCGGCAACAACGGCCCGTAGTCCGCCTTCGCGGATTCCCATCCCAGGCACCTCGCCGTTTCGACATGGATCGGCGCGGCCGCGGCAAGCCCCCCTCCCCCGGCCCCTCCCCCCGCTGCGCGGGGGGAGGGGTATGGATTCGGAGAACTGCGCTCGATCGCTGTGATGAAGTAGCCGCGCGAAGCGCTCCCGGGTCCTTCTCCCAGGCTGTTTTTGGGAGAGGGACCGGCTTTCAGGACGCGACGCAGTCGCGCCTGAAAGCCAGGGTGAGGGCCCGCGGCGCCGCGGCCCGCCACGTGGCCTCTCCTCAGCGCCCGTCCCTCAACGCACTCACGCACTCGCGCACTTACGCACCTGTTCGCCGTTCATGCAAACTCCACCACCGTCACCCCCGTGCCCCCCTCGAACAACTCGCCCGGCCGCGACGTACGGATACGCCGGTCGGCCTTGATCAGGTCGCGCACGTGGGCGCGCAGCGCGCCGGTGCCCTTGCCGTGGATGATGCGGAAGCTGGGGAGGCCCGACAGGATCGCGTCGTCCACCGCGCGGCCCAGCACCGTCTCCACCTCGTCCACCCGCATCCCGCGCAGGTCCACCTCGGGGCGCGCCTCCACGCTGTGCACGAAGTACCCCGCCTGCGGCTTCTTCTTCTGCGGCTCCTGGTCGCCCGGGGCCAGCGGCGTCAGGTCGTCGGTCGCGAGCTGCAGGCGCAGCGACCCCGCCTCCACCGTGGCCTTGCCGTCGCGCACCTCCACCACCGTGCCGGTGCGCCCCAGCGACTCGATGCGCACCCGCACCCCCGGCCCCAGGTCGGGCGCCGCGCGCCGCGATGCGGCCGGCACGCCAGCCTTGGTGCTCCGTTCCCGCGGCACGCGCTCGCGCTGGCGCTTGGCCGCCTCCTCCACGCGGCGGCGGGCGGCGCGCGCGGCCTCGTCCACGGCCCCCTGCTCGGCCGCGCCGCGCAGCTCGGCGATGGCGGCCTCCACCTCTTCGCGCGCCTTCAGCAGCAGGTCGCGCGCCTGCTGGCGGGCCCGGCGCTCGGCGTCCTTCTCGCGCTGGGCCAGGCCGCGCTCGCGCTCCTGCAGCTCACCGCGCAGCCGCTCGGTCTGGGCCGCCAGCCGCTCGGTCCGCAGCTGTTCCTCGTCGAGCCGCTGCTCCTTGGCCTCCAACTCCAGCAGCAGCCGCGAGATGTCGCGCTCACCCTGCGGCAGCGTGCTCTCCGCCGTCTCCAGCACGTTCCGCGGCAGGCCCAGCCGCCGCGCGATGGCCAGCCCGTAGCTGCGGCCGGGGACGCCCTTCACCAGCCGGTAGGTGGGGATCAGCCGCTCGGCGTCGAACTGCAGCGACGCATTGATGATCCCGCGCTCCTGCGTGGCCAGCAGCTTCAGCTGCCCCAGGTGCGTGGTGGCCACGGTGAAGCATGAGCGCCGGGTGAGCTCCACCAGCACCGCCGCCGCCAGCGCGCCGCCCTCCACCGGGTCGGTGCCGCTCCCGGCCTCGTCGGTCAGCACCAGGCTCTCCCAATCGGCACCCTCCAGCGCCTCGCGCAGGTTCTTCAGGTGCGCGCTGAAGGTGCTCAAGGAGGCCTCGATGCTCTGCTCGTCGCCGATGTCGGCGAACACCTCGCGGAACACGGGGAGCTGCGTCCCCTCGCCCACGGGGGGGACGATCCCGCTCTGCGCCAGCAGCGAGACCAGCCCCATCGCCTTCAGCAGCACCGTCTTGCCGCCGGTGTTGGGGCCCGAGATCAGCAGCGTGCGCTCGCCCTGGTCCATGCGCAGGTCGAAGGGCACCACGTCGCGGCTGCGGTCCAGCAGGACCGGGTGCCGGCCGTACACCACCTCGTAGTGCTCCGTCCCCGCCGGGAGCATCTTCGGGCGCCGCCCGTCCACCCGCAGCGCGTAGCGGGCGCGCGCGTACAGGCTGTCGAGCGCCACCAGCGCGTCGAGCGAAGCCAGCAGCTCGGGCTGCAGCGGACGCAGGCGGTCGGTCAGCTCGCGGAGGATGCGCAGCACCTCGCGCGCCTCCTCGGCCTCCAGCTCGCGCAGGCGGTTCATGGCCTCAATCGCCAGCGGCGGTTCGACGAAGAGCGTGGCGCCGGTGGCGCTCTCGTCGTGCACGATGCCGCCCACCTCGCCGCGCCCCTCGCGGCGCACGGGGATCACGTAGCGCCCGTCGCGCACCGTCACGCTGGCGTCGGCCACGCGGTAGTGGTCCGGCAGCGCCGACATGTACGCGGCCAGCCGCTCCACCAGCCGCCCGCGCACGGTGCGGATCTCGCGGCGCAGGCGGTACAGCGCGGGGCTGGCGTCGTCGCGCACGGCGCCGGCCTCGTCGATGGCGCGGGCGATCTGTGCCTCGTCCTTCTCGGCCTGCACCAGGCCGCCGGCCATCAGGGCCAGCAGGGGAAAGCGCTCGGCGCCGCCGTCGGCCAGCAGGGCGCGGCGGGTGGTGCGGCTGGAGGCCAGCAGGGTGCCCAGGTCGCGCAGCTGCCCCGCCTCGAGCACCGAGCCCTCGATGCGCAGCCGGCGCACGCCCTCGCGCACGTCGGGGATGGCGGGAAGCCCCCACCCGGTGTCGCCGCCCAGGAAGGCGCGCATCTCCTCCACCCGCGCCAGCTCGGGCTCGATCCACCCCAGGTCGGCGCTGGGCTGCAGCGCGCGCACCGCGTCGGCGCCCAGCGGCGACGAAGCGTTGCGCGCGACCAGGTCGAGCGCGTCGCGGTACTCCAGTACGTTCAGTGCGTGGGAATTCATCGGCGGACCACTGCTTTCGTTGGGCGACTCCGGGGCGACAACCTAACCCCTCGCGCCCGCCGGGCTCAATGTGCCCGCCCTGTACCCCCGCACTACACCGCCGTGCCGCCGGCCCGCGTACAGGACGGCGCCGGCCGCATCTCGCGAAGAACACCGAATATAAACCGAAACAGAAGTGAGGCAACCACGGTGGCGCGATTCATTCAACTGCTTGCGCCGGAGAGATTTCGGGCGTGCCGCGGCGCCGAGCCCCCCTCCGGCCGGCCCAGGCCGTCCACCTCCCCCGCACCGGGGAGGTTGGTGGACGCGGTGTTGGGGTGGTTGTGGACGAGGCCGGGTGATCGCGCGAGCCGCGGCTGACGCACAAATCCGGACTCACAGCCTCGCGCGGTTTGCGAGGCTCCCTGTTGTTGTAGCCGTGGCTTCAGCCGCCCCGGGGGGAGGATGAGGGGCGGGGTGGATGTAGATCGAGGATCAGGAAGATACCGCGGACACCGCCGGCTCGGCCGCGAACAGCATATCGTCCGGCAAGGTGCCGGGGAGCACGAAGCGGAAGGTGCTCCCGGCGCCGGGGGCCGACATCACTTCGATAGCGCCGCCCAGCAGCTCCGCCAGCCGCCGCGCGATCGGGAGGCCCAGGCCGGTGCCGGGCTGGCCCTCGCCCAGCTGCACGAAGTCGTCCCAGATGCGGGGGAGGTCTTCGGGCGAGATGCCGGAGCCCTGGTCGCTCACCTCCACCGCCACGCCCCCCTGCCCCGGCATGCAGCGCACCCGGATCGGGTGCCCCCCGCCGAACTTGATGGCGTTGGAGAGGAGGTTGAGCAGGATCTGGCGGATGCGCCTGCGGTCGCCGGCCACCTCCAGCGGACGGCTCGCCAGCGCAAGCTCCAGCGTGCTGCCGTGCTCGGCGGCCATGGGGGTCAGCTCGGCGAAGACTTCCTCCACCAGCGCGGCCACGTCGAGCGGCTCCAGCCGCACGTCCAGCCGGCCGGCGGCGAGCTTGGACAGGTCCAGCAGGTCGTTGATCAGGTCCAGCAGGTGGCGCGCGGAGCCCTGCGAGCGCTCCACCGCCTCGCGCTGCTGGGCGCTCAGGGGGCCGCACATATCGCCCAGCAGCAGGTCGTTGTACAGCATCACGGTGCTCACCGGGGTGCGCAGCTCGTGGCTGGCCATGGCGTAGAAGCGGTCGCGCGCGGCCATGGCGCCCTCGCGCTCGCGCTCGGCGCGCACCCGGTCGGTGATGTCGTACCCCACGCCGATCAGCGCGGGGCGGCCCTCCACCAGCGTGCGGGTGCCGTGCACGTCCAGGTGCAGCACCTCGCCGTCGGCGCGCACGCCACGAAGGGTGTAGCGCACGGTGGGGATCTCACCGTCCAGCCGCGCGCGGATGTTCTCGGCCACGCGCGCGAAATCGTCGGGGTGCACCACGCGCTGCAAGGCGTCGGGGCGCAGCATCTCGTCGATGGAGTAGCCGAAGATCTCGGCGAAGCGCGGGTTCACGTAGCGGAAGTGGCCGTCCTGATAGCAGTAGATGGCCATGATCGACTGCTCCACCACCGAGCGGAACCACCCCCCGCTCTCGCGCAGCAGGCGCTCGGTGCGGCTGAGCTCGCTGTCGCAGCGGCGCCGCTCGCACTCGTCGGCCGCGAGCGCGGCCAGGTCGGCCAGCGCCGACAGCTCGCCGGCGCCCCACTCGTGCGGGCGCGTGTCGAACACGCAGAAGCTGCCCAGCGCCTTCCCCCCCGCGGCGGTCACGGGGTAGCCGGCATAGGCGCGCAGCCCCGCTTCCGTGACCATGGGGTGCGTGGAGAGCTCCGGGTGGGCGGCCAGGTCGGGCACCACCAGCGCCTGGCCGGACTCCACCACGCGGGCGCAGATGGAGTGCGAGAGGGGCGTTTCGCGCACGCCATGCAGCGAGGCGGGCGCTCCATGCACACTCTTGAAGAACTGGCGATGGCCGTCCACCAGTGAAAGGCACGCGGTGGGCGCGTTCAGCGCGCGAGCGGCCAGCCGGGTCAGCCGGTCGAACGCCTCCTCGGGGGGCGAGTCGGGGAGGCCGGTGTCGGCGAGGGCTGCAAGGCGCGCGGGGTCGCGCAACACGTCGGCGGCGTCGGTCACCGGGCGAGTGGGCACTGGGCGAAACGGCGGGCGCCGGATCCGCACGGGGACAGGGAGCGAGATGGCGCCGGAGGGGCCCCGCGCGGTGGAAACGGACGGGGTAAACCCAACATGCCGCGCCCGCTCCGTGCGCGCAAGGTGCGCGCGCGGACGCTCCGAAGGGTACGAAAGTACGGGGTGCGGAGTACGGGCGGTGCGGAGGTACGGGGGTGCGGAGGTACGGGGTGCGGGGGTACGGAAGCGCGGCCGGGCGCGCGATCCGGACGCGACAGCCGCCGCGACGGTCGCAGCGCACTGAAAGCGCTGCCCGACGCACGCGGCTTTCCCGCCGAGAACTTTGCTAGCTGTTCCCTGTTCCCTGTTCCCTGTTCCCTGTTCCCTGTTCCCTGTTCCCGGTTCCCTGCCGTTGCGTGATGGGATGCGCGCCCGGAGGGCCGGGACGCCGCCGCGCGCGAACGAGCGTGGCGGATCCGCGAAAGATGTGAAGCGCGGCGGTGGCCCGGCGCCGTTGGGCACGGCGGTATCGTGCCCTACGGCGCGCGCAGCCCGCTTTGGCGCCTCGGCGCCAAACACGCCCGAAGCCCGCCGTTGCCGTCCTTGACTTCGCCCGGCGCCCCGGAGATGTTCGGTTCCACGCAGGAGCGCGCCCCGATCACCATCGTCCGGAACCGGATGTACACGCCCGTCGTCGAGGACTACCTGAAGGCCGTGTGGATGCTCCAGCAGCAGGAGAGCCCCGTGGCCACCTCGCGCATCGCCGAGCGGCTGGGGCTGACCTCGGCGGCGGTGACGGCCATGGTCAAGCGGCTCGACGAGCAGGGGCTGCTGCGCCACGAGCCGTACTACGGCGTGCGGCTGACCGCGGCGGGCGAGCTGGCGGCGCTGCGCATCATCCGGCGGCACCGCGTGCTGGAGCTGTTCCTGGTGGAGAAGCTGGGCTACGCGTGGGACCGCGTGCACGACGAGGCCGAGCGCCTGGAGCACGCCGCCAGCGACGAGCTGATCGAGCGGCTGGCGCGGCTGCTGGGCGAGCCCGAGCGCGACCCGCACGGCAACGCCATCCCCACCGCCAGCGGCGAGGTGGACACCAGCCGCTACCCCGCGCTGGGCGACCTGGAGCCGGGCGAGACGCGGCGCGTGCTGGAGGTGGAGGTGGAAGAGCCCGAGCAGCTGCGCTACCTGGGGTCGATGGACCTGTACCCCGGCTCACAGGTGGAGGTAATGGGAAAACAGCCCTTCGAGGGCCCCATCTCGCTGCAGGTGAACGGCACGCCGCAGGTGATCAGTCACTCGCTGGCCCAGCGCATCCGCGTGCGCGACCCGGGCGACGCCGCGGGCTGAGCCGCCGCCCGTGGCCGGGGTTTTGCTCGCCACTGGCCGCGGAGACCCATGAACCGCGACACGAGGTGGACGGCGATGAGGGCATTGAAGGTGTTGATCGGGGCGGCGGCGGGTGCGGCCATCGTGCTGGCGCTGCGCGACTACCGGCAGGGCGGCTGGCTGCGCCCCGCGCTTCCCGGCACCGGCGGCGAGGGCGGCCTGCTGCTGGAAGACGACGAGGAAGACCTGCTGGAAGAGCCCGTGCTGGGCTACGACGGGATGGACCGCGACACGCTGGTGGACTGGCTCGACGACGCCGACCTCGACGAGCGCACCCTGCTGCGCATCCGCCGCTACGAGGAGAACGCCGACAACCGCGAGCCCGTTCTCGACAAGATCGACGACCTCCTCGCCGCCTTCGGCTGAGCGGCACGAGCCGGACAAACGCATCAAACACACAGGCCGCCTCCGCAACTGCGGGGGCGGCCTGGTTTCGTATTCGTCAACGCCAGCCGCGTCAGTTCGCCGGGAGGAGAATCTCGGCAGGCGACATGAAGGTGTCTTCCGTGGACTCGGTAAGCCCCCGAAGCAACAACATGCGGCGGCCATTCACACCGATATCACCGTCGTCGCGGATCACCACTGCATCGAGAACGCCTCGCGGCAACGGATAGCGGACCCGGTCTCCAACTTTGAATTCGTCACCGGGGCGGGGCTGCCTAGAAGGGTGTTGAAGAAATCGTCTGCCCGGCGAATGTGGATAACCTGGGGCACTTCCCGGCATCCCCAGATCGAGGCCGCCACTGCGGCATCACCGGGCAGCCGGGCAGTCTCTGGTGAGTCCTCCAAGCGTGCAGAGCGCGGTTTGTGAGCCGAAAACGCGCTCCGATGCGCT
>DASSJS010000489.1:0-25231 GCA_035691085.1 Longimicrobium sp.
GCCTCAGGCGCCAGGGGGGCCCGCGCCGCCGGAGCGCACCGGTGCGTCAGTGCGGTCAGTGCGTCAGTGCGGTCAGTGCCTCAGTGCGTCCGTGGCGGTGTCGCGCGGAGCCGGTCGGCGAATCTCCGATAAACACGAACGTGCGCCGGACCCGTGGATCAGGTCCGGCGCACGCTTGTGATCCCCGTCGTGCAGAGAAACCGGGGTCAGTTGGGGCCGACGCCGCCCATCGGATCGGGCGTCTGGGGCTGCTGCTGCTGGTCGGGGCGGGGCTGCCGGATGCGCGGCGGACGGCCGAAGTTGTAGCTGAAGCTCAGGAACACCGCCCGCGCGTTGAAGCTGCGCCGGCTGATCTGCTCGCTGTTGCCGTCGGCCGTCTCGAAGGTGAAGCGCATCTGGTCGAACGGGTCGGCCACGCGCAGGCTCAGGCTGGCCTTGTCGCCGTACACCTTCTGCCGGATGGAGAAGTTGGCCATGGTGAAGGCGCCGACCCGCCCCTGCTCGGTCTTCTGCCCCGCGCGGTAGAACTGGAACCAGCTCACGTCGGTGTTCGGGGTCAGCTTCAGGTTCAAGTTGGTGCGCGCGCTCCAGGTCAGGTTGGAGCTGCCGAACCCGCTCTGCACGTTGCTCCCGTCGGTCACCACGCGGAAGCCGCTCACGCTCACCATCCCGCTCAGGCGCGTGCCCAGGCGCAGCTGGCTGTTCACGTCGGCGCCGTAGCTCCTGGAGGTGTCCAGGTTGCGGATGGTGCTGGTGGTGACGCCCAGCGTGTCCACGGTCTGGTAGCGCCGCACCACGTTCTCGGTCAGACGGTAGAACGGCGTCACCGTCAGCGAGCCGAAGGGCACGGACCGCTGCACGCTGGCTTCCAGCGCGTGCGTGTACTCGGGCTTGAGCCCCGGGTTGCCCACGAACACGTTCTGCGGGTTGTCGGAGATCGGGAACGGGTTCAGGAACTGCGGGTTGGGACGCTGGATGCGCCGGCTGTAGCTGAAGCGCAGCTGGCCCGTCTGCCCCATGGTGTAGGTGGCCGCCGCGCTGGGGAACAGGCTCGTGTAGTCGTTGGGGTAGCGGTCGTTGCCCAGCTCGAAGCTGGTGTTGGCCACTTCCAGCCGCAGGCCGCCCTGCAGCGTGACCTTGCCCACGGGCTGGGTGAGCAGCGCGTACCCCGCCTGCACGTTCTCGTTGAACTGGAAGTTGTTGGTGCGGCGGGTGGCCAGGTCGGGCACGCCGCTGGTGAGCGAGTCGGTCAGGTAGTGGTTGTCCAGCCGCCGCAGCGTCCCCTTCCACCCCGTCTCGAGCTTGGTGGCGCCGAACATCCGCGTGTAGTCCACCTGCGCGTTCCCCTCGCGCACCACGTTGTTCCCCAGGTTCCGCACGTCGCGCAGCGGGAAGAGCGCGGTGCCGCTGAGCGGGTCGTAGGTGAACTGGTTGTTCTGGTCGTCACGCGAGCGGTTGAAGCGCACGTCGGCCGAGAGCTCGTGCCGCTGCGGCGTGAAGGCGTGCCGCACGTTCACCGAGTAGTCGGTGGTCAGCCCGCGCCAGGCGAGGTCGGTGCTCTGGTCGTACCGCCCGGTGACCGCCTCCAGCGCGTTGAGCTCGGTGAAGGCGTTGCGGGTGTCGGCGTCGGCCGCGCGCTTGTTGAGCATGAACGCGGGGGCGATGCTGGTGCGGCCCAGCTTGAGTTCGCCGCTCAGGTTGACCGTGTGCGACTGGTTGGTCACGTCGCCCACGTTGTCCTGGATGGTGAAGGTCTCGGGGAGCCCCTCGAAGTGGCTGTTGCGCCAGTTGTAGCCCCGCTGGTCGCGGTTGTCGCGGTTGAAGCCGTAGCTGCCGAACAGGGTCACGTTCCCCTGCTGCCAGCTCAGGTTCCCCGAGCCGTTGTACTTGCCGCCGGTGCCGCCGCCCACCTGGAAGCCGCCGCTGGTGCCCAGGTCGGTGTTCTGCTTGAGCACGATGTTGAGGATGCCGCCCATGCCGTCGGGGTCGTACTTGGCGCTCGGGTTGGGGACCACCTCCACCCGGTCCACCATGTTGGACGGGAGCTGCTTGAGGAAGTTGGTGAGCGCGTCGCCGCGCATGGGCGCCGGGCGGCCGTTGATCTGGATGGCCACGTTCTCGTTGCCGCGCACGCTCACCTTGCCGTCGCCGTCCACGTCCACGCCGGGCACGTTGCGCAGCACGTCGGTGGCGTTGCCGCCGGTGGCGCTGGGCAGGTCGCGGGTGTTGACCACGGTGCGGTCCACCTGCGTGGTGACGGCGGAACGCTCGGTGGTGGCGGTGATCCCCTGCAGCGCCACGGCGCCGGCGCTCAGGCGCACGATCCCGACGTCGGCGGTCTGCGCCTGCGGGGTCACGGCCACGCGGCTGACGGTGCCGGTGGTGTAGCCCAGCCGGCTCACGCGCAGGTAGTAGGCGCCCGGGCGCAGCCCCTCCACGCGGAAGGTGCCGTCGGGGCGGGTGACGGCGCCGGTGACCAGCGAGCTGTCGGCCGCGCTGCGCACGGCGATGCTGGCGCCCGCCAGCGCCGCGCCGCTGCTGGCGTCGCGCACGGTGCCGCGGATCTCGCCGGCGGGGCCCTGCTGGGCGCCCACCGCCATGCCGGGGGCGCCGCCGGGGCGTGCGCCGGCCGGGGGCTGGCCGGCGGGGCGGGCGCCCGCGGGAGGGCCGTTCTGTGCGTGAGCAGCCGTGGCGCCCGCCAACAGCGCCAGGGCAACGAGGGATCCGGCGATACGCTTCATCGGGAAATCGATTGATGTTCGAGAAAGTGGGCTCCGCGGGCCGCCACGTGCCGGCCGCCGGGTTCTCCGTCTTCCAGAAGACGGGAGCGGCGGCGGGCTTTGCAGGCGCCGGGCACTGGTTGAGATGCTCGGCAGGCCCCGGAGGTTGCCCCGCCCGTGGGCGGAGCGAACCGGGTGTACGCCACGCGGAGACGAGAGTTTCCCCCCGCGTGTCAGAAATCTGTCAACGTTTCGCGCCGGGGCCACCGCCCGTGGCACGAACGGCGGGTCTCGCGGGGCGAGCGGCGCCCCACGCGGCGCGAGCGAGCGGCACGATACCTCCGCGTGACCGGCCGCCGGGAAAACGCGAGGCTCCGGCGGGACCCTGGGGTCCGCGCCGGAGCCAAGTCGTTTGTAAGGTGAAAGATAACCAAACCCGCGGGACCTTGGAATCCCCGCTGGCCATGCCCTGCTACGAAGGCGGGGAATACCCCAGACCCCACGTGCGCAGCAACTGGCGGCAACCTCTGTCGAAATCGCTGCGGAAGTCGATCATCTGGAACGAAGGAAGCACCCACGACAGCCGCTCCGCCTCGCATGTCTCGATCAGCATGGGAAGGATCCGGCTGTATCGAGGGTCGTTCAGCGCGTAAACGAGTTCGCGCTTGACCCATACCGACGCGACGGCGGCCGGAGTCAGCACAAGGAGAAACCAGTCACAGCGAGCCAGCGCATTACCGATCTCGTCGTGCCACTGCTGTGCGCCCAGGATGTCGGAGGGGCTGTACCAGATGGGCACGCCGTGCCTACGTAGCGTGCCGGCAATCTTCTCGGCCGTTTCGCTGTCGGCGCTCGCGTGGGAGAGGAACGCCTCTTTCGGGAGCATCGGTTGGCTCTGTCCGCTCAGCGGCCGGCCAGCGGCCGAAAGCCGTCCGCCCCGGGATCGAGCACGATGCGTGGAAAGCGCTTGAGCATCCACGAAACGGAGTGGCCGATGGAAGCGTTCATTGATCCCTCCCGCGATTGATGTGCGTCCTTCTTTCAGCAACGATGGGCCAGCAGGGCCGAATTGGCAATCAATCGCGAGTGGACACCACGAGGGGCGCCGCTCGCGCGACGCCCCTCGAGTACCGAAACTCACCCGCCGCCCCCTCAGGGCGTCGGCGTCATCCCCGCAACCATGCAGCTGAAGGGCGAGCCGCCGAAGCCGAACACGCCGCCGCCACCGTTGCACGCCCCCTGGCCGGCGAACCGCGGCAGCTGCCAGGCGGCGTACTCGTCCAGCAGCCAGCGATAGGCCTCGAAGTGCTCGGCCTGGGCGCCCACCGGCGGAACCCCGCCGTGCTCGTGCGCCACGTCGTGCGACAGGGTGAGGCCGAGCACGGGGACGTCGCGGCGGAAGGTGACCAGCGGATCGGATTCACCCGCGCCCAGGGCGCCGCCGTGGATGGCCAGCGGGCCGGCGCCATCCCCGAGCGTGGCGGTCCACACCACCGCGTTGGTGAGCTCCACGCGCTCGCGGGCCGAATGCCCGGGCCTCCGCATGGTCCAGCAGCTCAGCGTTCCCGAGCTGCGCATGCGGCCGGCGGTGAATTCCACCCGCGCCGCCAGCGTGCCGCCGCCATCACCGGCCATCAGGTGGACGGGCACGCCCGCCCGCGTGTAGGGCCGCAGATCCACCACGCCGCGCACCAGCGACGGGTCGAGCGCTCCGTCTCCCAGCCCCAGGCACAACTCCAGCCCGGTGATGTCCAGCCCCTTCTCGGCCCCGCTCTCCACCAGCCCCGCGTCGTAGCGCAGCAGGGGGAAGTGGAAGGGCACCGAGCCGTCACCCGCGGACGCGCCGGTGGCCGGGAGCAGGCACACCATCCGGCCGAACGCGCCCGGCGTGAATAGGCACAACCCGCTGATGGTGATGTTCACGGTCTGCGACATGACGGGAAACTCCGCGCATGGTGCGAAGGCGATCCGGATCACCCTTGCCCCATGAGACGGCCCCGAGGTGCTAAAAGTTTAACACGATGAGAAGGATGGGACGAACGGAGTTCCGCGCAGCGGCCGATCGCGCGAAATGCGTGACGGATCGCACACGTCCGTTCGCGACGGCCCGCGAAACAATACGATGGCAGAGTGGTTATGTCGTGACCGGCCTGAATGGAGAGCCGTCGACCAGCCCATGCTTACCGGCGGTTGAAGCCGCAGCAACAACCACGAGAAGCATCGCAAACAGCGCGAGGCTCCAACAGCTTGGACACGTTCATCCGTCATCGTCGCGCGCAGGCATGGTGGAAGCCTCTGATGACGTCTCAATGTTCATCGGAGCGGCGAACACCCAGGCGGACTTCGTATGAAAGGACTGCGCATGAAAGGACGAGGGGCGCCGCCGCGGCGACGCCCCTCGTCCTTTCCCATGCTGCGGCGTCAGAACACTTCTCCCCCTCCCGTGCCGCCGAGCCCGTCCGTAGAGCCGGTGGTGCCGCCAGTGCCGCTCATCCCGCCGGTGCCGCCACCGCGGCCGCGCTCGTAGCCGTAGCGGGTGAAGTCGCGGAGGGTGTCGTAGCTGCCGGCGTGCTCGCCGCGGAAGCCGGTGCGCAGCTCGGTCTCCACGTCGTCGAACGATCGGCCGGCGTAGTCGGGGTTGCGCGAGGCCACGTGCCCCAGCGCGTAGCCGGTGCGCGCGTGGTCGTACGTGATCCCACTGGCACGCGCGGGGTGAGACTCGAAGTGCGTGCGAAAGTGGGTCTCGTCCTCTTCGCCCATCTCGGCCTCGCTGCTGCGCGAGCGCATGAGCCACCACGCACCCGCCGCCGCCGCCAGCCCGCCCACCACCGCCGCGATGGCCGGCACCGTGCCGAGGGAGCGCCCCGCGCGGCCCGCCAGGTCACCCGCGGCTCCCGCTGCGCCCGACACCGCGTCCTTCGCGCGGTCCAGCAGACCCTCGCCGCCGCCACGCTCTTCGGTCCCCTGCGCGACGCTCTGAACTCCGGCTGCTCCGGTCGCGCCGACCTCGGCGGTCCCGCCCACGTGCGTGGTGCCGGGGATGGTGCCCGTGGTGCCCCCGCCGCTCAGGCCGCCGTAGCCCGCCTCCGTGCCCGTGGAGCCGCCGACGCCGGGCGAGACCGTGCCGGGCCCACCGTCCAGCGTGTCATCCACCGCCCCCATCCCGGACCCCGTGGACTCGCCGAGACCCGTCGCGCCGGTACCGGTGCCGCCGCCCAGGTCGCCGTAGCCCGGCAACGCGCCGGTGGAACCGCCGAGATCCGTCGAGCTCGCGCCGGTGCCGCCGCTCAGGGCATCGTATCCGGCGCCTGTCCCGCTGGAGCCGCCAAGATCCGTCGAGCCCGCGCCGGTGCCACTCAGGCCGCCGTAGCTCGTCCCGGCGGAGCCGCCAAGATCCGTCGAACCCGCGCCGGTGCTGGTGGACCCCGAGCCGCTCGTACCGCCAAGGCCGGAGCCGCCCGCTCCGCTCAGCCCGCCGGCGCCCGATCCGCCTTGCGAGCCCGTGGACCCGCCGACCCCGCCCGCACCCCCGCTCGCGCCGGAACCAAAGCTCGATCCGCCGCCCAGGGGCGTGCCGCCCGCTGCGTCATCTCTATCCAAGATGCCCTCCCGCGTGAACGTGTTGCCCACCCAACCATGGGGTCGGCTGAGGACGCATGCTCCACGCCATCGGGGAGGTGGAAAGGCATCGATCGGAATACGCTCACCGGCGGCTGAAGCCGCGGCAACCACTACGAGAAGCCTTGCAAACTGCGCGAGGCTCCAACTGCCTGGACCGATGCGACCACTTCATCCGCCGTAGCTGCGCGCAGCGCGGTGAAAGACTCCGGAGGACGTCGTCAGGACCATGATCGAAGCGCAAAGCCTGCTAGCGGACCTGGTACAAGGGACGGGATGATCACGCGGGCGGCACTCGCCGGTAACGCGCGCGTCTTTCCGTTGGGCGCGCGGCAAGCTCCGTGCGCCGTGATCCTCGCCGAATCCCCTCGATCCACCCGGGTGAACCATGCCGACTCATCATCCCGTCCTTCGTATCCCCCGCGCCGCCGGGTTTGTGGTGCTCGCAGCAGCCCTCGGCGGGTGCACGCTGCTGCGCACCGCGTGGTACGGACAGCCCGACGCGCGCGACATGCGGATGTTTCCCACCCGCGTGATGCACGCCTCGGCCACACCGTTCCGCTTCGCCCGGGCCGAGCGGCAGCGGACGGACCTGGACACGGTGAGCGTCCGCGAGCCGGGCACCGGACGGCTGATCCCGCTGGCACAGCATCTCACCGCCATGCGGGCGCACGCGTTCCTGGTGATCCGCAACGACACCATCCTCTACGAGCGCTACGCCTTCGGGCACGACTCGGCGCGGGTGTCGAACTCGTTCTCCATGGCCAAGTCGGCGCTCTCCGCGCTGGTCGGCATCGCCCTGTCGCGCGGAGAGATCCGCTCGCTCGACGATTCCGTGGGCACGTACGTGGTCGCGCTCCGGGGGCGGGCGTACGGCTCCGTCACCCTACGGCAGCTGCTGGGCATGCGGAGCGGCACCGCCTGGACCGACGCGCGCGGCGGCATCCTGCGGCAGGCGTTCAGCACCGACGCGCGCATCTTCTACACGCCCGACCTGCACGCCCTGCTGCGCGGCGTGAAGCGGGTGGAGCCGGCCGGAACGCGGTGGCAGTACAAGGACACCGACGCCGAGGTGCTGGGATGGGTGCTGGCCAGCGCGACCCACTGGACGGTGGCCGAGTACATGGAAATGATGGTGTGGAAGCCGATCGGCGCCGAGCACGACGGGTCGTGGCTGCTGGACCACCGCGGCGGGCAGGAGAAGGTGTCCACCGGGTGGAACGCCACCGCGCGCGACTATGCCAAGTTCGGGCGGCTGTACCTGAACGGGGGGATGTGGAACGGACGGCAGGTGGTCCCCGCGGAGTGGGTGGCCACGTCGGTCGGGTACGACGGCACGCGCGCTGCGCCCGAGGTGGTCACCTGGTGGGGGATGCAGCACACGCTGTACTGGTGGCACCCCATGGTGCCGCCACGGGGCGACTTCTACGCCGACGGCTCGCTGGGGCAGCGGATCTGGGTGCAGCCGTCCACGCGGACGATCATCGTGCAGCTCGCCAACAGCAACGCCCAGGACTTTCCCTTCCGCCGCATCGCCGCGGCGCTGAACGGAACGCAGTGGAGCTATCCGCGCTCCGTCCCCGCCCTGGTGCTGCGAGCGCACGCGGCCGGCGGCATCGACTCCGCGCGCGCCGTCTTCCGCTCGTCGGTGGCGGCGATGGACGAGCGCCCCGGCACGTACACCCTGTGGCCGCAGTCGCTCCACGCCGTCGCCGCACAGCTCGCCACCCAGGGTCACGCCGCCGATGCCGACGAAGTCCTGCGCTGGTGCCGCGAGCGCTTCCCCGCCGAGCCCAGCTGCACCGTGCCGCTCCCGCCGCCGGCCCGACGGCGGTAGATACGGAAACGGGCAGCCGGAGGATGCCGGCTGCCCATCGCGGTTACCTCCGAGAGCGCGATCGAGGCCGCGTCATATCAGATCCGCTCTCGCACGTATGCCTTCAACCTTCGGGGAGTGGCTGGCGACGCGAGCAGGCCCTGCCGCACACGGTCCAGCAGGTCTTCGGAGCAGTCGGCGTGAAAGGTCGCCTGGGCGTTCTGGACCTCGTTGATGATGGACTGGACCGGCATCAGGCGAGTATCCGGGTAGAACACCACCGTCGGTTTGCGGATGAACGGATGATCGCCGGGACCGAGCTTGACCGTGGCGTCCTTGCCAGCCTTTTCGGAGCTCAGGCTGACGATCACCACCTCGGCCGGCGTGCCGGAAGGCTCCGTCACCACGATCCACAGGTGAGGAATTCCGCCGTTCGGATACATGAACGTGCGGCCGGCGTAGACCTTCATGCCGGATGAACGCGGTCCAGCAATGCGACGTTCTCGAGCTCGCTCTCCACCTCGGCCACCTCGGCCTCGGTCCAGCCCTCGTTCAGCAGGATGTCACGGTACTGGATCGGGATGGCGCTGCTGGTCGGAATCCATTCCGGCAGCGTGCTGTGCAGCATGTCGACCAGCGGCCACGGGTCCAGGCTTCCGTACTGGTTGAAGACTTCCACGAGCACCGATTCCTCGGCATCCGACAGATCGTCCGCCGAGCAGTCGCCGTTCAGGCGGACTTCGTAGTTCGTGGGGCTGGACACGGCGCGATTCCAGAGCGAGCGCGTGCCCGGAGGGCTGCCCTCGTTGATCAGGTCCAGCACCTCGCTCAGCACCGGCCCGTGCTTCATCGACACGGCGCGTGCGAAGGTGATCGGCCGTCCCCAGCGCACGAGGGCCGTCCGGTCGGCCAGGTACAGAAGCTTGATCAGCTTCATGTAGTTCATCGAACCGCCGGCCCACTTCAGGAGGAGGGCCGCGGCCTGCGTTGCCTTGTCTTCTCGAAAGCTGGGCTGCATCGATCCCGGGCCCATTCGGCTGGCCAGTCATACGAAAGGATCTGGAGCTTCGGCCAGATCACATCGCCGGCACACCCTGGGGCGTGCCGGCGATCCGGGTGAAATCTACCTGTTTTCGCGCGATCGCGCCTGCCCTGCCCGCTCACGCCGCCGGCGCGCCCTTCCACTCGATGCGGTAGCGGCACACCTCGCCGCCGCGGGCGCGGCACTCGTCCTCGGTGATCGACACGCCCTCCACCCCGCACAGTTCCAGCGCGCGGCGGTACCAGCCGGCCACGGTCAGGCAGTCGGGGACGCTGAAGGTCTCGGCCTCGTAGGTGGTCATCACCCCCGAGCGCTCGCCCGTCTGCTCGTAGGTGCGGCGGCCCGTCTCGTAGTACAGGCCGTAGATCATGGGCGCCTTGCCCAGGAACACGTGCGGCTTGCCCGGGGCCAGGAACTGCCTGTGCACCGTCCCCAGGTTGGCATCGGCCGAGGCGGCGCCCAGCCGCTCGAACACCTCGTGGTGCCCGTTCCCCAGCACCTGCACGATCGCCGCGTCCAGCCGCTCGCCCAGCGCGAAGGGATACCACTTCACGCTCAACAGCGTCCGCAGCGCCTTCTGGTCTTCATCCGGAAGCGAGCCCACCACGCGCTCCACGCCGTCGCGCCCCCAGTGCTGCTCCACGAAGCCCAGGCGTGACTTGAGGATGGTGCCCTTGATCTGCTGCATGGGAGAGATGTCCTGGTGCGAGAGGTGGAAATTGGGGCGAGGCCGGGATGCCGGGGAGAGACGCGGGACGGCCAGGGGATCACGCCGCCCGCCCCACAATCCTGCTTCCCTTTGACGCCGCGTCAAGATTGACGTCGTTCCGGCGGGCGAGCCCTGACGACCGCCGCCGAGCCCTGGTGGACTGAAGACGGAAAGCGGCGACGAGGAGCCGGCCGTGAACTTCATCCGTCGCACACGGCTCTCCGGCGCCGGCCTCCCCCCGCCGTATCCGCCCGCCGCGGGCGGACGGCTTCCAGGGAGTTCCGGAGATGCGGGGCACCCCTTTTTCCCACGCCCGGTGCGCAAAACAAGCGGGGAACGGTAAACGGGTGTGTGCCAGCGGCGAGCGGGCCACGAAGAAGAAGATTGACTTTTCCAGAGAACGCAACCTACATTCGCAAACTGCTCCAGTAATTGGTTGCAGTTCCCACTCTCCCCGGCATGGCCTGATTGGCGTGCCTCTGGTCCGTCCCTCACGGGCCACGTCAGAGACGATCGCGAGAGCTACGCTCCGCGTTTCGTGGACGCCGCCGCGCTTCGAAAGCGGCGCCCCCGCAACCCGCCGAACAGCTCTCCCCTGGGGGCCGGCACCCGCGCGTGCCGTGCGGCCCAACCGGCCGCGAGCCCCCATACCCGGGCACCAGCCCGGGAGCCCGGCGCCGGGGATCATCCCGGCCTGAAGCACGACGCCCCACACGGACAACCCGTTGCAACCGCCCCGCACGCCGCGGGCGCGGGGGCCGCAACGTCGTCTCCCCTGACCGCGGGCCAGAGCCATGATCACCTTCAAGCGCCAGCAGAGCGGGCTGTACCTGACCGCGGCGGGAGACGCCGATCCCTCCCAGGCCCGGGTGGGGTTCCTGTTCCAGGACGCGAGCCGCACCGACGCGACCTTCGAGCTGACGCAGGAAAACTGGACGAAGCCGGAGCTGCAGGGGTACTTCGCCTTCTTCGCCCCGGCCACGCGCGACTGGAACGCGTTCGCGGCCCGCCTGCGCGAGGTGTTCGCCGGCACCCCGCCGTCGCAGTTCGGCTGGTTCACGGGCGAGGGAGCCGACGCGGCCGCCGCCACGCTGATCCTGGTGGCCAACCAGGGCACCGCCACCCCGTTCGTGCAGACGTCGTACACGCTGAACTTTGCCGGCAACGTCACGCTGGTGCAGCAGGCCAACCCGTTCAACCAGGCGGTGATCCGCTTCGACGACGGGTCGAACACCTTCCAGTTCGCCAACACCCAGGGGATCCAGCTGAGCGCCACCGCGCCCGGCCAGCCCACCCAGCAGTTCGCCTCCACCTCCAGCAGCCTGCTGCTGCCGATGGACGACGCGCCCGCGGCGGCCGGGGGGAACCCCCACGCGGGGAGCGTGAACGCGGCCTTCAGCCTGGCCGCCACCGACCTGGAGGCGTTCGAGGCGGGGTTCATGTACTTCGGGCCGGGAGAGGCCGGGGTGCTCACGGCGCTGCGCTACCCGGCCTTCGTGGCCGCCGGCGGCACCCCGCAAACCGCCATGGGCTTCAGCGGGTGGTTCGACGTGCTGGGGCCGCTGGACGGCACCCGCACCTACCTGCAGTTCACCGACCCCACGGTGGGCTCGTACTTCACCACCAGCCGCGGGTCGGCGCTCACGCTGGCCACCTCCAACGGCAACGCCGCCACCACCACCCGGCTGGTGTTCGCCAACCGGCCGGTGAACCAGCCCACCGACACCGGCACCTCCTACCTGACCCCCGCCGGCACCTTCCCGCTGGCCGCAGGCGGCGTGGACGACCGCGGCAACCTGCTGTGCGGGGTGACCGGCACCGAGTTCCTGGACGTGGCGGTGGGCGGCGCCACCCCCGACGCGCTGGTGCTGCGGCCCGGGGAGGCGGCCTTCCAGAAGCTGACCCCGGCCACCGGCGTGGGGAACGAGCCCGCGTACCTGGACAGCATGGGCGGGAACGTGACCACCTCGTGGGTGCAGCTGGTCACCACCGGCGGGAGCTACGTGTCGCAGCCGCAGGAGTCGCCGCTGTACCAGCAGCCCTCCACCCAGGCGGCCATGCTGGCCGGCGCCGCCCCGGAGAGCGGGCTGTCGGTGTACCTGCTCGACTTCCTCCCGCTCCCCACCTGGCAGCCCGCGACCGCCGGCAACGGCAACGGCGCGGCGGCCGCGGCCGCCGCGCCCGCCCAGGCGCCGCCGGTGCCCATGGTGCCGTACGCGGGGCTGCGGTTCGGCACGCCCGGCGAGTCGGCGCCCTTCCTCTCCATGGAGTCGACGGCGCTCAACCCCACGCGGAAGAACCAGTTCACCGCCGCGCAGCTGCGGCTGAACAACGCGGCGCGGAGCGCCGGCCTGATGGCCGCCGCCGACACCCCCGCCGACGAGGTGGTGGTGCGCTACGCGATGACGCCGCAGGGGCTGCTGGCGGGCCTCGACGTGAAGAACACCTGGACCACCACGCAGATCGCCATCTCCCCCGCGCTGAGCGGTGTGGGGACCGACACCCTGCAGATCACGCAGATGGGCGAGCAGGTGCGGCAGGCGCTGCAGCAGAACCAGACCTTCCTGGTCATCAGCACGCTCAACAACCCCAACACGCAGCCGCAGCAGCTCTTCCAGTTCGCGGGGGCCGACCAGACGCTGAACATCGCCGGGTGGCCGTTCTCCCTGTCGCCGATGGGAACGCGGGCGCCCGACGGCACCCCGCCGATCCTGATCATGAAGTTCTACCCGGGGCAGTCGATCGCCGACCTGGTGAACGACGTGAGCCTGTGGTCGCAGCCGTACGTGTTCAACGACACCTTCACCCCCCAGCAGGCGCAGGCCTACCTCCAGGGAATGATCCAGCAGGCGTGCGAGAACGTGTACGGCAAGGGGAAGTGCCCCGGCGGCGTCCCCTCGGGGCAGCCCGACACCACCTCGCTCTACTACAACTTCTACAAGGTGGTGACGGACCCGGCGTTCAGCGGGGTGCTGGCGGTGAACGCCAACATGCAGCTGAACAACCTCCCCACGGCCATCCGCGCGGTCACCGGCGGGATGACGGTGCCGGGGAAGGACGGGCCGGTGAGCACCATCGACCAGTTCCGCGTGCACCACGTGGGGGTGGCGATCAACGACACCGACCCCAACGCCACCACCCCCACCCTGGCGCAGAGCTCGCTCTTCGGCCTGGTCGACTACGAGAAGCCCGCCGCGCCCCCGGACTCGGGGGGCGGCGCGTCGCTCGACGTGTCGTACAACTTCGAGGTGGAGTACCTGCGGGCGCTGTTCACCAACAGCGAGCTCACCCGCTTCTCGTGCCTGATCAACCTGACCATCAACAACCTGTTCGGCACCCCCGTCACGCTGAACCAGCCCTCGGGCGCCGCGGTGGCCGCGGCGGCCGCGGGCGACGGCAAGAACGTGGTGAAGATCACGGGGTCGTACCAGGCGCACTCCACCTCGGGTGACGACACCACCTCGGGGCAGGGCGTGTACTCGTTCGTGGCCGAGGGCGACTTCGCCTTCACCTTCGGCGAGAACCCCTACCTCGACAACATCACCCTCACCAAGCTCCAGTTCTCGTTCCTCCAGGAAACGAAGGATGCCCCCACGGCGCCCGCCGGCGGCGGCACCACCAGCACCATCCAGGCGTCGTTCGGGATCTGGGGGAAGATGGTGTTCAAGAAGTTCGACGTGCTCGACATCTTCGCGTTCAAGCAGCTGGTGTTCAACGACCTGGGGATCGCGGTGCAGTTCGACCTGACCACCTACGCCGCGACCATCCCCCCCGCCCCCCCGCCGCCGTCGCCGACCACGGGGAACCTGAAGCTCACCTTCTCGCCGGGGAACCTGCGGCTCGACGTGGCCGCCAGCCCCCCGCGCGAGGGCGACACCAGCATGCTGCGGCTGCTGCCGTTCAAGCTCACCTCCTTCTTCTACAACGAGTTCCCCGAGCAGCAGACGCTCGAGAAGCTGCAGTACATCGCGCTCGCCTCGGTGCCGCTGGGGAACGGGCTCACGCTGACCAACCAGTTCAACTACGGGCTCGCCTTCGAGCTCGACCTGGGCTCGTGGGGGGCGCTGGCCGGCCCGCTGCAGGCGTTCCGCTTCTCCTTCATGGTGGGATGGCTCACCGAAAACGGCGGCGCGGGGAAGATCGCCTTCGGGGTGCAGCTCCCCGAGGCCAACGGCAAGCTCGAGATCACCATCCAGGGGGTGCTCCAGCTGGTGATCCAGCAGTTCATCCTCAAGTACAACACGGGCGACGACGGCAAGTCCATGCTCGTGCTGGCGCTGCACAACTCGTTCATCCAGATCCTGGGGCAGCGCCTCCCCCCCGGCGAGAACCAGTTCTTCGACTTCGCCCTCTTCGCCCCCATCGACGACGCGTCGCGCATCGGGTGGATCGCGGCGGTCAGCACCCAGGCGGGCGGCACCGGCGGCACCGGCGCCAGCGCCGACGTGATGGAGGCCCTTCCCCCCAACTGGCGGATCTTCCCCGACGGCGTGCGTCGGCTGGAGGTGCCCGCCGGCCTGGGCGTGGGCGCGGAGAGCGGCTCCGCCCCGTCCAGCACGCCGGCCTCCCGGGGCGCGGCGGGCGAGGCGCTGGCCGGCGGGCACGCGGTGACCGCGGTGGCCACGCGCGAGGAGACCGGCGGCGACGTGACGGTGCACCTGCCGCCGCAGGGGTGGGCCGTCCTCACCGACCAGGTGTCGGGGCGCACGCTGCACGGCCGCGGCGGCGGGCGCGCGCTGGCCGGCCCCGCCGGCGGCCCGGGAGGCGAGGGCGAGAAGTCGCCGGTGTTCCAGCTGGTGTACCTGGGGCTGGGGCAGCGCACCGGGCCCGACCCCAGGAACCCGCCCACCACCTTCAAGTCGTTCCTCTCGTTCATGCAGACCGACTTCTGGAATGCGGTGAGCAAGGGCGAGTACGACAAGGTCTACCACCCCGACGGGCAGTGGCTGGCGCTCACCCAGTTCAAGCTGCTGGGGGTGGTGGAGGTGGGGTTCATCTTCTACGACGTGACGCCGTTCTACTCGCTGACGCTCACGGTGGAGAAGCTGTTCTCGTTCGAGATCACCTACACCAAGATCAGCGACACCATCGGGCTGTTCTACGCCACCCTGGCCCTCCCCGACACGCTGCGCACCTTCCAGGTGGGCGCCGCGTCGCTCACCCTCCCCTCGCTGGCGGTGAGCGTGTACACCAACGGCGACTGGAAGCTGGACGTGGGCTTCCCCGCCGGCAACGACTGGAGCCGCTCGTTCCGGGTGCAGGCGCAGGCGGGGCCGGTGCCGGTCACCGGCTCGGGCGGCTTCTACATCGCGTCGCTCAGCTCGGCCACCACCGACGTCTTCAAGGGGAGCTACCCCAGCATCGTGGCGTTCGGCTTCGCCGCGCGGCTGGGGGTGGGGAAGGACTTCGTGGCGGGCCCGCTCAAGGCGGGGGTGAGCGTCACCTTCTTCGGGATCATCCAGGGGGCGGCCGGCTACCTCTCGTCGGGGAACCCCGACATCTTCCGCACCCCCGACGCGCTCCAGCTGCAGGGCCAGTTCGGCATCATCGGCGAGCTGTACGGCTCGATCGACTTCGTGATCATCAAGGCCAGCGTCAACGTCCGGCTGCAGGCCAGCATCGGCGTGATCCTCACCTGGGAGCGCTCGATCCCGAGCAGCGGGAGCATCCTGCTGTACATCGAGGCCAGCGTGAGCGTGAGCGTGAAGGTGGAGATCGACCTGGGGCTCTTCTCCATCACCATCTCCTTCTCGTTCCGGGCCTCGTTCCGCTTCGAGTGGCAGCTCCTGCGCTCCGGCTCGAACCAGGCGCTCCTCCTGCAGCGCGGCGCCTTCGCCGCCCGCCGGACCATGCTGATGGCGATGGAGGCCGTCCCGGTCCTCCCGCTCCTCGCGGGGCTCAACTCCGACCTGGGGCTCTGGTTCCTCCCCGAGGGGACGGTGGTGTTCCCCGCCGCCACGGGCACCGGCACCCCCTGGCTGGCCACCACCCTGGGGATCCGCTACTACCCCGGGACGTACACCACGCCGCCCGCCTATGACCAGTTCCAGCCCTTCGAGGCGGCCACGGCGCAGCTGGTGACCTGGGCCGTGGGGCACGCGCTGGAGCGGAGCGGGGGGGCGTATACCGTCACGCAGAACGAGGTGGCCGCGCTCGACCAGACCCCCGAGGCGCTGGTGGGGTGGATCGACTACCCCACCCTGCTGCTGCAGCTGGCGGTGTTCAGCACCACCACGCTCACCCTTCCCCCGCAGGACCAGGCCGGCACCGGGTACGCCTCCACCTTCCCGATGCCTCCCTTCCTGCAGATCCAGACCACCGGCCGCCAGAACGGGGCGGGGGGCGCGGACGAGATGGACTACGTGTTCAGCAGCAAGAACAACGTGACCACCGACTACATCGCCGAGGTGGACGCGTACTTCAACCAGCTGTTCGTCAACCAGCAGAACGCCGGCGCCGGCCGGCTCACCGCCACCATGCTGGCGGCCGCCACGGTGCCGCTGGTGCAGGAGATCTTCCTGAACTACTTCACCGGCCTGGTGCGCGGCGGCCTGCACGCCGTGCTGCAGATCATGCAGGACGGCCGGGTGGACGAGGGGCGGATCGACACGCTGATCCAGGCGGCGGTGGGCGCGGGGCAGTTCCAGTCGCTGGCGGGGCAGATGAGCAGCTCGTTCCGCGGCGGCGCGCGCCTCCCGTACACCAGCGGGCTGACCGTGCCCGGCGGCCAGCCGCTGACCACCACCAACCCGCTCTACGCGCTCCTCTGGCAGGAGTTCCCGGTGGGTTCGCTGGGCACCGCCAACGAGTACACGGTGGCGCTCACCAACCCCGACGGCCAGCAGAAGTGGATCACCAGCACGGCCAGCTGGAAGCTGACCGCCGAGTGGCTGAAGCCGTTCGCCGAGGCGAAGGCCACCGACGTGAAGCGGCCCACCGCGCCGGTGCAGCTCCCCTTCACCGACGTGGGGCCGCAGTCGTTCGCCTTCCAGAACGCGGTGGTGTGGACGCAGCCGGGCGGCGCCACCCCCACCCTCTTCCCCTTCCCCGGCAACCTGTCGCAGCTGCAGGCCACGGGGACGGTGCCGGTGCTGGTGCAGTCGCGCGCCACCGGGGCCGCCTACCTCCCGGGCGGCACCGCCCTCCCCGCGGGCCAGTTCACCTGGGCCACGCAGCTCTCGCTGACCGCCGCGCAGATCCCCGGCGCCAGCGGCCAGCCGCTGGACGACGTGTTCGCCCTCTCGGGCGCCAGCCAGGCCGACCAGGAGCTGATCGAACAGATCCTGGACGCCGGCACCGGCCAGATCGCCGCCCTGCAGGTGCTCTACCAGGCGGCCGCCGGGCAGAGCGGGCTCCGCTCCGACGCGGTGGACGGCAACGCGGTGTTCGTGCTGCGCACCAACACCACCACCGTGTCGGCGCCGCCTGCCGGGGTCAACACCATGATGCTCGCCGAGGCCGAGCCCGAGCCGGCCGGGGTGCCGGTGGGCGCCGACCTGGCGGACCTCTCCGGCTTCCTGTGGATCGTGCAGCAGGCCGCGGTGACCAACGCGCCGGGCTACTACCTGCGCTACCTGAACCGCGACGGGAAGAGCCTTCCCACCACGCTCTTCACCGCCGGCCCGGCCCCGCTCACCCTGCTGGTGACCTGGAAGCCCGACGGCACGCAGAACACCCCCGCCAGCCCGGCCAGGGTGCAGCCGTACTACAACGCGGTGGTGATCGGCGGCGTCGACACCTCGCTCCTGTACTACGCCGACACCGCCAACCCGGCGCTCAGCACGCAGTACGGCTCGGTGGCGGCCGGCTCGGTGGGGGTGCTGCTCACCCAGAGCGAGGCCGACGCGCTCCTGCAGCCGCACCCGCGGCTGGCGCCCATGCTGGCCGGGGCGAACGCGGCATCGCCGCGCGGGTGGCGGCGCTCGGAGCTGGTGGCCGCGCTGGTGCAGGCCGGCGTGACCGACGCGGCCGAGGTGCGCGCCGCGCTGGCCGATTCGGGGAGCGGCGCCGGCCAGCTGAACGCGCTGTACTCGCTGCTCACCTACCAGGTGCAGGCCACCGCCGGCTTCGTGCGGAGCAACCTGTCGGCCCCGGTGCAGCCGCAGCAGCCCGACGAGGGGAGCAGCGCCGCCGACGGGCTGCGGCTGGCCGGCGGCGACGGCGGCGACACCAGCTCGTTCCGGGTGTACGCGCCGCTCTACGCGGTGGCCACGGCCAACCAGGGCGTCACCACCCGGCCGGCCAACCGCTACGCCAGCATCGGCCAGCCGGTGAGCATCGGCTTCTACCAGAACGACGTCTTCGGCAACCAGATGCCGGGCGAGCTCGATTTCTCGTCCACCAACCTGTACTTCGACCCGATCGTGCCGGTGGACGAGTGGCAGGGGGTGTCCACCGACTACGACTTCACGGGCGGCGCGGCGGCGACCCTCAACGTGACGCTGCGCCCCGACCCCACCGCGTTCGCGGGGCTGAGCCTGGACGAGGCGGCGGCCGCGCTGCAGGGGTGGTACACCATCCAGGACCAGCTCACCGGCCCGGGTGTGACGATGGCGGTGGAGACCAACCTGGCGCTGCAGGGCGACGGGAGCATGGCCAAGACGACGCTCGCGCCCGCGCAGATGACGCTGGTGCTGGCGATGGTGCAGGAGATCGTGGCGTACCTGGAGAAGCTCAGCACCGGCGGATCGCCGGCCTTCGACGTGAGGCCGGTGCCGCTGGCGGTGGCCGTGTCGGGGCCGGGGGCGCTGCCGCCGGTGTTCGAGATGGTGGTGCTGCTGGGGATCGAGCGCGACAAGGGCCTGATCTCGCCGCTGCTGATCCGGGACGGGGTGGTCACCTTCCCGTCGGCGCAGAACCGCTACTCGTCGGTGGTCGCCACGGTGGGCGCCTCGATCGGCGGAAGGACGGTGCAGATCACCGACTTCGCCGCGGCGTTCGTGCAGTCGTTCAGCGCCCTGGTGCTGTCGGTGGGGCTGGGCGGCGCCACCGAGGCCGGGCCGCCCGCCTCCAGCGCCGGCCGGCACCGCGCGGCGCTCCGCGAAGCCGGGGTGGCGAGCGACGGGAGCGGCGCGGGGAAGGCCGCGGCGCAGTCGCTGTGGGCGGTGCAGGCGTCGCTGGTGGGGATCACGGTGGGCCAGGGCACCGGCACGGGCCCCTTCTACCTGTCGCCCACCCCGCTCGACAACACGCTGAACACGGCCGTGGTGCCGCTCCCTGGTCTCCCCTCGGAGCTCACCCCGCCGAACTGGGCGGCGCAGCAGCTGTTCACCGACGTGGACCTGGACCGGCTGAACACCACCTTCTTCGCCGCGGTGGACGGCTTCCTGGCCCCGGCCTCGGCGTCACGCGCCTTCCAGGCGGCCAACCCGGCCTACACCACGGTGGCCACCGGCCGGCGCTCGCTGGCCAACCTCTTCTCGAAGAACGAGGTCGACTGGCTGTTCGACGACGGCGCGCCGTTCACCGGCACCGACGCCGCCCGCACCGAGGCGCGCAAGGCGTTCGGCGAGCAGATGCGGGCCGCCCTGGCCACGGCCTATGCGGTGGACACGGTGGTGCAGTACGGGGTGAGGTGGACCTCGCCGCTCCCCGCCGGGGTGGGCGACCTGTACTCGCTGTACGGCACGGTGCGCCCGGTGGGCGGCACCGAGCTCCCGCGCGGCTTCACCATCTCGGCCTCGCAGGTGGAGGTGAACCCCAGCGGGCCGGGGCTCCTCACCTTCCTCTTCGGCGTGGCCGACGTGCAGAACACGCCCAGCGTGGAGCTGGGGCTCGAGTTCAACGTCACCCACGTGCAGCACTTCACGGAGCCCAAGCCCGCCGGCGACGAGGCCCGCTCGTCGATCTGGCTGCAGCTGGTGAACCCGTACCCCGGCGGCGCGCCGGTGGTGGGCACGGGGCGCACCGAGATCCCGCTGGTGTTCCGCCAGTACCCCACGCCGCCCACGCTGGTGAGCCAGACGGGGATGCCGGCCGCGGCGAACGCGGCGGCGGGCGCGCAGAACCCGATCACCGCGGCGGCGGCGTGGTACCTCCAGTACCAGTACCAGGCGCAGCTCACCGCGCGCGACCAGCTGGCCAGCTCGGTGACCTACAACACCAACCTGAGCGCGGGGAGCGGCGGCTCCGGCGGTATGAACGCGATGGCGCTGGCCGAGGCCGAGACGCTGTACACCCTCTTCGAGGCGCTGGCCCGCTTCAGCGCCACCTGGCCGGTGCTGATGCCGGTGCTGGGGAACCTGGACGACCCCAACTGGGCCGCCGCGGCGGGGGTGTTCGCCGGCCTGGTGAACGAGGTGGTGCGGAACACCACCTGGACGCCGCCGCCGCCGCCGCCGCCGCAGACGCTGATGCTGGCGCGGTCGCTCGCCAGCGTGACCGACCCCTACACCATCATCGACCGCGTCCAGAACAGCGGCCCGCAGCGGCTGATCACCCTCACCTGGAACGAGCAGGAGTCGAGCTTCCCCAGCGCCACCCTCTCCATCGTGGCGGTGGACCCGGCGGGGGTGGAGTACCCCAACCAGGTCCCCGGCACCATCCCCGGCGGGATCACCGACCTGTACACGCCCGTTCCCGAGCTGGTGAACGACTGGGTGAGCCACCGGGTGGAGGTGGACGGGCTGAACGTGCTGGCGGCCGAGAACGCGCTGGCCGGGGTGCAGGTGGAGCGCAACGTGATCCGGATGGGCGCGGGGGGGAACGAGTACGTGGCGAAGGGCGAGTTCATCTACCGCACCCCGCTGGTGCGCGCCACGCAGCCGGTCACCCCGTTCGTGGACTATCCCGACCCGATCGACGTGGCCTCCCTCCCCCTGCAGGGCGGCGACTGCCCCACCGCCACCACGCCCCCGGGGATCCCCGGGCTGTGCCAGCGGATCTACGCCATGATGTACGCGCTGCTGGCCGATGAGCCCACCAGCAACCTGCTGGCGGCGCAGGCGCGCGCCCGGGCCAACGAGGCGCGCGCCCGGGCCAACAAGGCGGGCGCCCAGGCCGACGAGGCGGGCGCGCCGCGGCGGGTGAAGGTGTCGTGCGGCTTCCGGTACCCGGTGAGTTCGGCCGGCGGGGTGGTCTCGGCCAACCCGGTGAGCCCGGTGGTGCCGGTGTCGCTGGCGCGCTCGTTCGTGATCGACGGCACCCGGGCCGCCCAGCTGAGCGACTTCTCGGGGCTCTTCGCCACCGCCATCGCGCAGTGGGCGGCGGACAACCAGGTCACGCTGGGGCCCGCCGCGCAGGGCGGCTCGCAGTTCGTGTTCGACATCACGCTGTACGCGCAGATCAGCGGCGTGAACACCCCCGTGCTGCGGCTGCGCACGCTGTGGCTGGCGCTGACCGCCATCGCGGTCTAGCCCCCGCCAACACACGCACCGGAGAAGGCGGCCACCCAGGGCCTGGCGAGCCGGCAAGACGGGCAGGACCACTCATGGAACCGTTGATTGAACCCAGACAGGAGAAGCGCACCATGTCCGACAGCACCATCCCCGGAATCGAAGGCGTGAAGATGGCGGCCGCGGCCGCCGGCTGGAACGGCTCGCCGCAGACGCTGGCCAAGGACGGCCAGGTCTCCATGCCGCAGACCCCCAACGGCACCGTGATCGTGGCCGCCATCAACAAGGCCACGCTCAACAACGAGGGGACCATCGCCATCACCTCCGCGGCCAGCCCCGTGATCGAGCAGCTCCTCCCCTTCGGAGCCACGGCGCCGTGGACGCTGAACAAAAACTACCGCGCCAACAACCTGAACATCACCAACATCAGCGAGCACGCCGACACGCCCATCCTGGTGCAGGCGATCGGGCCCGGCATCCCGGGCGTCACCCCCAAGAGCATCGTGATCGGGACGCCGATCGATGTCGCGTACGGCGAGGTGGTGCAGGGCCCCACCAAGCCGCAGAACATGTCGCTGACGATCCAGACCAACAGCAGCACCACCACCGTGGTGGGCGTGATCGGCGGCCCCGCGGCCAACGGCGAGAACGGCAAGGTGATCGCCGTGAACTTCTCCGGCGACAAGCCCGAGGAGTACTACGCCGTGTCGGCCACCAACTCGTACCGGCTGAACTTCAACTGGAACGGGGGCCAGATCTTCGTGGGCAACCTGTCGTCGAGCCAGGCCGACAAGGTGACCCTCACCCTGCGCGCGCTCTGACACCCTGCCGCCCCCGGCCGCGTGGCCGGGGGCGCAGGGCCCCGCGCGCATCCCCGCCTCCCGGGCCGCGCGACACGCCCAATCCGGAAGGGAGATCGTCCCATGTCCGACCTGAAGCACGCCGACGGCGAGGTGGCGGTGCCCGCCATCGCGCCCGCCGCGGCCACCTGGAACGGGATCGGCATGTCGCTGCCCAGGGACGGCAGCGTGACCATGCCGCAAACGCCCAACGGGACGCTGGTGTTCGGCTACTTCAACCTGACCACCGAAAACAGCGAGGGTGAGCTGACGCTGAGCTCCGGGGCCAGCTACTTCGAGGTCATCAAGGCCCCCCCGCTGCAGACGGCGCCGGGGATCGTGGTGCACAACTGGCGGGCGGCGAACCTGACGGCCACCAACACCAGCGAGAAGCCCAGCATCTCCATCTACATCTCGGCCTATGGGCCCGGCGTGCCGGGGCAGACGCCCACTCCGCTCACCATCGGCAAGGCGGTCACGCTGGGGACCACCGCCAGCACCCAGGGCCCCACCAAGCCGCAGAACATGCGGCTGAGGATCACCGTGAGCGGCGGGGCGACCGGGGTGTTCGCCATCGTGGGCGGGCCGCTCGACGCCCAGGGGACCAACGCCAAGGTGATCGCCGTGAACTATCGCGCGGGCACCGCGCCGCCGGAGGGCTACTACGCGGTCACCTCCGACAACAGCTACACGCTGTCGTTCAACTGGAACGGCGCCCAGGTGTACGTGGTGAACATGTCGTCGTCGGGCTCGCCGCTGGGCCAGGTGCTGCTCCAGGCGGTGTAGCGGCGTGCGGCCGGATGCGTGGGGGCCCCGCCGCCGCGCGGGCGGGGCGGGGTGAGCGCCGCCGCGTGGTGGGCGCGCGCGCGCCGTCCAGCGGGCTGGGCGGCGCTGGTGCTGTGCGCGGCGTTCTCCGTGGCGCCCGCGCCGGCGCAGCGGACCACCGCCGCGCGCACCGCGGCGCCGGCCGACACGGGTGCGTGGAACGGCGCGCCGCGGGTGCTGCGGGTGAACGAGAAGGCCGACCTGGCGCAGCCGCCCGCGGGGTCGATGGTGTTCTGGTACCTGAACCGCGCGACGCTGAACAACGAGGGCGAGCTGGCGCTCACCTCGGGCGGCGGCGACCCCCTGTTCCTGCCGGTGGAGGCGCTGTCCACCCAGCCCGGCTTCCTGGTCCAGTCGTGGAAGAACGCGATCCGGGTCACCAACGTCAGCCTCGCCGACAGCACGCCCATCGAGATCCGGGCGATGGGGCCGGGGATGCCGGGCCTGGCCGATTCTCTCGCCGAGGGGCCGCCAGGGCTGGTGCTGGCCCCGGCGAGTACCGCCCAGGGCGCCACCGAGCCGCGCTACATGCAGCTGGTGGTGCAGGCCGACGGCGGCGGGCGCTCGGTGGTGGCGGTGATCGGCGGGCCGGTGGACAGCACGGGGAACAACGCGTACGTGATCGCCGTGAACGACACCGCCAACACCGGCCCGCCCGGCACCAACACCGGCGAGGGCCCTTCCGTCCGCCCGCCGCCGCCGGGCTACTACGCCACCACCACCGACAACCAGTACGTGTTCAGCTTCCGGTGGAATGGCGCGAGCGTGTGGGTGGGCAACCTCTCGTCCAGCCAGGCTTCACCCATCAAGCTGGTTCTCCGCGCGCTCTGACCGCACTCGGGTTTGCACATCGGTCCCCAGAGACGGCATGAGGATGAGTGGATGATGGGGACCGGTGGGATCGCCCTCCGGTGACTGGATCGCCCCCGCCTGCGCGCGCAGGCGGGGGCGATCGGCGCTCGTGGGGGACATCAACATCGGGGCGCGTTCTCCGCTGCCCGAAGCGGCACGAGCGCGGCACGGAGGGGCCGCCGGCGCGAGTCTGGCCGCGAAATCGGCGTGCGCCGCGGGACTCGGATCGAAGGCCGCGTGCGGGGCAATCGGGCGGAAAGCTGCTCTCACCCCGTCCGCGCCGTTAGCTTGTGATCATCCCCCGCAGGCTGGCCGGCCCTCATTCCCCGCCCCGCCCATGTTTTCACGCCGTTCGGTCGCGCCCTTTCTCTGGGGCGCCGGATGCATGCTGCTGCTGGTGACGGTGCTGATCTGGGCCGTGCCGCACTGGCTTCCCGCGGGCGGGCTGGTGATCCACGTCGGCCCCTACCAGGCCGCCGCGGACCGGCCCGCCGCCGTCACGTCCGCCCCGTCCGCGGCACGCCCGGCCACCGTGGGGCCGCCGGCGCGGCCGTCCGCATCCACGCCACGTGCCGATGCGCCGCCGCCCGCGGCCCTGGTTGATTCGCCCGCCGCGCCGGCTGCGGCGCTGCCGGTCATGGCGCCGGGGCAGCTGCTGGTGCCGGTGCGGGGGGTGAGGCCCGGGCAGCTGGTGGACACCTACACCCAGGCGCGCGGCCAGGGGCGCGTGCACGACGCCATCGACATCGCCGCGCCGCGCGGCACGCCCGTGGTGGCCACGGCCGACGGCGCGGTGCTCAAGCTGTTCCAGAGCGACCGCGGCGGCATCACCCTGTACGAGCTGGCGCCCGACGGGCACACCATCTACTACTACGCGCACCTGGACCGCTACGCGCCGGGGATGGCCGAGGGGCGCCCGCTGCACCAGGGCGACGTGCTTGGATACGTGGGAAACACCGGGAACGCCGGCGCGGGCAACTACCACCTGCACTTCGAGGTCACCACCACCGCGGACCCGAAGCGCTACTGGGCCGGCACCCCCCAGAACCCGTTTCCGCTGCTGCGCCGCGGCGCGAGCCAGCCGTAGCGCTCAGATCCGGGTGCTCTGTTGGTCCTCGGGAATCCCCGGTGATGTCATTCTGAAGGAGCCTAAGCGACTGAAGAATCTATACTTAGCGTCCGCGCTACAGCTTGCCTGAAGGTGGTGGACTTGCCAACGGATCACCCGGATTTCGTATTACCGGTTCCGCTCGAACGCCCGCATTCCGTTCGCGGCAGACCCCGGCCGTCACATCGCCGCGGTCCGCTGCCCTACGCCGCCCCCGGCTCCCCGCCGATAGTGATGGCCGAGCCCACGAACGGGATCCCCGGCGGAGTGCCAGTCGCCGCGGTGGCGGCGGTGCCCCACTGGGTGACGCCGTTTGGCATCAGGTCGCGGAAGTCATAGCGGCGTCCGCCCAGCACGAACTCGCGGCTG